>JBOHVN010000205.1:0-10688 GCA_050735675.1 Binatia bacterium | reverse complement strand
TGGGCTAGCGTTCAGCGCCGTTTATTGCTGACGCGGTGGATTGCAAACGCACTGGTTAGATTTCGCCAGTGGCGAATGCTGATAATCGTGCAGTGTTTGTCGGGATTTATTTTCATTGTTAAGTCTTGAGAAATACGGTAAAATTGCCCGATCGATGCGTCTATGGGTGATAGATTGACCGCCGCACTTGACCCGCTTAATAGTTGGGCCTACAGGGAGGCCACATGAGTTTCCGACTTCTGTTGGCATCGCTTGTCCTGACGGTCCTCGCCGCATGCGCGGGCTCCGGTGGCGGTTTTGGTTCCGTGTCGAAGACGAATCAGCTCTCGCCTGGAATGAAACCGGCTGAGGTGAAAGCCGTCCTTGGCGAGCCGTCGCAGACTCAGTTCGTTTCAAACAAGTGGGTCTGGAAGTACTCGTTACACGAGCCATGGAAAGGCTTTATCCCCTACTACATGGTGTTCGGCCGTGACTCACAGGCCCTTGAGCAATGGTTCGCCGACCAAGCCGAGTACATGCGTCAACAACAGCTTTGGCTTCAAGCCATGCCGCCCACGCAGAGGCACGAAGTCGATGTGCGAAGCAAACAACCGAGCCGGTAGGCCCAACCATGCAATGCAGCGAGCGTTAGCGAGAACTGAAATCCCACGTTATCCTGATTTGCACCGCGGAGGACCGACAGGAGGCGGACTGCAAGCCGTGCACGGTCTCGGCCGACGACCCTCGAGGGAGCCGAAGAGTCGCCGGGGGAAATCGAAAGCTTTGGATTGCCGAAGCAGAGCGACAGTTCCAAGAACTGCGCGATGGTGTTGTCCAGGGGATAACGGGCGCCAGAGGTTTTCGCTGAGTTGCGTCGGCGAGCTGGCAATGTAAACGAGCTGAATATCCAATCCCTCCTGCTTCCAAAACCCGGCATCGTTCATCACCCAAAAGGGTGAATTGAGCGCGCTCACCGCTGGCGGGGGAAATCGTGCTCTCCGGCGCCAACAGTCAGGTGATCGCCGATGTCGGCCTCGGCGGCGGCGACCTCGTCGCTATGGGCGCGATCACCAACGTAGTCGCGTTTTATGTGATGGCCGCGCCGGAGATTAAAACTGTGAATGATCTCAAAGGCAAAGTCGTTGGCGTGACCCGCTTCGGCGCCTCGACAGACTTCGGCATGCGCATGCTGCTTTCCAAATACGGCCTCGAGTCGGCCAAGGACGTCCCGTTCATTCAGATCGGCGGCATGCCCGAGCTGGCGGCGACGCTGTCAAAGAAAACCGTCGTCGCCGCGCCCATGTCGCAGCCGATGGTGTATCTGGCGCAGAAGGCCGGGATGCGGATGCTTGCTAATTTAGCGAAAGAAGAGATTCCTTTCATGCATATCGGTCTCACAACTTCGAGAAAGTGGATAAAAGAATACCAGCCCCAAGCTAAAGCCTTCGTGCGGGCCTACGGCCGCGCGATACATTTCATGCACACACGCAAAGAAGAAACGCGCGCGATCTTCGCCAAATATACCAAGATCAACGATCAGGCCATGCTCGATGGCAGCATCCAATACGGCTATGACTTCATGGAAAAAATTCCTTTCGTGAAGGCGCCGGCGTTTCAGGTGACTCTGGATCAAATCGCCCGGACTAACCCCAAGGCGAAACAAGCCAAGCCGGAGCAGTTCTTCGATAACAGCCTGGTGCAGGAACTGGTTGACGAAGGATTGTTCGCCAAGCTGTGGGAGAAAAATCTGTAGCATGTTACTGAACCCTTCCGTTCATCCTTCGAGTGCCTCAGGACGAACGGAAAAAAGGTTGCAACGATTGAGAATATTCCGTTCATGCTGAGCCGATCGATGCATTCTGAATCTTTTTAGCAACCTGCTAGGCTCGTGCTTCGCGTTATAGAGGATCGAGCACAATGACGCTGATATTGAATAACGACGATGTGAAACAAGTTCTCACCATGGAAATCACCATGACCGCGCTGGATCAGGCGTACCGCGAGCTGGTGCGCCAGGAGGCGGTATGCCGCCCGCGCATTGACATCCAAATCCCGACTCAGGATCCCAACAAGATCTATCAGTGGGGCACGATGGAAGGCGGTTCGACATCGGGCTACTTCGCGATTCGAATGAAGTCGGACGTGATTTATGAACAAGAATATCAAGGCGCAATCACTCAAGAAAAATACTGCGTCAGGCCGGGCCGATTCTGCGGTCTCATTCTGCTCAATAGTGTCCAGAACGGCGAACCCTTGGCGCTGATCAATGACGGTTATTTACAACATATGCGCGTCGGCGCCGACTCCGGGATCGGCGCAAAGTATATGGCGCGAGACGATGCCGAGGTGGTTGGCATGATCGGTTCCGGCGGCATGGCGCGCTCTCACGTCGAGT
This sequence comes from Binatia bacterium, assembly GCA_050735675.1. GTDB lineage: Bacteria > Desulfobacterota > Binatia > UBA9968 > UBA9968 > DP-20. Next base: position 8,314 of record JBOHVN010000205.1, on the reverse strand, counting down.
CGTTTTTGCTGGCGCGGAAGATCAAACAAATACAAGTCTATAGCCCGACGAAGGAGAATCGTGCAGCCTACGCCAAGGAGATCAGTGAGAGGTACGGGCTCGAAGTCGTGCCGGTGAGTCATCCTCGGGACGCATACAAAGGGGCGCATATCGTAGCGGGTTGTACGGATTCTTCGGTACCGATCATCTGCGGCAAGTGGTTGGAAGAGGGCACGCACGTCACCTGCGTCGGCGGTAAGCCGGACGAAGACACCTTGAATCGCATCGATGTCTCTTTGCGGCTCGGCAACGCGCCTCACCCGTGGGGGCTTCCCGAGTTCGGTCTTGCCGATGAGTACATTACGTACGCGGCCAGGCCCAAGGAGAACGCCGATTTCCAAATGAAGCGAGTCGGCGAGCGAGGTCACGGTGTCATCGCTGAAGAGCGAGCCGTGTACTTTTCGGAAATTTTGAGTGGTGCGAAAACGGGCCGGACTTCCGACAAACAAATCACCTATTCCGAGCGCGGCAACATTCAAGGCGCGCAGTTTTTCGCGGTGGCAGGCAAGGTCTATGAGTTGGCGAAGGCAAAAGGCTTGGGGAAGAATATTCCGACGGAGTGGTTGCTGCAAGACATTCGCGATTGATTTCCCTTACCCTAACTCTCTCCCCGATGTAATTGTGTTGCAATGCCACGAACTGCCCGGATGTCATGCTGAGCGAAAGCGAAGCATCTGCTTTTTCTCAGCTTACAGAACTTCGCCTGCGGCTCAGAATGACATTCCGACACAGTTTCCAAGTGGGCGAGGGGATAATACGAGGTCTTCATGCCATTGTTTCTTAATAACGACGAGATCGCCGAGTTGATCACGATGAAAGACACCATGGAGGCGTTGGAGATTCTCTACCGCGAAATGGGTGAAGGAGCGGCTGTGACCGCCCCACGTTCGGATGTGTATAGCCCGACGGCGGCGGCGGCGCAAGGCGCCGAAGGGCCGATGCGCATTACCTAAAAAGCATGAGCGGCGCTAGGCCGCACTTTGGCACCGCGGCGCTGCGCTTTTCTTCGGACATCGTTGCCTGGCGCGACACAGGCGGCGGCATGCGGCGCGAGAAGTTACCCATGCTTCCCGGGCAGCGCTGGATGGGCATTGTCTTACTTTTCAGCTCTGCCAACGGTGAATTGCTGGCGATCATGCGCGAGAGGAAGGGGGTCAGTCCTTTACTTTATAGTTACGGCAGCGTATTTTTCGGCCAATGGCACGCCCTCTGCGGTTGGAATTCGCTGGAGCGCTCTATCATGTGACTTCCCGAGGTGATCATCGGGAGAAAATATATTTTGATGACACCGCACTCCAACCGACCCGCCGAGGGCGCCGCTGACCGCAATCGCTGTGAATGTAAAGAATTTCATATCGTCAAACGAACCTGGATGCCCGCTTGCGTACAACGGACAAATGGCGCGCAAGCGTTCCGAGGAAACTACTAACTCCACGGCTGTTCCTGTGCGACGTTTTGCCCGGCAATTTTTCCAGCCACGAAGCACTCGGTAATATTTCCCGCTTCCAAGTAGAGGTGCCCGTAGATCGAGCTGATCTCTCCGGCGACGTAGAGGCGCGGGATCGGTTTTTTCATGGGGTCGAGCACGCGCTGCTCGACGTCGTGCTCAGGCCCGCCCTGGGTATTGTTCACGATCGGCCAGGCTTCCGTCACGTAGTAGGGCGGATTCTTGATCGGCATCATGGTCTTGGGCGGACGTCTGTGGTCTTCGTCCTGACCCTTTTGGCAGAGCTCATTCCAACGCTCGATGGTCGCCTTTAGTACCTTGGGATTGACGTCGATCTGCGCGGCGATTTCTTCGAGGGAGCTGCCTTTCTTGATCCAGCCTTTGTCGATCTCGGCGAGGTTATCGGCGCTCCAGCTGGCGTCGTAGCGCTCGTCGTTGACGATCGGAATGCCGATCGGGCCGAGCTTGCGGCCTTCCTCGTCGAAGATCAGGTAGCAGGGGATGCGCGGGTAGTCCTGGATGTCGGCGTCGTAGAATTCCAATGCCCGCGTGCCGGTGTCCTGAGGCGCCGGCGGATATTCATCCATGAAACGCTTGCCGAATTTATCGACTGCGATCCAAATCATCTTCCGGTTCTCATTGCGCGGCCCGGCCCAGACGTGGCGGATGGCGAACGGCATCTCGGGGAACTTAAAGCCGTAGCCGCCGTGGAAATGCCACATATGCCAGAGGCCGGCGCCGGCTTTCTGCGCCATCTTCACGCCGTCGCCCGTGTTGCCGAGGTAAACGGGATAGACCGGCTGCGCTTCGAAGTACTGCAGCTTCATGGCGTCGTCGTTCTCGTAGCCGCCGCAGGCGAGAACCACGCCTTTGTTCGCCTTGATGCGTATCGGATTGCCATCGCGTTCGGCGATCAAACCAATGATCTCGCCAGCGGGACTCAGGATCAATTCTTTCGCTGGCGTCGAAAGCATGACTTCGATGTTGCGCGCATTGACGTTGTCGTAGACGACTTTGAACAAGCGCGCGCCGCCGCGCAGCCCCTTGGCCCAGGGAAATTCGGCGTAGGCTTGAAAATCTTTGAGCTTGATCGAGTCGATATCGTTGGTGCCGGGAAACGGATAGGTGCCGTGGCCGCGCGTCTCGGTTTTGGTTGGCTCGGTGCCGCTGACCTTGGCGAGCTCCGTCATCCAATCGATCATGCCGACCATCTCTTCGGCCATCTTGCGCAGGATATCGTCGGGGGTGGTGCCGTTGCAGGTTCGTTGCAAATACTGAAAAGCGCCCTCGGCGTTGTGCGCGAAAGCGACGCCGCCGCCGGAGAGAATCGAGATCCCGCCGGGGTGGGGCATCTTTTCGATGAGAAGCACGCTGGCGCCGGCGTCGTGAGCCGTGATCGCGGCGATTCCACCCGCGGCGCCGAATCCGACGACGATAACATCGACTTCTTTGTCCCAATGGATAGGTCGATCATTTGTTGCCACTCAATAACTCCTCTCTAATTTCGATTCCCTTCCCCTTGACGGGGAAGGATAAAGGAAGGGGTGATTTTGATTTTTGACCGGCACCCCCATCTTAATCCCTTCGACTTTGCTCAGGACAGGCTTCCCCCGTCGAGGGGGAAGAGACCGGATAGAAATCACGCGAATCGTGTGAGTTCTTGTCCAACGTCGGGCAGTGCGAGTAAAGCAATTTCCCAATACTCCATCACGCCAATCTTCACAGCCTCTCCTCTAGCCAATCTAGCATGTAGGGCAGATTGTGGGCCCAGTAGTCGTGGCTGCAGTGGATTCTGCCGCCGCCGTCTTTTTCACCGTAAATTTTCAGCGTCTTGTCCTTGGCGCCGATCTCATCGAACAGTCGGCGGGCGCCGTCGACCGACATCAACGTATCTTTGTCGCCGTGGGTGATCAGCGTCGGGCAGGTGATGTTTTTCGCGATGCCCGCCATCGTATAGTCCGTTAACCGACGGCGCGCTTCTTCGTGAGTCACACCGCCGAGCAACCTCCGGCAAACCGGCTGGAGGTGGACGCAGAAATCATAAAGATCGTCGAGAATGCTGTAGCAGCCGCTCCAAGCGACTAGTGCTTTGAGCCGCTTCTCGAACGCCGCCACGCGCGGCGCGTAGTAACCGGCCATGCTGATGCCGAGCAGGGCGACGCGCTGGGGATCTACTTCGGGGCGGGAGACGAGGTAGTCGATGCACGCCTTTCCCGGGACTTCGTAGTCCGGCCGAGTCTTGATGCCTTTTAGATAAATCGAGGAGCCGCGTCCCGGCGTATCGACCAACAGCATCGCCCAGCCGCGGTCGAGCATCTGTTTGCCGCCGAAGTAAATTTCTTCGGCATACGCGTCGGCGCCGCCGAGAAAAAGCACTGCCGGCCACTTGCCGGGTTTAGGATTGACCGGATGGCAAAAGTAGCCGTCGTATGTTTCGTTGCCGCAGCGGATCGAAGCAATTTCAATCTTGGGTTCATGGAGTTTAATCGCGGCGCGGAAGCTTTCTTGCGCCTTACGGAAACGCTCGACCCGCTTGGGTTCTTCGGCAATCGTCAGCAGGACATCCGACATGCGGAAATAATTGCTGGCGTGGAAAAAATATTGTTTCGCCGTGCGCCGGCGGCCGGCCGCGAGCGCTTCCTTCGCTCTTGCTTCGGTCTTCTCAGCCAGCTCCAGCCATGCGCGCTCCCATGCATCTTTGTCGCCGGCGTCGATCTGCTTCATGGCTCGAGCGATATCGAAGACGTCGCCGCCGCCTTGCTGGGCCTGAGCGACTAATCTCAGTGCGTGGCCGCCGAAAGGATGATTGGGGAAAAGGAAATCGAACATAACGCCTCCCGAGAATTCAGACGCCCGCTGCTCAGCGCAACAGCATATTGGTTACTAGAATCTTGCGCGTAATCCAAACAAAAAGAGCGATCTGCCTGGCGGCGCGAACTGAATTCCTGGAGCAGCCTTCAAAAAGCAACTTGACAGGTCAGTCCGACGTTGGTAGCTTTCGCATAGAGAGCAAGAATCCCTCAATTTTGACACGGCATCGTGATCTGGAGTTTCGCAGCGAAGAACACTGTGTGATCGTCACGGGGGTCATTATCAAATCGAGCCGGCCGCTCCTGCGTATTTTCGCAAGGAACGATCGGCTTTGTTATTTTATGGGGCGGGCAGGAGGCTCTACGTGGCAACCTATATCGCGCTCGTAAACTTTACCGACCAAGGCATTCGTCATATTCGCCAGACCACCGAACGGGCCAAAGCGCTCATTAATGCGGCTGCCAATCTTGGTGTTCGCATCAAAGATGTCTACTGGACCATGGGCGCTTTCGACGCGATTTTTACCGCCGAGGCGCCGGACGACGAGACCATCACGGCGTTCGCCGTGAGCATGGGTTCGCTGGGAAACATTCGCGCGCAAACCCTGAGGGCGTTTTCGGCGGATGAGATGAACAAGATCCTGGAAAAGGTGCCCGCGGGTAATTTCTCCGCAACCAAGTGAACCAAGTTCAAAAGGAGGATTCGCATGGCAAAGGTTGATCTTTCGATCGCGATCGGCGGCGCGGCAGGTCAGGGCATTGCGACGCCGGGCGATATCCTGGCGCGAATTTTCGTGCGCCGCGGGTTGCACCTGAACGCCTACAATGCCTATCAATCGATCGTGCGCGGCGGCCATATTTTTCTTACGCTTCGCACCAGCGAGGAGCCGGTGCTCAGCTTCGGCGATAAGATCGACATCATGATGCCGCTCAATCAAGACACGATGAACCGGCACTTGGGGCTGATGAAATCGGGCTCCGCCGTTCTTTACAACGGCGACAAGATCAAGCCGGGTGAAGCCGCTCCGGGCGTGCAGCTCTGTCCTTTCTCGGTAAAGGATCTGGCGCCAAAGGTTAGAGGCGACTTGGTGCAGAACACGATCGCGCTCGCGGCAGTGCTCCGGCTTATCGGTGTCGAGTTCAAAATTCTCGAAGACATCCTGAGCTTGCAGTTCAAACGAAAAGGAGAAGCTGTGGTCGCCGAAAACGTCGGCGTGGCGCGCGCCGGTTATGAGTATGCCGGGGTGAACTTCAAGCCATTGCCATTTTCGCTGCCTGACACAGGAAAAAAGCTCGCTTTCTTCGAAGGCAACCAAGCGTTGGCCATGGGCGGCGCGGCGGCGGGAGTGCGCTTTTACTGCGCTTATCCGATGAGTCCGTCGTCCGGCGTGCTCCACTGGATGGCGCGGCACGCGCACCAATTAGGCATCATGGTGCGCCAGGTGGAAGACGAAATCGGCGTCATCAACATGGCCATCGGCGCCGCGCACGCGGGATGCCGCGCGATGTGCGCGACGTCGGGAGGCGGTTTCGCTTTGATGACCGAGGGGCTTGGCGCTGCGGCGATGATGGAAATTCCAGTGGTCTGCATCAACGTGCAGCGCGCCGGCCCGGCCACGGGCGTGCCGACGAAGACCGAGCAGGGCGATCTTTGGCAGGTGATGGGCGCGGGACAAGGCGATTACCCGCGCATCATCGTCGCGCCGACAAATATTCCTGATTGTTTCAAGACGGTCCCGGAACTTTTTAATCTGGTGGACAAGTTTCAGTGCCCCGGCATCATCCTGTCGGATTTATTGCTTTCCGAAGGCCGGTCCAGCGTCGATCCGGCAGAGCTGGATTTCAAAGTTCCCATCGATCGCGGCGCGGTAATCGGCCTCAACGGCGCTACCCCACCGCTCAACGGGGGATACAAGCGTTACGAACTCACGGACACGGGGATTTCTACGCGCGCGCTGCCCGGCACGCTCGGATTCGAGCATGTCGTTGCTACCGATGACCATGATGAAGATGGCGTCTTGATCAGCGACGAATACACCAACCCGCACAAGCGACAGGCGATGCACGAAAAGCGCATGCGCAAGATGGAAGGGATTTTGCCCCTGTTGGAAGCTCCGAAACTATTTGGCCCCGATGATACTCAGGTTACTCTCGTAGGTTGGGGCTCTACCGAAGGGGTCATTCACGAAGCGATGCAAAAGCTTGGGAGCGATGAAGGGATAGCGGTAAATAACCTGCAGATCAAATGGCTGGTTCCACTTCACTGCGATGCGATCACGGCAACGCTCTCGAAGAGTAACAAAGTGATCATCGTCGAGAACAACTACAGCGGCCAATTCGCCCGCTACCTGAGGTCAGAAACCGGTATCGTCGCCGACGGTCACATTCGCAAATATGACGGCGAGCCGTTCATGCCGCATCATATTGTCGATGGGGTTAAAGCAATTTTAGCCGGCCGAGCACAACAATACGTGCCGGTTCACGAAATTATGGTTTAGAAAATTCGTTTACCCTATGTTTAGCGTGGAAAAGTCTTCACGACGAAGGACACGAAGATCACGAAGTTCGGAATATTGGTTATCAGAAACCTTCGTGTCCTTCGTGAGCTTCGTGGTGAACGAAGTCAAGGCGTAACGAGTTAAAGGAGTGAACGATGACACTATCGACTGTTGAAATTGAAGCTGAAGGCGCCAACCAGCCGCGTGCGCCACTAACGGTCAAAGATTTCAAAGGCAAGGCCGAACCCGATTGGTGTCCCGGGTGCGGCGACTTCGGCGTCCTGGTCGCGTTGAAGCAAGCGCTGGCTGAACTCGGTATTCGCCCCCATCAGGCGATGGTGATCAGCGGCATCGGCTGCTCATCGAATTTGCCCGGATATATCAGCACCTACGGTATGCACACCTTGCATGGCCGCGCTCTATCGGTGGCCACCGGCGCGCAGATGGCCAATCATGATCTCAAGATCATCGTCACCGGCGGTGACGGCGACGGCTACGGCATCGGCGGCAACCATTTCGTCCACAGCATGCGCCGCAATGTCGACGTGACTTACATCGTGATGAACAATCAGATTTACGGCCTCACGACCGGACAACTGTCGCCGACTAGCACTAAGGGCATGAAAACCAAGAGCACGCCGGCGGGAAGCGTGGAGAATCCGCTCAATCCGATTCCTTTAGCGATCGCCGCGGGAGCAACCTATGTGGCGCGCGGCTACACCGGACAGGTAAAACATTTGGTTGAGCTGATTAAGGGCGGGATTCAACACAGAGGCTTCGCTCTCATCGACGCGTTCAGTCCCTGTGTCACGTTTAACCTCGAGAACGATCACGATTTCTTCAAGCAGAGGACATTTAAATTGGAGGATAAGAAACATGATCCGACCGACTTCGCCGCCGCCATGAAGTATGGCTACGAATGGGGCGACGAAATTGCCATTGGATTATTCTGGAAACGAGACGATCTGCCGGCGCTGGACCAATTGGAGGCGGTTCTCGATGAAGGGGGACCGCTTGCGCGCCGCCCGCTGGGAATTTCCCCGGAGGCCGCGCAGTCTTTGATACGGGAGCTAATGTAATAGAAGATTGGATCAATAGAGCGTTGGAGTGTTGATTTTCCCATTACTCCATACTCCACTCCCTCCCTCCGTCCTCGGTTGACAGCCATAGTGCGTAGGGTGCGCTTGCGCACCGGATGACGAAATGGTGCGCAGAGTGCATTCTACGATTCTGATTAATGAAAATTTGATGTCCCTCTCGGGGATGGTTGAAATCCCTCGCCCCTTCGACCTTGCTCAGGGCATGCTTGAGGCGAAGTGAAAGTTGGTCATGCCGGTGAACGCCGGCATCCAGGTGACGCACAGCGTCCGTCATACCGTTGGAAAACGGTATCCAGGTTAAGGGGATGGGGATGGACCCCGGTTTTCACCGGGGTGAGTGCGCCCGTGAGGGCGCCACATCAGCACGGTGAAAGTCCGTGCCGGAGTATGCCACAGCTCCGTAGCTGAAGGTAACTGCGT
>JBOHVN010000204.1:0-10624 GCA_050735675.1 Binatia bacterium | reverse complement strand
ACCGCAGACGGTCGGGTGAACGGGGTTCGCGACTTCGCGCCGACGGGCCTTCGGCCCGCAGCTGAGCCGCGAACCCCGTTATCGCCCTGCAAATATGCTGAGTAATGATTATCACCGGACCGCAGCGCGCTACGCGCAGCGGCCACAGAATGTTGGCACCGATTCCCTTGTTTTCAGGGCCCTCGAAGTTCGCTTGCGAGAGTTATGTCTGAGAGGCGACGCGCTTGACGTGGGGTGCGGTACGGGCCGCTCGACGCGATTTCTCCAGGGATTCGGATTAAGGACGGTTGGGCTAGATATTAGTGAGGCGATGCTTAAGGAGGCTCGCCGAATAGATTCGTCCAGCGAGTATCATTCCTATGTTGATGGTACGAGATTTCCTTTCGAGAATGATCGGTTCAGCCTGATTCTCTCAACCTGGGCGGTTCTTGAACTGGGAACCCTGGAGTCGCTTCGACATTTCATTAAGGAATCCTCGCGAGTATTGAATCCTGATGGCACAGTGTTTATTGCTACAAACACCCCAGAATTTTATTCCCGCCGTTGGGTATCGTGTGATGTAAACTTTCCTGAAAACAACGCACCTCTTCAATCTGGACAGCAAGTTACTGCACTCCTTCTTCCGGAGGGTGTCCAAGTTCGTGATTACTTCTGGACTGATCTGGATTATCGCTCAGCATTCGCGGACGCAGGGCTCATCGTAAAAGACGCATTCTACCCTACTGCATCAGCAAATGAGGAAGGGTGGTATGACGAGACTAAGATTGCACCGCATGTCATTTATGAGCTTGTAAAGCGGCGGGGTTCGCGACTTCGCGGCTAGATCCGACGGGCCTTTGGCCCGCAGCTCAGCCGCGAAGCCCGTTAGTTAGCGTTCAGAGACCATATCCATGTCATTCGACTTTAACAAGCAGGACGAGCAGTACAGCTTTGTCGCAGCTAAAGCGCGTCGAGGAGACTACGACGTGCTCGCAGAGCGTCCGAACGAGCTGTTCGAAACCTTACGTGCCTTGCTTGCGGCAGAGTAGCTGAATGCCGACGCATCTCGTCAGCGGTGGTTGCTTGATGCCGCAGGATGCCTCGATCGGCTGAAGGCGTTTCTGCTCCAAGTAAGGCGAGTAGCAGACCACGCAGCCATCCTCACACGAAGTCCGCTTCCCGGCCAGCCGCCGGACGCGGAGCCGGAGGCTTCGACGCATCCTTGAGTCTTTCTCGGGACGCGATGACCGGGCGCGACAAATGATCACCGTGCTGATGAGGCCAAGCAGTTTGGCGGTCTTCTCACGGACGAGGGAGGGACAAAGGCGCTCCGCTCTGTTGTTGCGCACCGGAGCAGTGTGCCGGAAGGGCGTGAGATCGCCTTCACAATCCATTTTCTTCCGGATGGGCGTCGGCTGATCTTCGACTGTGAGGCACTGGGGCAGTCGCTGTTTGCCACAGCCCAGCTTCTGAGCGTAGATGTGCCCTTCGTTATACTCAGAATGGCGTTGGGACTTACATGGGGCAACCGATGCTCCCGCGAAGCGAATTCAGGGTCACGTGGGCCAATCCAACGACAGTGCTGAGTCAGCACATCGACGTGTCTGGTCGTGGCCCCCGACTCACGGTTGCTTCCGTGTATCCCAGTGGCTTCACCCTGAAGACTCGCCACGTGCTGCCTTCGGTATTTGATCACGCAGTCACGTGCAATGCGCCTCTTGCGGAACGAGCGGAATGAACGCTAACTAACACCGGGTTCGCGACTTCGCGCCGCGGACCCCGTTAGCCGCCCTTTCCGGGTAAGTTCATACCTGGTACTATCCGGGATTGTGGAGGAATTGAGCCATGAGAAGGATTACCAAGGTCAAGGTCTTGCCGGGCTATCGCCTAGATCTGGAATTTGACGACGGGGTCTCCGGAACTGTGGACCTCTCTGAAGCGGTCGGCAAAGGTGTGTTCGCCCTGTGGCGCGCCCCGCTTGTCTTCGAGCAGGTTCATATCGGTTCATCCGGTGAACTAGTCTGGGGCGAACAGGTTGATCTATGCCCGGATGCGCTCTACCTCAAGGTAACGGGCAAGAAACCGGAAGAGATTTTTCCCGCACTACGCGACCAGCCCACTCATGCCTGAGATCAGCCGTTTCTTCGGCATCGTCATCAAGATGTTCTTCGACGATCACAACCCGCCGCACTTCCACGCGGAGTATGGTGGTGACCTCGCGTTGGTCGATATTCGCACTCTGGCAGTGTTTTCTGGACGGTTGCCGCCTCGCGTAACAGGCCTTGTCATCGAGTGGGCGACGCTTCATCAGCAGGAGCGTCTCGCCGATTGGGATAGGGCACGCGCACGGGAGGAACTCCAGAAAATCGCGCCCTTGGAATAAGACCGGCTAACCAAATGGCTTGAGACGGTCGCGGCAGACCGCGCCTCTCACCCAAAACGTTAGGCAATCGAAGGGTACCCAAGGAATCGGTCTTTGAATCGGGAGGTGTGCGATGACCGATGTTTCATCGATCGCGGCTGCTGTGCGTGAACTGAGTGCGACGTTTGCGGGGCGTCTGCTCCAGCCGACCGACGCCGGCTACGACGAGGCCAGGAGAGTCCATAACGGACTCATAGACAAGCGGCCGGCGTTGATCGCTCAATGCCGGGGGACGGCCGATATCGTGGACGCTGTCCGGCTCGCGCGGACGCTGAAACTCGAAGTCGCGGTTCGCGGCGGCGGGCACAACGTGGCGGGCCGCGCGACGATCGATGGCGGCCTCATGATCGATTTATCGCCGATGAAAGGGATCCACGTCGACGCGAACGCGCGCACGGCACGGGCGCAGGGCGGCGTCACCTGGGCCGAGCTCAACCGCGAGACGCAGCTGCACGGCCTAGCGGTCACGGGCGGTGTGGTGTCTACGACAGGAATCGCTGGGCTCACCCTCGGCGCTGATCGAGCACCTGGGCCTCGCGCCGGCCTGGGTGGCCGGAAACTCGCTTGGCGGGACGATCACGCTGCGGCTGGCCGGCGAGCGTCCCGACCTCTTCCGAGGACTGATCGCGCACGAGCCGCCGCTGTTCTCGTTGCTCTCGGATGACCCCGCCGTGGCGCCGATGCTCAGTGTAGTCGGTCGCAGGTTTGCGGCAGTGGCCGAGCGGATTGCTTCCGGAGACCATGCCGGTGCCGCCGAGCTGTTCGTCGAGTCGGTAGCGCTCGGGCCTGGCAGCTGGCCCCAGGTTCCGCCGCAGCTCCAGTCGATCATCATCGAGAACGCGCCGACGTTCCTCGACGAGGTGAATGATGCGGAGCAACTTGCCTTCGACTTTGCACACTTGCCGCTATGAATGATCAAGACATTTCTTTCCTGCGCCGGCGTGTTCTCGTCCGCCATCACCCATCGGCATTCCTGCTCGCGGCGCAACTGTTGAGCCTGGTGCTGTACGCTGCGTTTGACGGGATCCACAGTGGGCGGGCATTGCTCGGTGCGTTCGGAGTGCTGTTGCTGCCTCTCGCGGTCTGGGTCGTCAACCGCAGCCCGGCGATTAACTGGATCGCATGGGTCCTTGCGACGCCGGCGTTCGTGTTGTCGCTCCTGTCAGCGCTGTTTGTCGATCCCACCTTGTTGGTGTGGTCATCGCTGTTGGAGGCGGCGCTTTATTTCTATGCCGCTGGCAGTCTGATCTCCTACATGATGCAGGATCACCGGGTGACCGCCGACGAGTTGTTCGCCGCCGGCGCCACCTTCACCCTGATCGCGTGGGGATTCGCCTATTTGTATGTGGTCTGCCAGACGTGGTACCCGGGCAGCTTTGTCGGCGGGACTCATCCCGGGCAGCCGCGGACCTTCATCGAGCTCCTGTTCCTGAGCTTCACCAACCTTTCGGCGGCCGGTCTCAGCGATGTCCTGCCGATCACTTCGGCGGCGCGGGTGCTGGTGATGCTCGAACAGTTCGCCGGCGTCGCCTACATCGCCGTGGTGGTCTCTCGGTTGATCGGGTTGACGATCATGCGCCGGGATCACAAGGGGGCGTCCTGACGCCCCGGGATGTTAGCGGCTGTTATGATCTGAAATGAAGAAACTACTGCTCATTGCCGTTCTCGTAGGGGCTGGCTATGTCGGATTTATCCAAGACAGCCTAGATCGTGGCACTGCCAACGAAAGCGACCAAATACTCGCCAGTGCCTTTGAGAGTCGCAGGAGCGGGTTTCAGGTTGAGGGACGCGGTGTGGTTGTTAGGGTTCTTGCCGATGACGTCGATGGCGACAGACATCAACGATTCATCATCCAGTTGAATTCCGGACAAACGTTGTTGATGTCACACAACATTGACCTTGCGCCACGCGTTGCCGGTCTCCGAGAGGGCGAAGCCGTCGTGTTCAATGGTGAGTACGAATGGAATTCAGAAGGTGGCGTGCTTCACTGGACGCACCGCGATCCAGCCGGGCGTCATCCTGCGGGATGGTTGAAACACGATGGGCGCACTTACCAGTGAGCCATCTAACACGTGCATGAAGCTGCCGGTCGGTAAACGGAACGGGCATCGCAATCTTAACTGCGTCGCAATGGCGGGCGCTGCCCGCCGCCGTACGGAACGTAGCTTATGGGCAATCCGTTAAGCCGCAAGCTTCTGCCGAGAGGATGACGGGGAGGGCTGCTTGTCAGGCGGGTTTCGCATCGTGCTCCTACTGGTCAGTCTGGTCGTGGCTCTCGGGCTGACTCTCATCCGCATCTGTGCGGACGGAGGAGCCATGGCCGGTGCCTACCGGACCTGCGAGTGCCTCGGGGTCGAATGGCAGCTTTACGACACGACCGCCGCGGACGGCCCTCGCCGAACCCTCTGCTTCGGGTTGGTTTCCTCGCGGGCCTGTTATCAGTCCAGAGGCGGGCGAGAGGTTTCCTGTCCCGGTTGATCTGGGCGAAGGCTTGCGGAAGCCGAATCAAGCGGTTAGGTTGGTCAAATCTTCGCCACCGACGCACCCCGGCCCGGCGCAACATAGGGACCCCGGCATAAGATCGGAGAATTAGGAGTGCTGCAGGCGATTTGGCCGCGGCTTTTTCGATTCACTCATTGCCGAGCTGGAATTTGGATTAGCTTTGAACGTAATTGATTCGCGGAGACAAAAGAACTCGGCATCTACTCTGAAGCAACAGGACGTCTTGACGTTGTGACGTCACAACGTCATAGTGTCAGGATGGACACTCAAAAACGCGCTACTGTTTATTTCGAGCCGGACGTTCACCGCGCCCTACGTTTGAAGGCCGCGGCATCGGATCGTTCCATCTCCGATATGGTCAACGATGCAGTGAAAGCCGCCTTGGCCGAGGACGCGGACGATCTTGCGGCATTCGCCGAAAGGAAGAACGAGAAGCGCCTTTCCTTCGATACGTTCGTCCAAGGCCTGAAACGGCGTGGCCGAATATAGGCTGTTGATCAAGAGCTCGGCTGCGAAGGAGCTCGATTGCAGCAGGCACCAAGGCCGATCGCCTCCGTATCGTTCAGCGAATTCAAGCCCTTACCGGGAATCCCCAGCCTCAAGGGTCCGAAAAGCTCGCCGGGTACGCCGACCGTTACCGGATAAGACAGGGGAAGCACCGAATCATCTATCTTATTGATGACGAGCATCGCGAGGTAACGATCTTCGGATCGGACATCGGAAAGATGTGTATCGATAAGCCATCTAACGAGCGCTCGAAAATGGCCGCTCGTTATCCCGCCGAGTGAATTATTCGCATACTAACCTGGAGCTATTGTCATGGTGATGACATCAGGCCTCGGTGCGTTCACATATCTGGCCCGAACTCGTTCGCGTGGTGTTCAGTCTCTTCGCGGTCTTCTGCATTCCAAAGTCAAAGCTGCTCTGCCATGACTCAACTGAGAACGAACGACAACCGACCCGCTAATGTCGCGCGCGGACCGAGCCACCAAATTTGGCGGCTGATGTGCGACATTAAGCCGCAGCCAACAATTTGCGCATGTTAACCCCCATCATCTTGCTCGTTCTGATGACGGCACCTTATTTGATCTCGCGTGTGCTCAAGGCGGTGACGAAGCGTGACGGCGATCTCCGCGGCGCGGGGGCGATCGGCCTGACCTTGCTGTTCATCCTCACCGGCATTGGCCATTTCACCGACACCGCGGCGATGGCGCAAATGCTGCCGTCTTGGGTTCCCGGGCGGGTTGCCATCGTCTATGTTACGGGAGTTCTGGAGTTTGCAATTGCCGCCGGTTTCTTTTTTCGTAAAACGCGGTGGATGACCGGTTGGATTGCGGCAACGATTCTTGTGCTGTTTTTCCCCGCGAATATTTACGCCGCGATCCATCAGGTTCCCATGGGTGGTCACGCCTGGGGTCCGGTGTATCTGCTGATTCGGGGCCCGCTGCAGCTCATCATCCTGGCGTGGGTCTACTGGTTCACGATCAGGATACCGAACAAGTAGCAAACTGCTGAAGAAGGCTCATATCCTTCGTTGCTTCAATCGCCTCGCTACAAGATAGACGTCGTTTGGAGTACTGCAGCGGTGGAGTGCTGGAGTAATGGATTGAAACCCAGTACTCCAATACTCCTGTATTCCAACACCTCATTTCGCTCATTTGACGCGTTGCGTTTCCCGCGCGCCGGGTTGTATTGTTAAGCAAGACACCTGCCTCTTTCCAGGAGGATTTACTCAGGATTATGCCGCGTCAACCACTTGAAAACCTGAATATTGCCGCGTTGGATCTCATGCCGTCGCCCGAGGAGATTCATGCCCGCGTGCCGATCTCCGAGGAGGCGACGGAAACGGTTTACGGGGCGCGCGAGACGATTAAACACATCCTCGATCGGAAGGATCACAGGCTTTTTATCGTGGTCGGCCCGTGCTCGATACACGATGCGATCGCGGGTCTGGATTACGCGCAGCGTTTGAAAAAACTCGCCGACGAGGTCCACGACACGCTGTTTCTGATCATGCGGGTCTATTTTGAAAAGCCGCGCACGTCTGTCGGGTGGAAGGGCTTTATCAACGATCCGCGCATGGACGATTCCTTTCACATCGAAGAGGGCATGGAGCACGCGCGCCGGTTTCTTTTACAGGTGAACGAGCTGGGCCTTCCGGCCGCGACCGAAGCGCTCGATCCGATCGCGCCGCAATACTTGGGCGACCTGATTTCCTGGACAGCCATCGGCGCGCGCACTTCCGAGTCGCAGACGCACCGCGAAATGGCCTCCGGTCTTTCCACTCCGGTGGGCTTCAAGAACGGCACCGATGGCAACATCGACGTGGCCATCAACGGCGTAAAATCGGCGGCGCGGCCGCATAGTTTCCTGGGCATCAACCGGGAAGGGCGCTCTTCGATCGTGCGCACCCGCGGCAATGCCTATGGCCACATCGTGCTGCGCGGCGGCGAGCGCCCGAACTATGACACGGTCAGCATCTCGATGACCGAAAAGGAGCTGAGCAAAGCCAAGTTCGCGCCGAACATCGTGATCGACTGCTCTCACTCCAATTCGTTCAAAGATCACAATCTGCAAGTGCTCGTCATGTCGGACTGCGTGCACCAGATCCGCGAGGGCAACCGGTCGATCATCGGCTTGATGCTCGAAAGCAACATCGAGGGCGGCAATCAGCCGATCCCCGCCGATCTCTCCAAGCTCAAATACGGCTGCTCGGTGACGGATCCGTGCATCGATTGGCCGAGCACCGAATCCGCGATCCTCAAGGCGCGCGACCAGCTCAAAGGCATCTTGCCGCAACGCGGAAAATGAGCGGTAGGGAAGTGTCTTCCGTACTGTTGGCAGTTCTTATCAGCTAGAATCAGAGTAGATCGATGATCGATATCATCCTGCAAGAGATCGCTTCAGGTTTCCATGAAGGGCATGATTTTTGGCGAGTCGTGGTTCGGCTGACGATGGCTATGTTATTCGGGGCGGTCATCGGCGTGCAGCGCGAGCGTTCGGGCAAACCCGCGGGAGTCAGAACGCATATGCTCGTGGCTTCGGGTTCGGCGCTGTTTGTCCTCGGCCCGATGGAGTTCGGGATGATCTCAGACCCGCTGTCGCGCGTCATTCAGGGGTTGATTACGGGCATCGGTTTCCTCGGCGCCGGCGCGATTCTCAAACTGGAAGAAAAGCGTCAGATCGAAGGCTTAACGACCGCGGCCGGAATCTGGATGACTGCGGGGATAGGGTTGGCGATCGGCCTCGGGCGGTTTGGCCTGGCGTTGGTGAGCGTGGCGCTCGCATGGTTTGTGCTCGCCGCCGTGAAGAGGATCGAATACTGGTTGAATCGCGACATCCCGGACAGTAAAGAAACGGACAGCTAGCAGGCATGAACTCGGCTCGTCGGTTTTTCGGGTACACAGCAGCATACCGAAGCGCGGAAATCTCTCGTGCTCGTTATCCTTGGGAGGCCTTTCACTACTATAGTTGAGGGTTTTCGCAGCTTGCGCAATCTCTGGCGCACTGATCGTAAGCTGTTGAATCAACGAAAAATACCATCTCACCACGAAGGAGCGCACGAAGCACACGAAGAATTCGGAAATTAATACTCTAACTTCTGAACTTCGTGCTCTTTCGCAACCTTCGTGGTGAAATTTCAGGTTCGACTTTCGTTGCGGCTTTGCCGCGCTGAGATCATTGAGCCGGCTTGGGGTCGCCCGATGATATGGCGTTTAAACGCTTTCGCGAAGTAAACCTGTACGCGATGCGCATTTTTCTGAGCTACGCTTGGGAGGATCGCGAGCAGGCGAAATTGATCTATCTGGCGCTCCGCGATCAGGGCCACAAAGTATTTTTCGATCGCGCCGATCTTCCAGCGGGCGATGAGTATCACAATCGGATACGCGAGGCGATCCAAAAATCTCATCTGTTCATCTTCTTGCTCAGTCCGAAGGCAGTCGATGCCGACAGCTATACGCTGACGGAATTGGCCATCGCCGAAAAGGCCGGCTTGAAACTTTTCCCGGCGGTGCTTGGTGAAACCGACATCGACCGGGTTCCAGAGTCTATCAAGGCCGTCACGTTTTACCGGTCGGATGGCAATTTGACAGCGGGCGTTGCCGCCGAAGTTCACCGCATCGCCGGCGATTTCACGCGGAAACGGATGAAACTGTGTGCGGCGGCGTTGACGGTCATCGCGATCGTTTGCGCCGGACTGTTCTACGCAAACGACGCGCGAAAGAAAGGAGGGTTGATCGGTAAAGACGGCGCGCCGGCAGTCTTGGTTTCGGCCGGCAGTTTCGTCATGGGCGATGATGAAAACTCGCCGCGCCGGGAGATTTACGTCGACGCATTTTACATGGATAAGCACGAAGTCACTGTATCGCGCTACGAGAAATTTTTGCAGGCGACGGGCAATGTGAGACCGCCGGAAGAATGGGACACCGTGGATCTGCGCAACGGCGCCGAACTACCGGTGGTCGGCGTCGATTGGCATGACGCGGACAGCTATTGCCGGTGGGCCGGTAAGCGTTTGCCAAACGAGGCTGAGTGGGAAAAGGCTGCGCGCGGCTCTGACGAACGCAAGTATCCCTGGGGTAACGATGCCCCTACGCCCGAGCATGCAAGATTCGGCAAGCCGTACAAAAACCCGGCCTACAAGGACGGAGTCACCGAGGTCGGCAGGCATTCCAAGGGCATGAGCCCATTTGGCATTCACGATCTCTCGGGCAACGTAGGGGAGTGGGTGGCGGATTGGTACTCAGAGAGCTTTTCCCGAGCCGAAGCGCGGAACCCGAAAGGACCAGAAAAGGGAACGGCGAAAGTAATGCGTGGTGGAGGATGGTATGATCCGCCGCACCGGCTTGTGACCACCAGACGGGTGTATTCGAGCCCCGATCAGCGCGACGACAGCGTCGGCTTTCGCTGCGCGAGCGACGTCAAGTAAGTTTCACAGACGTTCCGCTTAACGCAATGGCCGCATTCAAAATTCATCGGCAATTACTGCTCGATGCTCACTATGTGGGTAAATTCGAACTCTGCCATCTTTTGCTGCACAAGAACGCGGTTTTCCCGTGGTTTATTCTTGTGCCGGAAACTGACGCTAGCGATCTGTTCGATCTGCCGGAAGATCAGCGTACCAGCGCCATGAACGAAGCGGCACTGATTTCCGAATTCATCAAAAAGACGTTCGGTTGCGTCAAAGTAAACTTTGCCAGCATCGGCAATGTCGTGCCACAGCTCCACCTGCACGTCGTCGGCCGGCGACCGGACGACTCATGCTGGCCCGCGCCGGTGTGGGGCCATCTGCACCAGACGCAGGAATACTCAACTACGGAGATCCACCGTCTCATCGACCTGCTCGGTCAATATTCAGTATTTAAAATTGCCGTGCGATAACAACAAACGCGGCAATAAAAAATCGCTGCGGTCTATGCATCGCGACATTCGATAAATGTTAATGCCTCGCTTGGGGATGGTTTAAATCCCTCGCCCCTTCGACCTTGCTCAGCGCAGGCTTCAGGCGAAGTGAAAGTTGGTCATGCCGGTCCTTCGATGCGCTCAGGATAAACTCCGGCCGGCATCCAGGTGACGGACAGCGTCCGTCATACCGTTGCAAAACGGTATCCAGGTTAAGGGGATGGGAATGGACCCCGTTTTCACCGGGGTGACGATAAGGCCGGAACGACGGGATTAAGAGTCGACTTCCAGTCGACAAATTCAGAACCTCTCGGCTTG
>JBOHVN010000203.1:0-3458 GCA_050735675.1 Binatia bacterium | reverse complement strand
CCTCGAGATCGCGCCGCTGTTTCTCATCGAGGGCTCGGGTCCCACCGTTTTGAAAGTCCGCGGAGCGGGTGGGATGTGGCCGTTTCACCGCGTGATGGTGAACGGCGACCCGCTGCCCACGAGCTTTGTCTCGAAGGACGAGCTCAACGCAACCATTCCGCCCGAGGCGATCCCCAAGGCAGGCACTTACATCGTCACTCTCAAGTGCGAAGGAGAAGCTTTCCCGGAGTCTCACCGGGCCCATCTCGTGGTGGGCTATATAAGCAATAGCGCGCACAAGCTGTGCTGGGCTTGTTACTAAGCAAGCAGTTGGCCGGGTCCGATCCCGAAAATACCGAAAATAGGACGCATCCTATCGCCCGTAGAGGACAGCTCCCAAAGCCTTGAACCTGATACGGTTCAACCAGAGGCTGATCAGCCTTGGGCTGAGACTGGTACGCCGCAAACTCCGACACCAACGGATTGAAAACAGGGGCGCGTCAATCAGGAATCACACATTCCGCGAGGGTTGAAAAAGGGAATCAGAAAAATTCTCACAGGAAACGTCTGTGCCTCTTGACCTGTCTGCTAACGGGCGACTCGGCAACCGTTTCCTACGGCCAATCGTTGCCGTTCGAGTAACGCGACCAATCGGACTTTTGGAAAGCGTCAATAAACGCGGGGATGAAGGCCTCGACTCGTTGCTGGCGAATTGCTACCCGCAAAATCTTGACGTGCGACGGATCACGCGTCTGTCGTACGTTGTGTGCAAAGCCCGAGTCCCTGGTGAAACAAAGATCATAAGCGATGGCGACTTGCCTGTAGAGGTCCCGTTATCCAGCCCCTTCAGTTTGAGATGATTCACCGAATCAACCTCATGGCCAAGATGCTCCAGGGCGCCCAAAAGGGATTCAGGCATGTTCTCGTCCAGGAGGACTTTCACGGGGTCCCAGCAGCTCAGATTGGGCTAATTCTTTTAACGTTCCGCGAACAGCTTCTTCCGTGAGGCTGGGATATTCCCTGACAATCTCATCGATCGTCATTCCCGCGGCGAGCCATTCTAACAGCAGCGCCACCGCGATTCGGGTGTCCCGCACTCGAGGGCTACCACCAAGATGATCGGCGTCCGATACGATCCAGGGCATACATTTTCTCCCTGGAGGAGAATTTATCATATAACCACCGGCGCTGTAACGCGACAAGTAATTAGCCCGGTCCGACCCGGGCGCCTGCAGCTGCTCGTTTCGCAGCCTGGTCAGTAAAGCTCGGTCTTCAGGCGCTCGGCATATTTCTCGTTGTAATCCCTGGCATACGCAGCATCCTTGCCGTCGCGGGCGGCGGCGAAGTCGCCGTGGCTCGGCGCGCCGCTCGGCCGCGCCGTGGCATCCCACAGCTTCGCCCGTACGAAGGCTTTGGGACAGTGATTGAAGGCTTCCTCGACAGCGACGACCACGACCACGCGCGGCGGCTTGCCGCGCACCTCGAATCGCTTCAGCAACTCCGGGTCCGTGCTGATCGTCGCACTGCCGGTCACGCGATAGGTTTCGGTCGATCCCGGGACCATAAAAATGATACCGACCTTCGGGTTGACGAGCAGGTTCTTCATCCCGTCGATCCGGTTATTGCCTGGCCGGTCGGGGATCAGCAGTGTGCGGTCGTCGAGCAGCTGCACGAAGCCCGGCGCATCGCCCTTGGGCGAACAGTCGATGCTGGTCCCGTTCGAGGTGGCGAGCACCAGGAACGGCGATGCGGCGATGAAGGCGCGCCCGACCTCGGTGATGTGGTCGGCTTCCTTGGTGGCGATGTGGGCCAACGGCTTGGCATAAAGCTTCGCCAGATCGTCCAGCGAAGTAACGGTGTAGGCATCGTTCCGATCTATCGTATTCATGTCATATTCCTCCCTCGGTCGTGACAGGTCGCCGTAGTCTTCGTTGGATGCAATATCGATGGCTAACCGAGTCTTGTCAACAAGTCGCCGCGCTCGACCGGATTATTTGAGGATTTCGGCGCTACGGCTGAGCCGGCGAGGCCTCAATGACTTCGATCGAAAGATATGCTTGCGCCTTCTTTCCTCTCCCGGGCTCTTCCGTCAATCAACGGTTGCATAAGAAAATTTCTCACAGGAAACGTCTGTGCCTCTTGACACCTGCCTGCTAATGGGCGGCCCGAGGTGGCGAATTTGGATCTCATTTCTAACGTGCGGCTCATCCTCGGACTAGACATCCGTTGACTGAAAACTCCGACGGCGATATAGGGCGGCTACCGCGAAAAACGACAAAATCCGGGAGGGCTTTGAAATGAGAGTTGTCGCACTGATCCTTTTCACCCTTTTAGTTTCCCCGTCTCTGGCCTGGGTGCAGACGCGCAAGCCGGCAAGCCTGAACGAGCTGGTGAGCTATATGGGCGCGGACCGCGAACAGATACTTTACGCCGGCGCCAAGGCCGAAGGAAAGTTGATGTGGTACACCTCACTGGCGGGCGGCTCTTACAAAGCGCTCATCTCAGCCTTCGAGGCGAAATACCCCGGGGTCAGAGTCGATGTCTACCGCGCCGGCGGCGCCGATTTGTATGTCCGGATAACCGAAGAGTACAAAGCCGGGCGAAATCTTGTGGACGCGATCGAAACCACCGAGGGCAATCTCATGTTCATGCGCGACTCCCGGCTGCTCCAGCCCTACAATTCGCCGGTGCTCAAAGCCTATCCCGACGATGCCAAGGAGGCGGCGGGAAAAGGGCTCTATTATTGGGCCCTCGCCCGCGAGTCCTACATCGGCTTTACCTATAACAAAAATCTCCTGCCGGCCGCGGCCGTGCCCAAGAATTTCGATGGTCTTCTCCAGCCGGATCTCAAAGGCAAGATGGGCATGCCGTTGGGAGGAGCGTCGGGCAGCAGGGCCATCGGCGCGATGATCAAGGCCAAAGGGGAAGAGTTCGTCAGGAAACTGAAAGAGCAGCAGATCAAGCTTTACAGTCTCGATGCGCCAGCGCTAGTCAACGTGATTGCCTCCGGTGAAGTCGTTGCCTCGCCGGCGATTTTTCAGAGCCATACATGGCTCGCGGCGTCGAAAGGTGCGCCGGTCGAATGGCTGCCGATGGATCTTGTGCCCAACAACGTCGGCAGCGCGGCCATCGCGCTCAGGCCCCCCAATCCCCATGGCGCGGTTCTCATGGCTGATTTTCTCCTGAGTCCGGAGGGCCAAAAGGTCTTGGAAAAGTTTCGCTACGGCAGCGCAACGAAAGAGCAGCCGTTCAAACGCTGGCGGCCGGAGCACGGGCTCACCACGGAGAAGTACGAAAAAGACGTCGAGTACTGGGAGAAGCTGCTGAAGCAGATCGGCCACAAATAGTCCCGGTACGGCCTTGACCGGCACGGCTCCAATCGTTTCGCATCGGCAAACTATCAAGTGTCGTCGAACCAGTAGGAATAAAAGCGTTGCACCGGGAACTCATCTTGCGGGTTACATCGTACGAACTCACAC
>JBOHVN010000202.1:0-20708 GCA_050735675.1 Binatia bacterium | reverse complement strand
GCCAGAGTCTCCCCCTTGTCAAGAAACTCTTTCACCTGATGATAAATCGAGTCCTTCTTTTTGCCTTCTAGGTCCGCGTCCGTATAGCAAGCCCCGGGTCCAGCCATGTTCGTTCCTCCGAATTAATGCTTCAGTACTCTTCCATTTAGCCACGAAGGTCACGAAGAGCACGAAGAAGAGCTAAAATTATTCAAACCCTTCGTGTCCTTCGTACTACTATAGTTGAGAACTTGCGCAGCTTGCGCAAATCTCACGGATTCGAACCCTTTCGAACTCGGATAATCCTCCCGCAAAGGCGCCAAGACGCCAAGTTAGGAAATTGTTTTTTACCTTTGCGTCTTGGCGCCTTGGCGGGAGATATTCCCAGTTATTTTTTGCGTACTTTGCGTTCTCTGCGATAAATTTCCTTCTGGGTCCCTTTTCCGAGGGCGCGATCAATCGCGCCCCTACCTTGTGACCCTTGTGATCTCTGTGGTTAATTCTTCTTATTCGGTTGCGGCTCTGCCGCACTCGGGTTAGGTTGTTTTCTCTTACTTGAGCAGATAGCCGAACATCTCGCGCGCTATGCGCACGACCTGGTGGCTCGGCGCATTTACTTTGGGGAATTTGTCCTTCCATTCGTACGGCCGCGTCGCGTCGATGACCATGCGCGAGTTGGTAAAGTCGCGCACTTTTCTCTGCTCGGGCGTGAGCCGCGGGTCGGCCGGCGTGCTGCGCATGCGGCGCAGGATATCGACTGAAGCCGCCGGATCGTAGCGCGACAGCATGGCCCACATCAGTTGATCTAAATTCGATACGTCAATGTCGTCGTCGACGACGATCACCATCTTGCAGCCGTAGACGCTCGCGCCGCAGCTCGCCGCCAATACGCCGGCTTGCTTGGCATGCCCGGCATAGCGCTGCTTGATCGCGAGCGCGATCAGCATGCGCGACGCGCCGATTTCATGCGACCACACCTGCATCACGTCAGGCACGCCGGCGCTTTGGAGTTGCTGTTTGAGCATCGCCGAGCGCATGATCGCGCGGTAGCGCGCCATCTCGTCCGAGCCGCCGCCGATGGGCGGCACGCCGAGTATGATCGGGTCGTTGCGATGATAGATCGCTTCGATCTCGAGCACGGGCTGCGCGCTCTCGTCCGAGGCGTAGTAACCGGTCCATTCGCCGAACGGGCCTTCAAACTTGCGGTTGTCGTTGTTGAGAAAACCTTCAAAAACAATTTCTGAATTGGCCGGAAACGGCAGGCCGGTGATTTTGCCGCGCACGCACTCGACCGGTTTTTTACGCATGCCGCCGACGATGTCGTATTCGCACACGCCGTAGGGCTGCTCCGTTCCCGCCATGAAGAAAAACAGCGGATCGCCGCCGATCACCAACGCCAGCGGCATCTTCTCGCCGCGTTTGAAATATTTCTCGCGGTGCATGTAGCCGTGCTTGCCGGGCACCATCAGCAGGCTGACGCTCCTCTGGTCCTGAATCATGGCGCGATAACAGCCGGCGTTGACCCATTTTTCATCCGGGTCCATGGTGACGGAAAAACAGCCCGTGCCGATATAGCGCCCGCCGTCGTTCACATGCCACACCGGCGTGGGAAATTTTAAGATGTCGACGGCATCTCCTTTAAGAACGTTTTCGAAGACCGGTCCGTCGTCGACGATCACCGGCGGAATATGTTTAGGGTTTTTTTGGTAGTGGGCGAAATAGGCGTCGCTCAGCTCCTGTTTGCTCAGTCCCTGGGGGAAGCCAAGCGTCATGGCGCGCCGCTTGCCGGCAAAGCAATTGATCAACAGGCGAAAGCCCTTTGGGCAGCCCGGCACTTCGTCGAACAGCACCGCCGGCCCATCGTCGGGCGGCACGACCACATCCGTCGCCAAGCCGATCTCTTCCTGCCAAGAGGCGCCGAGAACGGTTTTCAATTCACCCAACTGTTCAGCTTCACGCATCCACTGGCGCAAATCGGTGAAGGCAATATGCGGCTGAATCTGTGAACTATCGAACATGGCGGCTCCTCTTACGAGTTACTGACAAACTGGGCCCAGAGCACGGCGCAAAAGCCTTGGATTCACTGCCAAGGTAACACAAAGGCAGTGTAAGATGGAATTGCCGCGCGTAAAGCGTATCCGGCAAGCTTTAATCATTGGGGCTCAATTCCCCGCGGCTTGCCGGGTAATGGTGAGTCCTGAGTCCGTCATTCCCGCATGCATTTAGCGGGAATCCAGGCGAAAGTCTGACATCCACGAAGCGCGCGCTACCCTGGATTATTCATACATCGAGGAAAACACATGACAGAGTGTAGGACGAGCAGCAAGCTTCGTAGAGAGCGGGCACAAGAAGTGCAAAGCTACACGGTCTTCTAGGGTGCTTGGCAGTCATGTGCGTTTCCGATAGTCGCGACGCCGCTAGGTTTGCAGGCCTCCTCAAGGCACAGGCCCATTGCCCCCGCGACCGGAGAGGCTTGCTTCTCGCGCGCTAACGTTGCGAATAATCCGCGCTAAGGAACAAACAAGCCGTCGATAATCCCCAACGCCTTTTTATCGAAAATTCCCAGCTCCGTGGCTTCCCGCAGATAGCGCTTTTCCACCTGGAGATTTGCCTTATCGGGCCACGAGAAGTCGGGCGGCAGCAGGAATTGTTTCGTGCGCGGCCAGCCGACTTTCAACTCTTCGGCCGTCTCGAGGCCGAAAAACTTCTTCGCGTGCTTGCGGAAATGCTCTTCATCTTCCTGAACCCCTTTGATCGTGTCCTGCCAGGCCGCGCGCAGTTTATTGACCAATTCCTGATTCTTGCCGATCCAGCTATCGAGCGCTCCCACCCAGGCTAACATTTTAACTTTGGTACCGAGCACCCGGTTTATATCATCCCGCGTTTGCGTGAGGACCCGGTATCGGCCGGTCACCAAGAGTTTGGACACGTGCGCTTCCCAGCTATAAGCCGCCTCCACGTCGCCCCGTTCCAACACGGCGCTGATGCCGGCGGCGCCCAGTTTTTTGAGCTGGTAAAATTTTTCCATATCTACGCCCTGCTTCTTCATGATGTAATCGAGATAATTGTACGCGGACGTCACCTCGGGCGGCACCGCCACGGGCTTGCCCTTGAGGTCCATGAGATTTTTATACGGAGAATCTTTGCGCACCAGGATCGCGTTGTGAGGCGTCATGTAGGGTTGAATGAGCCGCAGCGGAATACCGCGCAGATTCGCCCGCACGGCGGATTCCGAGGTGGAAAGCCCGACCGAGATGGTTCCCATCGCAACCAGGCGTTCGATTTCCGCCACCCCGGACCAACGCGGCTTGACGATAAAGCCATGTTTGCGGTCCAGCCCCTTGTCGAGAAGGTACTGGCCGCCCAAGCCGAAAACACCATCGGACGGGAGTCCGACTTCAATAGTCGGCAATTCCGCGGACCAACTCTTGTGTGCGATCACCACGGTAAGAAGCGCGGTTAACGTTAGGACAAATAGACCTCTCAGCCCCGGAACCCTTTTCATGATGTTTCCTCCTTCTCCATTAGTTTCAGTACCGTTTGCAGCAGGGTTTTTTTGAATTGAATAAACTGCGGATCGTCCACGTCCCGTTGACCGGGCTCGAGCGGGTTTTCGAAGATGTCAACGATGCGCGCGGGGCGCGCGCGCAGGATCACGATCCGATCTCCCATATAGGCGGCTTCTTCGACGTCGTGGGTGACCAGAACCGTCGTCTGCTTCAAGCGCTCGCAGATCTGCAAAGTTTCCTGGCGCAGCCGCCGCGCCGTCAACTGATCGAGCTTGCTGAACGGCTCGTCCATCAGCAGCACCTGCGGTTCAATAACCAATCCGCGCGCCAACCCGACGCGCTGGCGCATGCCGCCCGAAAGATAGAGCGGATACTGGCCACGGAAATCCGCCAGGCCGACAAGATCGAGATATTTGTTCAAACGCTGCGGCCATTCGGCTTGTGGAATTTTCATCCCCTTCAAAGCAAAAGTGAGATTGTCCTCCACTCGTTTCCAATTCAGCAAGCGCGCGTCTTGGAACACGTAGCCGAGCCTGGGCAATTGGTTGTGCGAGGATTGGCCGTCAGAGACGACCTCCACTCGCCCGGCGTCGAGACGCTCGAGGCCGCAGATGGCGTTGAGCAACGTGGACTTGCCGCAACCCGACGGGCCGAGCAGGCAGGTGATGCCGAACTCTTCGGTATCGAAGGAAACCCGGTCGAGCACGAGCATGTCGGAACCGTCCTCGCGGGGAAAATATTTGACGGCGTTCTCCACATGCACGTACGCCACTAACGCCTCCACGCTTGGATTTTCGGGCGCCAACGGGTAACCCGGCTTTCCAACCAGCCGATGAAACCGAATTCGATGATGATCATGACGATCAGAAACGTGATCGCCCACGCCAGCACCGCCTTCATCGAGAAGGTATTGAAGCCGCGCACGACCTGGTAGCCCACGCCGTTGCTGAAGCCGAACATTTCGACGACCACCACAACCTTCCAAGCAAGGCCCAAACCGTAGCGAATGGCGGCGAGAATATGCGAAATCAGTTGCGGCAGGATCACGTCGACAACTTTGGACCAGGGGCTGGCGTGAAACGCCGTGCTCATGTCGATCAAATCTTTGTCGATGGACTTGGTTCCCTGCCACAGACTGATGGCCAGCATGGGGCAAATGGTAATCGACACGGCGGCATAGGCGCTGGTTTCGTTCAGACCGAAAAACATGATCGCGAGCACCGCCCAGATCAGTCCGGGCATGGTCAGTCCAAGAATCACCGGCGGCTCGAAAAAATGCTCCAGTGGCTTGATCGTGCCCATGAGAATGCCGAGCGGAATACTGACCAGAATCGCGATGCCAAAGCCAACTCCGACGCGGCGCAGCGTGGCGCCCATCTCGGAGAAAAAATCGCCGGTGCCAATGATGGCGACGACCTCGGTTAGCGTTTCAATCGGATGGGGAATCAGAGTGGGAGGAAAGAAATAAGTCATGCCCCACCAGACCAGTATCATCGATAAAATCGAGCCGATGCGCAGAGCAGCGGACTGAGCGAATTCCCAACCCGCCGCCGCTTTGGTGCCCGCCGGCAACACCGTGTCTCGGTCCGCAAGCGTCCCGCGTTCGGAGACTAATGGAAGGACTTTATCCTCCGGGGCCATACCTGGCGCGAATGTATTGCGTACGAGTCATTGAGTCAATATAAGTCTCCGTCTTTCTACCCGCGCGGTGACCCGACTGCCGCTAGTAGTTCAGTTTGGTCAAGATCTCTCACTTCGTCAGACTGTGTGAAAACTCTGTCGGAGCCCTTCGACCAGGCTCAGGGCAAACGGCTAAGTGCTTAATTCAACGATGCGATCCCGTTCGTGGTGAGCTTAGCCTGTCCTGAGGCTGCTCGAAGGATCGAATCATAAACGTAGTTTTCACACAGCCCGTCGTTCGTCATTCCGAGCAGAGCGAGGAATCTTTCTCGATGGTAAGATTCATGGCGCATTCGGATATGGACTACCACCCGGCTGGCGCTTGGCTTAATCCGCGCGGACACTCTTCGCTAATCTTCCTGGCCAATCAGAGGGCGATTCCCTCGCGCCATTGGATCGTCGCGAAAGACATTGTACAACTGGTGTCAGAACAAACATTCACCGAGGAGTAAATCATGATTGTGGATGCCGATGCGCACGTGGTTGAATCCGAGCACACATGGGACTTTTTGGACGCCGCCGAGAAAAAATTCCGGCCGCAACTTTTCAGTTCCACCGAGAATCCCAGCATGCAGTATTGGTTCGTCGAGGGAAAATCCGTCGGCTTTCGCCCGCCGACCTTGACCGAACAGGAGTTGATCGCGCTCTCGAAGGAAACTGGACGCGAGCTCAAAACCGCGCCCGAGGCGCGCGAGCTGCGCGATGTCGAGCTGCGCTTAAAGCACATGGACAAGCTCGGCATCGACGTTCAGATCCTCTTCAACACCATGTGGATCGCGCGCGTCGCCGACAAAACCGAGATGGAAATCGCGCTGTGCAAATCGTGGAATCGGTGGATGGCAGAGGTCTGGAAGCAGGGCAGCAATCGCCTGCGCTGGTCTTGCGTTGTCCCGGCAATGACCCTCGCCGAAGCCGTGCAGCAAATGCGCTATGCCAGGGAACATGGCGCCGTGGCCGTGAGTCTTCGCCCTTTCGAAGACGACAAGCATCTGGTCGATCCATACTTTTATCCGATTTATGAGGAAGCGACGCGACTCAATCTGGCCGTGGCGGTGCACATCGCCAACGGCAGTCCGCAGCTCTTGGATCAGTTCAAGCCGCGCTATGACCGCATGGGAGGCTTCGCCCAGTTCCGCATCCCCACGGTCATTACCTGTCTCTCTTTGATGATGAGCGACGTGCCCAAGACGTTTCCGCAACTGCGTTGGGCTTTCGTCGAAGCTTCGGCGCAGTGGGTGCCCTGGGTGGTTAAAGAAGCGACGCGGCGCACCGGCGCCAGGGGCTTTCCCAAGCTACCGTTCAAGGAATTCAACATCTACGTCACCACCGAAACCAACGACGACTTCGAGTACGTGCTGCGCTACGCCGGCGAAGATAACCTGGTCATCGGCACCGACTACGGCCACACCGACGCCTCAAGCGAAGTCGACGCCATCGACATCTTCCGCGCCAGCGATCTCGTCGCCGATCCGGTCAAAAAGAAAATCCTCGACGACAACCCGCGCAGGCTGTACGGGCTATAGATCAAGCCGCCAGAATCCGCAGCCGTGTTGTCCCGCCGACTAGCGGCCCCGCAGGTGAGAAAGGGACATCCGCATTGGCAGGACTTCCCGAGTCAAAGGATTGAGCATTAAGCCGAGGGTTTCGAGCGTCACCGCGCCGAGCAAGGCGCCATCATGCTCTTCCCCTAAAACAACCGGCGAGGTGGCCGCCTCACCGCTGATCTCAAACCGACACTCGGAAACGCCGCGTTTGATCGAGGTGCCATCGGCCAGCGTGAACTCGACTTCGCGCTCCGGCTTTAGCCGCAGCGCCCGCCAGACTGCCTCCGGCAGCACCGAGTAGATCGCGCCCGAATCAACCAGAAACCGAACATCCCGAGTGGGGCCACGCCCTTCTGACTTCCGCAAGCGCGCACGTATATAGGTGAGCCCCATGACCAACCGTACCGCACCGCCTATAGCGTGGTCAACTATTGTGAGACAAACCAACTACGCCGCAGCAATTTGCGGGGTATCGACGGCGTCATGCAATCGACTCCGATTCTAGTCACCCACAAATGCTTTTTTCGCGCCTCCAGAACCGGATTCGGATTCCCGCTTAAAGCATGCGCAAATGACGGACTTCGGATGGCGAGCTATTTAACGCAGCAAGCTGCGGGGGAATGAACTCTTCGCGATTCAGTACAAAGGCGTTGGCATTCATTACACTCCAGCGAAGTCGACGCCATCGACATCTTCCGCGCCAACAGGGAGGTCACGGATCCCGTCAAAAAGAAGATTTTGGACGACAACCCGCGCCGGCTGTACGGGCTGTGAGCGGTAAACAGATCGGGTTACCGATACGCGGCCTGTTAGCAGTTCTCGCGTTTTCTCCCGCAGCACTTGGTTTTAGTGAAGATTTTCTCTGAACGAAGCGGACTCGTTCGCTTGTACCTTTTAGCCAGTCTTAGAATATTTGTGATTTCTTCTCGCACCATTCGCATGTCGCATAAGTCTCTTCCATCTAGGCCTCCTCTAGCGTGTTACTGTGTAACTCGTTCTCGCACCTAGCAAAACTTGGGTTGGCTAGAATATCCGCCAGCAAACCCCCGAAGTCGGCGTATGTCGCTTCACTGCTAAGTTGACATCATGAAAAGTGTTAGATACTCACGATGACAAAGCTGAAGGAGTCGGTCGTCCGATGCCCAAAGATCTGCGCAGTTTCATCAACGCCCTGGAAGCGGCCTCCCCGGATGAGATCGCCCGCGTGACGAAACCGATCTCGCCGCGCTACGAAATCACCGCGCTTCTCACACAACTGGAAAAGCAGAAACGCTTCCCTTTGCTCATTTGCGAGAACGTGAAAGGCAGTGAAGCGCCGGTAGTCATCAACGCACAGGCAAGCCGCAAACTCATGGCGTTGGCGCTGGAGTGCAAACCGGAGGAGCTGGCAGCGAAATTCACCGAGCGGCAGGGAAAGCCGTTGGCGCCGGTGGAAGTCTCCGGCGCGCTTGTGCATGAAGTCGTAAAACTCGGCGATGACATCGATCTCACAAAAGTTCCTTTACTGACCCACTACGACGTCAATGCAGCACCCTATGTGACCGCCGGCATCGTCGCCGCCGCCGATCCCGACAGCGGCGTGAGAAACACCAGCTACAACCGGCTGATGATGGCGCGCAAACGCGAGCTGCGCATCTTTATGGCCGTAGGCCGGCATCTCTGGACACTGCACAACAAAATGGAGCGGCGCAACGAGCCGCTACCGATCGCCGTCGTCATCGGCGTGCATCCGCTTTTTTCTCTCGGCGCGCAAGCCTTCACGCCGGCGATGGAGGATGAGTACGCGGTCATCGGCGGCATGTTGGGCGAAGCGCTGCGCGTCGTAAAAGCGAAGACGGTGCCGATTTTAGTTCCGGCGGATGCCGAGATGGTGATCGAAGGTAAAATTCTTGCCAATGTTCGCCGCGAGGAAGGCCCCTTCGGCGAATTCACCGGCCACGCGGTGTCCAAGGACGAGCGGCAAGTTGTCGAAGTGACCGCCATCACGCACCGCAAAGATTATATTTTCCAGGACGTTCACGCCGGCTACACCGAGCATAAGCTGATGGGCGCCGTGCCGCGCGAAGCGGCGCTGATCAAAGCCGTGCGCCAAACCGTGCCGACCGTAAAGAACGTCTGCATGCCGGTGTCGGGCAATTGCCGCTTTCACGCTTATATATCGATCGCCAAGCGGACGCCGGGCCAAGCGAAGAATGCTATTTGCGCCGCCTTCGCCTCGGACATGCTGCTCAAGCATGTCGTGATTGTCGACGATGACATCGATGTCTTCGATGAGGAACAGGTGCTCTGGGCGGTGTCGAACCGCTTCCAAGCCGATCGCGGCCTGGTCGTGATTCCGAACGCGCAAGGGAGCGAGCTCGATCCGTCGGCGGGTCCCGGCGGCGTCAACGCTAAGATGGGCATCGACGCCACCAAACCTCTGACCGGTTTCGCGCCCGAGCTCAGAGTGCCCGACGAAGTGATGAAAAAAATCCGCCTGGAAGATTTCCTGCCGAAGTTTGTGAAGTAGTTTCCCGGCCTCACTCAATTGGAGCAACACCAATCTCAGCCACCCCATGACACGCTTAGGTTTACCCTCTCCCAGACTCGCGTCGCGGGGGAGTATCCAGGAGGGGGAATTAACTTTGCGACGTTTACAATTTTGCGCGAATTACCGTTTTTCGATATCCGAAGTTGTGAAACTCCGAGCTACTCATGGTTTAGACTCTTTTTAGCATTGACCCTCGACTCGCTTTGCTATAGCAACCTTTTACGGAGTGTTCAAAAAGCTGTCCCAGGCCGGCTAAAAAGCCTGCCATCTAGATCCTGATTTCCAACGATTTGAACGGCTTGAACATTTTGAACGTTTGGAACGACTTGTAAGGAGTTTATAAATGCCAGACATACCCCGCTTAAACGGCGTAATCAAAGCCCTCGAGCAAGGTCAAACCGCGTTCGTTGCGTTCACGCCCGTCGATATCGAGAGCGCCGTCGCCATGTCCAGCTCCAAGCTCGACGGCGTGGCCTTGGAAATGGAGCACGCGCCGCTCGACTTTCCCGGCTTGCGCCAGGCGCTGCAATTCATGCTCGACCGCCGCCAGGTCGTCGAACGTTCGACGCTGGCGCCGGCGGTGACGCCGATGGTGCGCATCCCGCCCAATGGCATCGAAATGAACAGTTGGATCGCCAAGCAGGTGCTCGATATCGGTGTGTTCGGAATTATTTTCCCTCACGTCAGCTCGGTGGAAGAAGCATGGAATGCGGTCGGTGCCTGCCGCTACCCACGCCTGACAACGGCGCCGTTGTACAATCCGCCGGGTATTCGCGGCGACGCTCCCACGCGCGCGGCGCGCTATTGGGGACTGACGCAACAGGAATATTACAAGCGCGCTGATGTTTGGCCGCTGGCGCCGGACGGCGAAATCCTCGTCGTCATTCAATGCGAAGAGACCCGTGCCATCGACAACCTGCCGCGAATTTTAAAAGAAGTCCCCGGCATCGGTGTCGTGTTGATCGGCGAGGGTGATCTCAGCCAGGAGCTCGGTCATCCGCGCGACTACGAACACCCGGTGGTAGCCAAGGAAATCGACCGCATTCTCGCGATCTGCAAAGAACACAACATGCCCTGCGGCCATCCCCATCCCGACGCGCACAATATCGAGCGCCTGGTGGCGTGCGGCTATCGATTTCTGATGCCGTCTGCGCCACGCTCCTTCGGCGTCCTCGAGCAGGCACGGAAGTTAGCGGGCAGGACTTAACGGCAAATCCGATCGACCTGAGACGTGCTTGGCCTCTGCGATCTCTGCGTCCCTGTGGTGAGAAGATTCGGAACAATTCACCGCGGAGGCCCAGCGCGCCAAAGCGGCAACCAAAAGTTGGATTTCCGCGCAAAGGAGCGAAGGGCGCAAAGAAAAAAGAGTTCTTGGGGCATTCGAAGTTTACTGTCGTGTCATGCTGAACGAAAGTGAAGCATCTGCTTTGCGCGCTTCAATTCTTTCGATCGGGAAGGGAACAACAGATTCTTCGTCGCGACGCTCCTCAGAATGACACACTAGGAGTCGCCGGACCCTTGAAGTCATGAGCGTTGCGGGACGGGAACCAACGTCAGAAAATTTCGCACGCTGCGAAAGCTTTCACGCATAGTCATACCGAGTACACGGAGACAGCCGGAGATCGGTTCCCTAGCGGAGTGCTGAAAAACTCTGATTGCAGGCTGCTCAAAAAGATCTCAGAGGCGAGGCGCGCGAAAAATCGAAGAGCGGAGGCGTACTTAGGCGGTACGTTGTAGCGAGGCGATTGAGCGTGCCCTTCGACAATGCTCAGGGCGATCGGCCTATGAGGCTTTTTCAGCAGCCTGCTAGATAAAATTGCAGCGCCTTTTGAAACCCAATACTCCTTTACTCCAATACCCCATTTCCTCATTCGCCTCTGAGATCTTTTTCAGCAGCCTGCCTAGCCAATCTTGCCAAGCTGCGTAAAATCACATAGCTTAGTTCCATGTTCGGCATCGGCATGCCCGAGTTGCTTCTGATCTTGGGGCTAGCGCTCATCGTCCTCGGTCCTAAGAAACTTCCCGAGCTCGCCAAGGCGCTGGGCAAGGGCATGGCCGAATTTCGCCGCGCCACCGACGAGTTGAAGGACGAGTTCCGGCAGATGGAACGAGAAGTCGAAGATTCGACGGCGGAGACAAGCGCAAATGAAGATCCCCCGTTAGAAGAAAACCCCGCTGATTCCGCCGCCCCCGCGGACACCGCTCCTGCACCAGAGAAAAAGTGAGCACGATTCAGGGTACCGGGCAAGCGTCTGACGCCCAGATGCCCTTTACCTCGCATCTGGCCGAGCTGCGCGATCGGCTGGTGAAAAGTGTCATCGCGCTCGCGCTCGCCTTTTTCGCTTGCTACTTGGTGGTCGATAATATTTTCGCCATCCTGGCCGCGCCGCTCCGCCGCCTGGAAATTGACGGCCTGATGCTGATCGGCACCTCCGTCACAGAGGCTTTCTTTACTAAACTGAAAGTTGCGTTCGTCGCCGCCGTGATCGTCGCCTCGCCGGTGCTGCTCTGGCAGCTCTGGCAGTTTGTCGCCCCCGGACTCTACGAGCATGAAAAGCGCTACACCCGGAGCTTCGTCTTGTTCGGCACGTTTTTCTTCATCGCCGGCGCGGCGTTTTGCTACCTGATCGTGATCGGGCAAGGCTTGGGCTTCCTGCTCGCCCGCTACGAAGCGATCGATATCCAGCCCCTGCTTCAAGTCGGTGATTATCTCTCGCTGGTCTCCCGCCTGGTGCTGGCTTTCGGAATAATGTTCGAGTTGCCCGTCCTCGCTTTCTTTCTCGCGCGCGTGGGAATCATCGATCACCGCTTCCTGATTCGCTACAGCCGCTACGCGCTCATCGCCATCGCGTTGTTCGCCGCCGTGCTGACTCCGCCGGACCTGATCGCTCAGGTGCTCCTCATGGTTCCGCTGGCGCTACTCTACCTAGTCAGCATCGCTGTCGCCTATCTGGCGCGTTTTAGAATGAATCGGCTCGATCGCGAGGAGTAAAAAAAACACGGCTTGCGCCGTGGTCTTGCCAAAATTTTTCAACCATCGATGATCTTAACTGTCGTCGTTGGCGAAGGCGCACGCGGCAAACACAGTGGTCCACAGCCCATCCTTGTTGCCGATGGCCGACTGGGTGATGTTCGACGTGCGGACGATCTTGCCGGACATTTTAAAAAGATTTTCACGCTCGTCCCAGGCGGTGTCGGGATCAAACTCGATGCCGAGCGTGGTCGCCAACATGCTGGCGGCCAAATCTTCGGCGTACTCGCCGGCCTTTTCCTCGGTCTCACCAAAAGAATGATGCTCGGAAAGATATCCATGCTGTTCCTGATCGGCCGGTATGGCGACCCCCACGGAGGCCGCCACTAATCGATTGGGCTCGTTGGTGCTTTCGCGGTCGTAAACGCAAAAGACGATCTCGCCCGGGCGCAGGAGTTTGACGCCTTCTTCCTTGGAGATGCGCTTGCAGCCCGGCGGATAGATGCTCGAGACCAACACTAGATTGCAATAAGCCAAGCCCGCCGACCGCAACGCCAACTCGAACGACGCCAACTTTTCCTTGTGGACGCCCACGCCTTTAGTGAAGAAACATTTTTTCGGAATCATGCAGCGCTGCTATAACATGATTGGAACGGAGTGACAAGAATTCCGCGCAAAAAACGTTAAAAAATGTTACTCGACGATGAGCAGCACCGAACCGCCTTCGACGGTGTCGCCGGGCTTGACCTTGATCTCCTTCACCGCGCCGGCAATCGGGCTGCGCACTTCGTTTTCCATCTTCATCGCCTCGACGATCACCAACCCTTGCCCCTTGTCGACGGCGTCGCCTGCGGAAACCAGTACCGCGATAATTTTGCCGGGCATAGGCACGGAAACATTCTGGCGCCCCTGCAACTCGACGCCCGACTGCGCGCTGCCGATGCGCATGCGCCGCTCGTCGACCAGGTGGATGCGGTAGTTGCGCCCGTCGACCAGCACGCGATACTCGTCGTCGGTATTGTCGACTTCAATCTCGAAGGACCGGTTGTCGACGATCAGCGAGTAATTGGTTCGCCCGGTCTTTTTGCCGTCGACTAGGAACTCATTGCCGTCGACCGACACGCGATACACCGACTTGCCGTTCTCTTCGATTTCGACGGTGTAATTCTGCTCGCCAAGTTTGGCAATGAAGGCCACGGCTTTAACCTTCTAAGAGCGGCGCCAACCGCGGCCCGCGATAGTTTCATGGCGCCGCAGCGAACTACGCTTGCCCTGCTCGCGCCACTTTGACGGCTCGGCGGCGCCTCTGGCCAGCAGTCCCAAAGTTTGCTCCTGTTCGCGATGCAACGCGGCGATGGCCGCCGAAGCGAGCGCGATCTCCTTGTGCGGCAGCACTTCTTCGCTACTCGACGCCCGGTATTCCTGGTCGATAAAGGCGGTGTTGACGTCGCCTGACATGAAGCTCGGGTGGCGCAAAATCCATTGGTTAAACGAAATGTTGGTTTTGATGCCGCGCACCTGGTATTCGCGCAAGGCGCGGCGCATGCGCAAAATTGCCTCCACCCGGTTCTCGCCCCAGGTGATCAGTTTGGCAATCATCGGATCGTAATAGATCGGCACCTCGGCGCCTTCGTAGACGCCGCAATCGTTTCTCAGGCCGAGTCCCTCCGGCAGGCGCAGCCCTTCAATCTTGCCCGGACAGGGCATAAAATCCTGCTCCGGGTCTTCGGCGTAAATACGACACTCGATGGCGTGGCCGGTCTGGGTAATATGGCGCTGGCGCCAGGGCAAATAGCCGCCCGCCGCCACTTCGATCTGCGCTTTGACCAGATCGATGCCGACGACCCGCTCAGTGACCGCGTGCTCGACTTGGAGGCGGGTATTCATTTCGAGGAAGTAAAAATTCTGCGCCTGATCGAGCAGAAACTCCAAAGTTCCGGCGCCGACGTAGCCCACCGCGCGCGCGCCTTGAATGGCGATCCGGCCGATGCGCCGTCGCGTGCGATCATCCATACCCGGCGCCGGTGATTCCTCAAGGACTTTTTGATGGCGCCGTTGGATCGAGCACTCGCGGTCGTATAGATGAATGACATGGCCGTAGTTGTCGGCAAGAATCTGGATTTCGACGTGGCGCGGCCTTTCGATGAACTTTTCGACGTAAAGCCGGGCATCGCCGAATGACGATGACGCCTCCGAGCCCACGGCGCGAAACGCCGACGATACTTCGCGCCGCGAACGCACCAGGCGAAGTCCCTTGCCGCCGCCGCCCGCCACGGCTTTCAACATACAGGGATAGCCGATCGACTCGATCGTTTCTAAAACTTCTTCTTCGGTCGTCAAAATACCGTCCGAGCCCGGCACCACAGGCACGCCGGCCGCTTTCATGATTTGGCGCGCTTTCACCTTGTCGCCCATCTGATCGATCACTTCCGGAGAAGGACCGATAAACATGATGCCTTCTTGCTTGCAGCGCTGCGCGAAGGCGGCGTTTTCGGCCAAAAAGCCGTAGCCCGGATGGACTGCCTCGGCGCGGCTTTTTTTACACACGTCGATGATCCGGTCGATCGCCAAATAGCTCTGCGTCGACGGCGCCGGACCGATCCGGTAGGCGTGATCCGCGTATTTTACATGCAACGACTCACGATCCGCATCGGAGTAAACCGCAACCGTTTCGATGTCGAGCTCGCGGCATGCGCGCGCGATGCGGACGGCGATCTCGCCCCGGTTAGCGATGAGAATGCGTTTAAACATATGCGGCCAGCCGTACGGCGCCAGGCATGAATATGTAGGGGCGGGTTTCAAACCCGCCCCTACTGTGGCCTGTTGCCTGTTGCCTAATGCCTAACTCACAGCGGAATATTGCCATGCTTCTTGGGCGGATTGTGATCTTGTTTGTTTTTTAGCATTTCCAGGGAACGGATGAGCGTCGGCCTTGTGTCTTCGGGGTAGATCACGGCGTCGATATAACCCGACTCGGCGGCTTTGAACGGGTTGGCAAATGTCTCGCGGTAGTTGGCGACCATATCGTCGCGCGTCTTGGCCGCATCGGCAGCCTTCTGCAACGCGTCGCGGAAAACGATATTGATCGCGCCTTCAGGTCCCATGACCGCGATCTCACCGGTCGGATAGGCCAGGTTGATATCGCCGCGCAGATGTTTGCTCGACATGACGATGTAACCGCCGCCGTAGGCCTTGCGCGTGACGATCGTAACTTTCGGCACGGTCGCCTCGGCGTAAGCGTAAAGCAGTTTTGCGCCGTGGCGGATGATACCGTGGTATTCCTGCTCGGTGCCGGGCAGAAAACCGGGCACATCGACAAAGGTAACGACCGGAATATTGAAGCAGTCGCAGAAGCGGATGAAGCGCGCCGCCTTGACCGAAGCGTTGATGTCCAAACAGCCGGCCAGATGGGCCGGCTGGTTGGCGACGATTCCGACGGAGCGCCCGCCGAGATGGGCAAAACCGACCAAAATATTGTGCGCGAATTCAGGCTGTACCTCGAAAAAGTAGCCCTCGTCCACGACCAGCGTAATGAGATCCTTCATGTCGTACGGCCGGTTGGGATTGTCGGGGACTAAATCCTTCAATCGCTTGTCGCGCCGCAGCGGATCATCGGTGGTCGTGCGAAACGGCGCGTCCTCCTGGTTGTTGCTCGGCAGAAAACCGATCAACTCGCGAATCATCCGCAAACAATCTTTTTCAGTATGGACGGTGAAATGCGCCACGCCGCTTTTGGCGGCGTGGGTTTCGGCGCCGCCCAAGGCTTCCTTAGTCACCTCTTCATGGGTGACGGTTTTGATTACATCCGGACCGGTAATGAACATGTAACTGTTGGTCTTCAGCATGAAGATAAAATCTGTAATTGCCGGCGAGTACACCGCGCCACCGGCGCAAGGGCCCATGATGGCGGTGATCTGCGGCACAACTCCGGAGGCCATCACGTTGCGCTGAAAAATCTCGCCATACCCGGCCAGGCTGTCGACGCCTTCCTGAATGCGCGCGCCGCCCGAATCATTGATGCCGATCAACGGCGCGCCGTTCTTCACCGCCATGTCCATGACCTTGCAGATCTTGTCGGCCACGACGCGGCTGAGACTGCCGCCGAACACGGTGAAGTCCTGCGAGTAGACATAAACGAGGCGGCCGTCGATAGCGCCGTAGCCGGTGATCACGGCATCGCCCAGATATTTTTGTTTATCCAAACCGAAATCGATGCAGTGATGCGTGCGCAGGCGATCGAGCTCGACGAAGCTGCCGCTGTCGAGCAGGATGTCGAGACGCTCGCGGGCCAACAGCTTGCCTTGCTCATGCTGGCGGCGGGCGCGCTCGTCGCCGCCGCCCGCTTCCGCTTTCTGATTGAGCTCGCGCAACTTGTTGAAATTGTCGATCGTGGTCATGAAAGGAATATCCTCGGACGTGGCATCGAAGTGATTCGGCGAAAGAGTCGGTGAATCATAGCAAAAGCGCCTGCCCTGTCAACCAAATTTACGCCGACGAGACCGCGGTGAGCCGATGAAAGTTGCGCTCCGCCGTGGCTCGCGTTACTATTCTTGGTGCAAACTTACAAGGATCCCAACGAGCGAAAAAATCATGTTCGAATCGAAACGTAACCGGCTCGCCGCCGCCAACCGCGCAACGCGGGAGCCCAATCCGTCGAAGCTGCGCAACGATCAGGCGTTGCTACTCGCCGCCGCAAGCGAAGGCGATGCCAATATGCTTTACGCCGTCGGGTTCTTTGTGCCGGACCCATTTATATTTTTTCAACACAAAAACATCAAATTCGCCGTCATGAGCGATTTGGAAATCGATCGCGCCCTGAAGCAAGCGCGGGTCGATCGCGTCCTCTCACTTTCACAGTATCAAAAGAAATTGCGCAAGCTCGGCAAGTCTCCAATCGGCATGATCGACATCCTCGACTTGCTGTTCCGCGAGCGCGGCATCCGCGCGCTGATCGTGCCGGCGAATTTCTCCGCGTTGCTCGCCGATCAGCTCCGGGCAAAAGGCTACAGCCTGCAAATCAAGCGCGATCCATTTTGGCCCGAGCGCGAAACGAAAAACAACCGCGAGGTGAAGCACATCACGGAGTCGTTGCGCGTCGCGCGGCTCGGCCTCGAGGCCGGCATTCGCATGCTCAAACGGACCCAGAGCAAGCGCGACGGTTACCTGTATCTGAATGGCGCACGATTAACTTCGGAAATGCTCAAGACCGCCGTGAATACGACGATCATGGCTCAAGGCTGGTTGCCGAGCCATACGATTATTTCCTCGGGCAATCAATGCGTCGATCCACACCACGAGGGCAGCGGTCCGGTCAAGGCGAACACGTCGATCATCTTCGATATCTTTCCGCGCTCGCAACAAAACGGCTACTTCGGCGATTTGAGCCGCACGGTCGTGCGCGGGCGCGCCTCCGACAAGCTCAAAGAGATTTACGCAACCGTCCAAGCCGGACAGCAGATCGGCTTTGACGACATCCGCGACGGCGTCAACGGCAAACAGGTGCACCAGAAGATTCTCGATCTTTTCGAAGCGCGCGGATTTCACACCGGAAAAATCAAAGGTCGGATGCAGGGATTTTTTCACGGCACCGGGCATGGCTTGGGCTTGGATATCCACGAGCCGCCGCGCATCGCGCCGGTCGATGCCACCCTGCGCACCGGCCACGTGGTCACTGTGGAACCGGGGCTTTATTATTTAGGCGTCGGCGGTGTGCGCTTGGAAGATGTCGTTCTAGTCACGCCCAAGGGCAACCGCAATCTCACCGACTGCCCGCAATTTCTGGAAATCTAAACGCGCGCTCATGCGCGTCTCATAAACCCCATTTCGATTGAGCTACGCAACCGACAAGCCGGCGGATCGAGCATGGAACTAGACGACCAGCAAACCGCCGCGCTCATCGCTGACCTGGACCATCACGATAAACCGACCCTTCGCGCCGCCGTCGACAAGTTAATTGCTCTCGCTTCCGAGCTGCCTCGCGTGCGCGAAATCTTAAATCACCGGCTAGCCGAGGCAGGTCACGGAAATTACTGGCCGGTGGCTTATATCCTGGGACACTTGGCGCAACCGCCCGCCGCCGCGATCGAACGCCTGCTCGACGCTTTGGATCACCGCGAACCGGATATTCGCTGGGCGATCGCCTTGCTGCTGGTTCGCGTTGCCAAGCAGGATACGAATCTGGTTGATTCGTTAATTCGCCTGTGCGCCAGCGGCACGATCAATCAAAAGAGAATGGCGCTCTACTCCCTGCGCGATTTGGCATTGTCCGACGCGGTGAGTTCAGCAGCTTTACTCAAGGCGCTCGGCGATCCAGACGCCACGGTACGAGTCGCCGCGACCATCTGTCTGAAGCTAAGAGCGGATCTCAACGATGCGGGAAGGAATATTTTGCTGCAGACTTACTTGAAAGACTCGGAATTAAAGGTGCGCAACGCCGCGGCAATCGCGCTGGCAAATTTGGGCGCGCCGGACGGGGAATTTTTAATTGCCTTAAGAAAGAATCGCGACAGTAAGGACGAGCAAACTAGAAAGGCGGCGATCGCCGCACTCGACCTGCTGGAGAAAAGAAGGTCCGCTTCAAGCGGCAGCGCAAGCGACCGTTGAAGCGGACCCACTAGGTGGACTGAGGGGGATTCCCAGGCTCCAGGCCTGAATCCCCGTCAAGATCCCGCCTAGAGCCTAAGTCTCAGCCACCTCGCAGACAGTACATTGATCAATCATGTCTGGACCACCTCCTTTCTCTGCTGTTTCCAGTTTACGAAAGTGGTTTCGAACTGTCAATAAAAAATCAATTTTTTGACGGCCATCTATCGGGACGGCGCAAAAAAAACTTCAGACAACCGGAGCGCAAAGCGCCTCGACGAAAAACAACCGGTGTTGTCGCCGCCATAAGCTAACGATTCGCGAAAAATGAACTGATTCTTCCCCGAGAGTTTTTGATGAAGCCGCCCTGCTCCAGTTCTTTTAAATAACTCACGTCGGTAAAAACATCCCTATTATGGTTTTATATTTCACGTTTTTAACTCGAAACTAGAGAAAAAAACTTCAACCGAGTTTTAGGGATGTACGTCTTCCAAAAACCAATCCGTTGGAATCTCCCGCCCTACCCGCGCTTCCCGCGCGCGCGCCAGCACTTCACTCCCCACCGCGGCGAACTGCAAACCCAGTCCGACGTTGTTGCAAAAGCAGTTGATCGCATCATCTTTAATTCGGCCGGGATGCTGGCCGTTGACCAGTTGGGAGAGCGTCGGAAAGTCCCAGAACCCGCAGTCTTCGCGCGTGAGCGGATGCTGCCAGCCTTCGGCGACGTCGGGGATCGACTGGCGATCGACGCCGATGGCGATCTGAAACGGCTTCGCCTCGGTCCAGTGAATGATCAGAGGATCGGAACGCTTGTAGGTCGAAACGTCGAGCTCGCACGGCTTGACGCAGGAGACATGCATCCCCGGTTGTAAAATTTCGCCGGCGAACAAAGGTGAAATTGAATTGGTCGTGCAGATAATCCTATCGGCGCCGTCGATCGCTTCCGCGGCACTGCCGGACTCGATCACTTGCACTTGCGCCGGCACTTTTCCCGACCACTCCTTGACAAAACCCCGGCGCGACTCCGGCGTCGGGCTGAAAACCTTCACTTGCTTCAAATCGCGTACCATCGACAGGGTCACCAGATGCGCGCTCGCCTGCCAACCCGCGCCCAGCAAAGCCATCATCTTGGCGTCTTTGCGCG
The DNA here is from genome assembly GCA_050735675.1 of Binatia bacterium. GTDB lineage: Bacteria > Desulfobacterota > Binatia > UBA9968 > UBA9968 > DP-20. The sequence continues at coordinate 769 of JBOHVN010000202.1, read as the reverse complement.
CCAGGTAACGCGCCGCAATCGCGCTGGCGCCGGCGACACGCAGTTTCTTTACATAGCCGTCGGGAAAAATCGCCAGCGGTTCGCCGGTCTCGGTGCTGAACAGCATGACCAAGCCGACGTATTTATCGCCGCCCGCCACCGGCAACTTGTCTTTGCGAATGCTGCCGGCCTTCTCGTACCATTTGACGACACTCGAATTGAGCCGCAGCGCGGCGATATTCCGGCCCGGCAACACGCCGCTCATCGTTTTGTACTCGTAGAACTCATTGGGCTTGGTCGGACTGAAAACATCGTAACGCGGCACGGTGGCCGCCATTCCGTTACCAAGATCGCGGTAAGCTTCTTCAAGCACATCGAGGCAAGTTCCCACCGGCAAGATCTTCTCGATGTCCTCGTTAGATAAAATCAGCATTCAGAATTTCCTCAATTCGAGGCTATTTGACAAATTTAACCGACTGCCACATTGCGGAACAGTCTCGCCGCGCTGCGATTCGTGCCAGTCATATATGGCCACCAGTCGGTGTTTTCAAGCTGAATGCAAGCCGGCCGATCTGTTTGACAGAACCGCGGACGATGGTGTTTTATCTACTCTAGAAAATATGGCCCCAACTGAACGACCCTCGGCTTGAGGGGTTCTGAATTTGTCGACTGGAAGTCGACTCTTAATCCCGTCGTTCCGGCGGAAGCCGGAATCCAGGCGGTTTTTAAACTTGAGGCGAAAACGAACCTGGATGCCGGCCGGAGTTTATCCTGAGCGCATCGAAGGACC
>JBOHVN010000201.1:0-27133 GCA_050735675.1 Binatia bacterium | reverse complement strand
GATAAGTCCACGGAGCATGCCGCCATTCCGGCAGCCTGCGATAAACAGTTTCTTCGTCTACGCCTTAGCGTGAAGTTCTGGGGCGGTTCAGAAAGCGAGGCGGATATGGCTGACTATAAAGTAATCGATGCCGACGGGCATGTGCGCGAGTCTCTAGCGGGCCTGCGCGAATTTTTGGAACCGCGCTGGCAGCGGCGCAACTTGTTTCCCAACGATGCCTGGGACCGCGATCTGCGCGGCAAGCTCGGCGCCAAGCCGGAAGGGCCCGAAGACCAAATCGCGGCGATGGATGAAGACAGCATCGACGTGATGGTACTTTACCCGACCGCGGGATTGCATGTCAGCAGCCTGCACGAGCGTGACTTCGCGACCGCCGTTACGCGGGCTTACAACGATTGGCTTTACCATTTCTGCAAGACGAATCCGGCGCGGCTTAAATTCGTCGCGCTCTTGGCTCCGCAAGATCCAAAAGCCGCAGCCGAGGAGCTCACGCGCGCCGTCACCGAGCGCGGCGCGCTCGCCGGCGTGCTGCCGACCTGCGTGCCGCACATGCCCGACTTCGGCGACGCGCTTTACGATCCGATTTACGACGCCGCCGAGCGCCTCGATGTAGGTTTGGGATTTCACACCGGCACCTCGGCGGATTCGCTCGGCGGCCAGCGCTTTCGCAAATTTCTCTCGGCGCACACCATCGATCATCCGGCCGAACAGATGATGGCGATGATCGCGACGATTGTCGGCGGCGTGTTCGAGCGTTTCCCAACTCTCCGCATCGCTTATCTGGAATCGGGCATCGGCTGGGTGCCTTATATGATGGACCGCCTCGATGAAGAGGTGGAGAAGCGCGGCGCCGACGAAGCTCCCTATCTGACCAAGCTTCCCAGCGAATATGTCACCGGCGGGCGCGTCTTCTTCGGCATCGAGTGCGGCGAGAAGACGATTCCCGACGCGGTTCGTTGGGGCCTTGATGATACGCTGCTTTATTCCTCGGATTATCCGCACTGGGACGGCGACTGGCCGCACACGGTCAAGACCGTGCACGATCGCCAAGACCTCGCGGATGAGACCAAGCGGAAGATGCTGCACGATAACGTCGCGCGCTTTTATAAGCTTGCAGATGCGCGATGAGCGAGCGAGTTTAAATCCTCAATGCGCCGCTCCGCTCGGAGGTCGGCCAAGTCCGCAAGATCGGCTGCGGCCAATTCCACTTCTATGATTCGCCTTCACGCTGCTCTTGTCGGACTCGTGAATTCGAAAGCCATGGCATGGCATGAGTTTTAAACGTCGGCGGCGAACATGAAGGATCAAAGACCTCCATCCTGCCGTACTTTAGCGCTGATTCGCCGCTTCGCGCTTTTTTCCTGCCTGTGTTTGCTGCCTGCGGCGGCGTTCGCAGGTTACGACCCGAGCGGGCTTCGGCTCCCGCCCGGATTCCAAGCGCCGTTTACGTCACTGGCTCCGGTTTTCACGAGGACCAAAGGGGGATTCCTGCGGTTGTGGCCATAGCGTTCGCTCCCAACGGCGCTCTTTACTTCGCGCGCACGGCAAACCGTTTGAAGGAAATCTATGGCCGCGGCGATGCGCGGATTTACCGCGTGCCGCCGGGCGCGGCCAAGGTCACGGCCGCCACGGAAACCCAGTTTCTTTTCGGCCCGCCGCTGGACGACCCGGACCATTTGGCCGTCAACCGGCGCGGCGAAGTATTTGTCAGCACAAGCCATGCGGCGGGTTACGGCAGCATTTATCGTTTAGATCCAACCGGCACGGCTGCGCTGTTTGCCGGCGGCCCGGCCGCGTCCCGTAAGCCTTTTCTGCAAGATCCGGACGGCATCGCCTTCGACAATGCGGACCACGTTTATGTCATCGATAACGACTTGGGCGTGGTCGTGAAATTGGACGGAAAGGGTAAGGTTTTAAACCCGCGCTGGCTTACCGGCATCGGCCGCGGGCGGACGTTGACTATCGATTCCAAAGACCATCTCTGGATTGGCAGCGACGGCTCTCATGATTCCGAACACATCGACCGCCACGGCGAGATCCTGCGGGTTCAACTGTCGAGCGCCAAGCGTGAGACGATTTATTCCGGCGCTTTGCCGTCGGGGATGAGCTTCAGTCCCGGCGGAAATCTGTTCGTCGCGCAGCGGCGTTCGCACAAACTCTTCGCGCTAACGCCGGACCGGAAGCGCGTCGAGTTCGCATCGTTTGCCGGCCGGGCGGCGTTGCGAACACTCGCCTTTCCGCCGGTTAACGAGCACACGCGCAAGCCGGCATCGCGAGCGATCTTTTCGTGATGGTGTTTCCGATGCTCGATTATCCCGTGCGAGAAGTGATCCGGATCACCGGACCGTTCGATGATTTCGTCAGGCGCGGTACGCGAGGAACGGCGGAACGTTAAAACCGCGGGGCATTCTTTCGGCGCGCGGTCCATTGCTCGTCAGAGCCATCCAACGATGCTCTCACTTCACGAGTAGCTTCCGAATTGAGCGCAGCTCTTTGCCGTGTTCTTCGCTGAGTCTCGGATACTCCATCTTCAATCCTCGCAGCGTGTCCAAAATGATCTGTGAAATGATCAGCCGGGTGTTCTCCTTGTTGTCGGCCGGGACGACGTACCAGGGCGATTGGCGCGTGCTGGTGACGCTGAGACACGCCTCGTAGGCGTTCATGTAATCGTTCCAGTGTTGCCGTTCTTCGACATCGGCGCGGCTGAATTTCCAGTTCTTATCCGGCTCGTCGATGCGCGCGAGAAAGCGTTTGCGCTGCTCCTCTTTGGAAACATGGAGAAAGAACTTGACGATGCGCGTGCCGTTACGGTGCAGATGCGCTTCCAGATCGCGGATCGAACGATAGCGCTGTTGCCAAATGCTTTCGTCGTCGACCTCTTTGTTGGGCAGCCCCTGGCCGCGCAGCAGCTCGGGGTGAACGCGCACGATCAAAACTTCTTCATAGTACGACCGATTATGCCGATGCGCCCGCGCTCGGGCAGGGCGCGCGTCGTGCGCCAGAGAAAATCATGGTCCAATTCTTCGAGGCTCGGATGCTTGAAGCTGAAGACCTGGCAACCTTGAGGGTTGACTCCGGACATCACATGCTTGATGGCACTGTCTTTACCGGCCGCGTCCATGGCCTGAAAGATCAGCAGCACGGAGTAGCGGTTCGACGCGTAGAGCAGACTTTGCAACTCGCTCATGTTTTCGATGCGCTCGCGGAGAATTCTCTTGAATTGTTTTTTTGACCGGTAATAGGGCTTCACTTCGGTCGGCCATTTTTTCAGGTCAACCTTCTTGCCCTCGCGCACGCGGAAATCTTTCGAATCGATCTTCATAGGGTTTAGCTCCCCGGGTAATTTAGCATCCGTGAGCGGCCCAGAGTAGTTGGTTTTTACCTACAAGGAACGCCTGTGTGGGTGACCGGAAAAAGAGACTTGAGCAATTCCAGTTGAGCGTCGGTCTTGCTCCTGGATGCCACGCGATAATTTGCGCAATTAATTGACCAGAGGATGGATGAGATTTTAGCAGTAGGGGCGACCGGCCGGTGGCCCCCACAAGACATTTAGTTTTCTTACGGGCTTAAATTGTTTTTTGGATAGGATAGAATTCTCGTATAACGATTGATGCCGAGAGTAAAGAGATTCTTGGAGCGGCGATCCTCGGCGTCACCGGCGACGAAGTGATTCACGTTCCGCTCGACGTCATGTACGCCAAAGGCCCCTATACGACGGTCAGTCGGGCGATGCACGTTGTTGCCGACGCTGTTGCAGGTTTTGCAGCCGTGGATTCAACGTAATCGCCGCACCTTGAGGAGGGTTCGGGCAAGGCGCGGTATTTTTCAACCCCATGTCTCGGCGCGCGGGGTTGAAGAAATCGGGGGATCTGGTTAGCTTCTTGGCAAATGGATTTCTGCTGTTTTCGTCCCAACACGATTTTCGATCTAATTTCTTGACATACCCCGAGGCGGCGGTCGAAAATTCATACTGAGTCACGCTGAGGAGGGCAAGCATGCGTAAATGGATCATCGGCGGCGCGGTTTTGATCGTCTTGTTCGTTGTCGTCGTGGTCGCGCTTGTGCTCAATGTCAATTCTCTAATCGCGCGCAACAAAGACTATTTGATCAGCCAAGCCGAACAGGCGCTCGGCCGAGACATCTCGGTGGACGAGGTAGAGGCGACGCTCTTGAGCGGGATCGGCGTGCGCCTGAGTAATTTTACCATGGCCGACGACCCGGCTTTTTCGCCCGAGGAATTTGTTCGCGCCAGAGATCTACAGGTCAATCTTAAGTTCTGGCCTTTATTGAGAAAGGAATTCGAAGTCAAAAGAGTCATTCTGCACGATCCGGTCATCCGCGTCATCCGCAACAAAACCGGCGTTTTCAACTTCTCGACGATCGGTAAAACCAACGACAAGAAAGCGGCGCGGAAGGATAAAAAAGAACAGAAGCCAAAGCAAGAAGCCCCGCCGGCCTTGCTGGTGTCGCTGATCGATATTTCCGGCGGCGATGTGCGCTACATCGACCGCAAAGACGGCACCGACCTGCAGTTGCGGCAGATCGATCTCAAGGTGGAAGATCTCGATTTCAATCAGCCTTTCTCCGTCAGACTCGCCGCGGCGGTGTATGCCGATACACAAAACTTGAATCTCACCGGCAAGTTCGGCCCGCTGGGCGCCGGCCGCGAGTTGAATCAGGTTCCCATGGACGTCGAAATCGATATCGACCCGCTGGATATGACGCGCTTGAAAACTGCGGCGCCGAATTTGAAGAATGTTTTGCCCAAGGAGCTCGATCTCTCGGGCGTGTTTCGCGTCAAAGATCTCAGATTCAAGGGAACGCTCAAAGACCTGGCGCTGAACGGCGCGATCGAAGGCAATAACGGCGCGCTGCGTTACGGCGGCACGTTTCAAAAACCTGCCGGCATTCCATTGACGCTTTCGACGGACGCGCGCTACGCAGGCAATAAAGTCGCCATCCGCAAAGGCTTTCTCAAGCTGCACACATTGGAGCTGGCCAGCGCCGGCGACATTCAGCTCGGCGACAATCCCGTCATCAATCTTTCGTTCGATTCCAAGCCGGCTTCTTTGGACGGCTGGGACAGGATCGTTCCCGCCATCGCCCGCTATCAACTCGCGGGAACCATGGAACTCAAGGCGACCGTGCGCGGCAAAGTCGGCAAGGGCACTGCGCCGCAGGTGCAGGGCGTGCTCACTCTGAAAGATGCCAGCGCAAAGCCGCCCGAGTTTCCCAAGCCGATCGAGAATCTCGATACGAGCGTCAAATTCACCGGGCAAGGAGCGGATATCGACGAGATGACTTTGACCTTGGGAAAATCACGCATCCGCGTCGCCGCGGCCATCGAGAGATTTGCGCCGCTGACACTTTCTTACAAGCTGTCCACGCCGGAGCTGTGGCCCGCCGATTACACCACGGCGCTATCCGAGGAGCGCAGAGCCGATGTCATCCGCAATCTGCGCAGCGAGGGGCAGTTCACCATGGCCAACGGTAACATGGTGTATCAGGGCAAGCTCGGCTCGGCGGACGGCACGCTTTATAACGTCGTCTATAAAAGCTTGGACGCAGCGCTTTCCTTGGCGGACAAAGTCGCCAACATCCGGAGCCTGCGCGTCAATGCTTTGAGCGGCACGCTACAGGTGCAAGGCGAATATGCATTCAAGGACCCGACGCCGCGTTTTTCTTTTGCATCGAAGGCCCAAGGCATCGACGTAAAGGAGCTCTACAGCGCGCTCGACGCCAAAGCCGAGCGCGATATTCGCGGACGGATGAATGCTGACATGAGACTCTCCGGCAGCGGCAAAACCTGGGAGGAGATCAAACCGAATCTGCGCGGCCAAGGTGAAGCTGAGGTGTTGCAAGGAGCCGTGTACAACTTCAACGTCGCCGAGAGCGTGCTCACCGGCATCACCGGCGTGCCCGGGCTGAGCAACGTCATCATCAGTCCGTCGCTGCGCAAAAAATACCCGGAGACCTTCACGGCCAAGGATACGGAGTTCAAAGAACTGAAAACCTTGCTCGACGTGGCCGACGGCCGGATCAACATCAAAAATTTGCGCATGGCCGCCGCCGAGTTTTTCGTGCAGGGAAACGGCTGGGCCGATTTCAATCGCCGAGTCGACATGCGCGCCACGCTGAGCTTTTCCCAGCGTTTGTCCGACGACTTGAGCCAGTCCGCGCGCGAGATCAAATATCTCTTGAACAACCAGGGTCAGCTGGAAATCCCGTTCACGCTGTCCGGAACGTTGCCCAACGTGAAGCCCAAGCCGGACGTCAATTTTCTCGGGCAGCTGGTGCAGCGCGGCTTCATGCGCAGGGGAGTAGACGAGTTGCAAAACCGCTTCCTCGGCGGCAAGGAGCGCGTCGAGGACAGGAAGAGCGCGCCTGACGAAGGCACGCGGAACCGGAAAGACTCGACCGAGGATTTGATCCGGCGCGGCCTTGAGAATCTATTTAAGCGCTAACAGGCATTCAGAGACTCGACTGGTTCGTCGCCGCCGGCGCGTCTCCGGCGCTGAATCGGCACTCGATGGCCGATTTCGGCCGGGTCGCGGCGGTCGGAGCACTCAACGCTTTGAAGATTTGTCATTTCACTGGACCGTTTCTCGCTGAGCGCCAACACAGGCGATCGCCGAACTTCCCCGAGTAAAGCCAATCACCGACCCACCGCAAAGAATCCAACATCCGGTACTGCAGCTAGCCTGATCACGTCCCTCTATCGAGACATAATCGGGCGGCGCGATCGGCCCGCGCGAGAAAAGTACGCGTGTAATTTTTAAACTCGATCGCCGTTATCACTGGCATGTAATTTGTTTCTCGCCCGCTTGATCCACGCGGGCGGCGAGCACGACGGCCGCGTCGCGGCGCCGCCGGCACGTGTTCTGCACGTTGTCTGTCATTCGCGGAGCGTCAACGCCATGGTTGAAAGATGAAAATAGCCATCGTCACGGTCGCGATGACGGGACTGACGGTACTTTGTTCTGTCGCGAATATCGCCGAGGAGCCCAAGAACAAGCGCGTGACCTCCCAGGGCGCGCTTTCAAAGCCCGCTAATCTGTCGCCGATGACGCCGGCGGTCATACGCACGATGCTGATCGAAAGAAAGAAAGCCTCCTGGCAGCCGATGCACGAGTCCGTGCCGCTGCATGAGAAAAAAACGCAGGACCAAATCGCCGCGCTACAAATCAAGAAAGAATTATACGAGAAGGATCTGATCTCAAAATTGGAGCTGGAAAATAGCGAGCGCGCTCTGGCTAATATGCGTTCGGATACCGAGCAAATCCGCGAATGGACGGCGGCGGACGAGCGCGCCCTTTCGCGAGTTGAAGAAAGCACCGGCGAGAAACCAAAACGATCTGCCCGCTCGGCGCGGAGACGTTCTCGCGCAAGGGCCAGGCTGACCCGCTACGATGGCGCGACAAGCTGGTCGATTGACGAGGTAGAGAAGATCGATACTTTTTTTCGCAAGCGGTTCGGCCGCCCGCTGCCGATCAGCGCGCTGGGGCAGTCGCCCACTCACGATCACCTCGGGCTGGATCATAGCGATGCGGTGGACGTCGCCGTGCGGCCGGACAGCGCCGAAGGGCGGGGCTTGATGGCTTACCTGCGCGGCGCCGGTATTCCCTTCACCGCTTTTCGCGGAAAAATTTCACGCATGTCCACCGGCGCGCATATTCACATCGGCCCGCCCTCGCCGCGCTTGGTCGTTGTCAAGCGTGACTCGACGCACTTGGAAAAGCCGGACGAGGCCGCGGAACGAAGCTGACGTAAAAGCATCCGGGGCGGCGGCTGTGCGTGTTGCGTGCTCAAATCATGACCGAGTTGCGCGGCTACACCGCCTTGTAGGCCAAGCGCTTCATCGTCGCGGTGTTCTTGCCTTCAATGCGAAGCAGGCCGGTGGCGGCGACTCGCTTGGGCGAATGCACGTCGCCTTCGTTGTAGATATGAGCCATGCCTGGTTTCAGCATATACACTCTCGCGCGGCGGACTTTTCCCGGCTTACCTTCAGCGGCGGGCTCGACAATTTCCCAATCGCTCATTTCCGTTTCGCCGAAGGCCTGGCCGTAGATCGCCCAGGAGCTGCCGTGGTCGTGCGGATTTGCCTCTCGGGCATCGCGGTTGACGTGGGCACAGACGCAAAAACCGATCTCCGCGTCTTCATAGATGACCTGACGATCCGGTGTGTTGTCGTTCACATAGGTTTCAATAAACCTTTCATCTTTGAGGGCTTCTTGCACCAAGTCGCGTACTCTTTCTCTGCCGGCGCGACTGGGATCCTCTCGGAGAACCTTATGCACGTCCGCAGCGAACGTTTCCAATGTGTAGCCCATGTTCAACCCTCCTCGCGAATGAGATTAAATTGTCACTTAGCCGTGCCGCCAAATCACCACCGATCTTGAATTCAGCGCAGTTTCCGTTGGCCGTTGCTTCCGGTTGCCATGTCGTGTTCCGGCGAAGGCCAAAACATCGACGAGGCCGGCGAGACGATCTACTTTGACTTCCACAGCGCGGCGATCTCGCCGGCCGTGGCGATGTCAAAATGAGTCTGCTCCATCAGCTTCAAGGCCAGTTCGTGAAGCTCGCGGCTGCGCGAGCCGACGCAGTCTTTGAGGACGACGACGTCGTATCCGAGATTACGCGCGCTGCGCGCCGTGCCTTCGACGCCGCCCTCGGTCGCGACGCCGCCGATCAAGATCGTGCTCACGCCGTTGCTGCGCAACATCAAATCGAAGTCGGTGCCGACAAAACCATCGGGCCGGCGCTTCTGAAAGACGCGATCCTGCGCCTGCGGTTTTAACTCATCAACGATCTCGCGCCCTCTTGGGTCTTCCTTTTCCTTGAGCAACTCGCTCGGGTCGGCGGCCCTTGCCCGCTTCATGCGCACGCGCACCCAGACGGCGGCTTCTTCCTTGAGTAAGTCGAAAGGCGTCTGCACCGAGTAAAAAACCGGTACGCCGGCGCCGCGAGCTACCGCCGAGAGTATTTTCAAGTTGGCCAGGATGTCTTGATAGTTAAAAGCGTTGGGCGCGATGGCGTTTTCCATGTCCCAGAGCAGCAGAGCCGAGTGTTTGGGATTCACCAGTTCCGCCAGAGTGGCCGGAATCTGCTTGCCGCCGATTTCGAACATGGGTCACCTCCACAGAGCGGATTTGACCGGAGCATACTTGGAGAAAAGCGCCGGCGCAATGCCGTCATTTTTGTTTTTTCATAGCAAACCTAAGCACTCAGCAAGGCTTGCCTCGACCGGATTTCCACGTCTCGCCTTCGTTCAGTATCTCATCTGCGAAATCGAAAACGGGGTGAGACCGTATTGACAAGCAAAAGCAGCGAATCTAGGAGTGAATGAGTGAGAGACAGCCGCCCAATCGCGCCGAAGGGAGTGAAGCCATGCAAAGCACGCTGACTGAAATCGCTGCGGATATCTATCGGATATCTACGTTTCACTACTCAGCCTGGCTGAAGTCATTCGCGAAACACTGGGCGAGCGCAAAAGCTCTTAAAATGGTTTGACGATGGCAGTGACGCTAAAAACATTTTCCGCCGATCGTTTGGATGATTGCGTGTCGCTCCTCGCCGACGCGTTCGTGAGCAATCCGTTGCATCGATCGGCTTTCGGCCATGACCGCTTGGATCAGAACCGAGCGTTTTTTCGCATCGGCTTGCGCCACATGTTCATCGGCCGAAGCTTCATGGCTCTCGACGATGGCGACGGTGTCGCGTGCGGCTACGTGCACTTTAACGCCTGGCCGAATTGTCTGCCCGCGCCGGAAGAGCTTCCCCGCGCGGTGGCGACGCAATTGCAACCTCTGGGCGAGGCGATTCCGCAAGTCATCAGGTGGTTTGGCCGGTGGTGTCGCCTGGATCCCGCAAAGCCGCATGTACATCTCGGGCCGATCGGCGTCGCCCCCAATAGACAGCGGCAAGGAGTCGGGACGGCGCTGATGCGCTGTTACATCGAGCACCTCGAGCGAGAGAAAGCCTCCGGTTACCTGGAAACCGATCGTGAAGGGAATGTGGAGTTCTATAAAAAATTCGGTTTTGTTCTTCTGCGCCACGAGGAACTGATCGGCACGCCGGTCTGGTATATGTGGCGGCCGGCGGACGCGTAAAAGTCATACGGTGGCGCAGAGGAGAGAAGCTTGCTTTCTCTCGGGCACGGCTGCGAGGAATCAGCCGTTCGCGCCGGAGCCGAAGCCCCGGATGATCTGGCTACGCTTCCTGCGGCTCGATGTCCACTACTTTAACGTCGAAGTTCAGAGTTTTGCCTGCGAACGGGTGATTGAAGTCGAGCACCACGGTATCGTCTTTTACCTCGCACACGTGGATCAGCAGTTCTTCTCCCTGTGGACCGCGAGCGTTGAGCGGCGTGCCGACTTCTAGTTCCGTGGTGGGAATGTCGCTCTTCGGAACTTCCTTGAAGCCTTTGGGATCTACCGGCCCATACGCTTCTTCCAGGTTTACGCGGATGCTTTTTTCCTCGTCGATCTCCATCTCGGAGAGCCCTTTCTCGAGACCCGAAATGATTTCATGCTGGCCATGCGTGTACGTGACCGGCTCTTTGCCTTTATTCGATTGTAGTACTTCGCCATTCTCGTCCGAGAGCGTGTACTCAAAACTCACGACTGATCCGTTCCTGACCATTTCTATTTCCTCCTCGTGCTTTTTTATTCTGCGCGAGAGTCCGAAAGACGGGTTTTGCAGGGCAGCTAGCCCGGTGTGCTTACAGTTAAACGCTATAACCGGAAAAATGTTGAAACAACCTCTTTGTCAAAAAATGAGCTGAAAATTTTTATGCAGCGTTTTGGCATTGGAGAGCGAGATCCGCGATTTACGGGCGCGCCAGCCAAGGTAACAATCTGTCCCCTTGGTTGCCATCCGTGTTAACGAATTTTGCGCGCAGTGATCGCGCGTGCTCCCTTTGCCGGCTTGACACCAGGCTAGGAGCTGGACTAAGTGTCGCTCCTGTTTAGCTTGCAGCACGGCTAGGTCAGCCGTCCCGTCGCACCTCTTGTTTTCACTACGGATTGATGAAGGAGGCTTTATGAAAAAGACTATTCTTATCGTCGTTTTCCTGTTTGGCATTGTGTTCATCGCCGGCATCGCGCAAGCGAGCACGCATGAATTCTTTAACGGCAAAACTATCCGGCTGGTGGTGGGAAACTCAGCGGGCGGCGCGATGGACGACTGGTCTCGCTTTGTCGCGCGGCACCTCGGCAAGCACATTTCGGGAAATCCCGACATTGTGGTGCAGAATATGCCCGGCGCGGGGGGCGTGACTGCGGCGAACTATATTTATAGTGTCGCCAAACCCGACGGTTTGGCCCTCGGCGTCGTCAACCCTGCCCTCTATAATGATCAGCTTATAGGATCGAAAGAAGTGAAGTTTGACTGGCCGAAATTTGTCTGGATCGGCTCCCCGGAAAAAATCGATCAGGTTTTGTTTATACGCACAGACTTTCCCTCCAAGACGCTAGACGATCTGCGCAACGCTGCCGAGCCGCCGAGGTGTGCGGCTACGGCGCGCGCTGGATTGGCTTATTTCTTACCGAAGCTCCTTGAGGAGGGGCTCGGGATCAAGATCAATATGGTACTCGGTTACGGCGGCGGCGGCGAAATGAACTTGGCAATGGAGAAAGAGGAAATCCATTGCCGCGCTGGAACCGTTTCGGCCTATGTAGGCCGTGAACCTACTCGGACATGGATTAAGAAAGGATTTGTTCGCGCCCTGGTCCAAAGCGGAGCGAAGCGCTACCCGAAATTACCCGACGTTCCCACCTTTTATGAGCTGATGGAGACACATAAGACGCCCGAAGCAACGAAGCGGCTTGCGCGAGTGCTGCTCTCCTCCGGCGATCTCGGCAGGCCGTTTATCGGTCCGCCTGCTACGCCTGCAGACCGGGTGAAAATCTTGCGCGACGCCTTCTCCAAAGCGATGAATGATCCGGCGCTTTTGGCTGACGCCCAGAAACGACGCTGGGATTTAGATCCCTTGACCGGCGCGGAACTCGAGGCCACGGCCAAAGAAATCATGGTGCAACCGCCGGAGGTTATCGAGCGGATGAAGAAGTTGTTGGAGAAATAGATATTCTCCAGCGGACGAAAAGCAAATTTTTTGATCGAGCGCGCTGGCTCATCCAGCGCGCCGAACACCTAAGCTTGGCAGCGCTCACCACCCGCCGCGCCGGCTTGTTCGTTAGATCGTCATAACTGCTCTTTGACGGGAAAGGCAAAGAGTTCAAAAAGCCGTTCAAAGATACTGCGCGCGCTCCATTCCTCGTAGCTGATCTTTTTCGAATGTTTTAAATCTTCGTGAAAAATTTTTTCAAGGCGGCGCGCCAGCACAGCGTCGTACATCGTTAGGTTCAGTTCCTGATTCAAGGCGAAGGATCGATTATCGAAGTTGGGTGCTGCCGATGGTCGCCCAAATGCCATCGACGACCATCGTCTTGGCATGCATCAGGGCAGGTTGATATTCGAATATCTCTACGCCGCCGAGCAGCAGCTCGCCATAGTGGCTGCGGCTGGCCACGTAAGTAAGGCGGCTGTCGATTGTTCCCGGCGCCAACACGACCACACGCGCGCCGCGGCGAACCGCCTTCAGCAGAGCTTCCGTCATCACGGCGTCAGGGATGAAATACGGATTGGTAATGAGAATGGATTCTCGCGCCGAGTTGATCGACAACAGAAAGAGCATGTAATTCTGGAAACTACCGCCGGCCGGCGAGCTGCTGACAACTTGTACCGGCACTTTTCCGACCGGCTCGAGGCGCGGAAAATAGCCCTCGCCGCCGATGGCGATGGCGGTTGTCTCCAGCCAGCTTTCGGCGAACGACGCTTGCAGGAATTTAACCGCCGGACCTTCGATGCGCGCGTTGGTCTCGCGCCAGTATTTCTCTGTGCGTCCGTCGCCATTCCATGTGTCGCTAATGCCATAGCCGCCGGTAAATCCTATCCGGCCGTCGATCACCAGAATGCGGCGATGGTTGCGATAATTGTATTGCAGCAACTTCCACGGAAAAATGATCGCCGGGGCATCGACCCGACGAAAAAACTCCACATGACAGCCGGCGTCGCGCATCAGTGCGATGATTTCCGCGGGCGTGTTGCCGGCGCCGTGATCGTCGAGCAGAATATCGGCCTTGACGCCGGCGCGGCAGCGCTCCGCAAAGGCTTCGGCAAACTCGCGCGCCAAAGAACCGCCTTCGAAGAGATACTGGGCAAAAGTAATGGTGAACTTGGCGCTCCTTATATCGCGCAGCATGACCGGAAACGTGTGATCTCCGTTCAGCAAGATCTCGATGTGATTGCCGCCGACGATTGGCGCATTCGTATGCGCTTCGATTGTTGGAAAAAAAGTCGCCTCGCCGAGAGTGATGGCGGGAAGGCGTTCGACGGAGATGACCTTGGCGCAGCCGGAAAGCATCAATACGGCAATTAACCAGCTCAGCAGTCTCATAGACTATTTCTCAAAACCTCCGACATTAACGCTCAAAATTCTACCACACCGCAAGAGGCCGGACTTCAGACTGCTCCGTGGAGCCGCTATTTTTTCCTAGCGGGACCTGGCAAACCCGGCGATTATATTGACAGTGATAGGGCGATTCGGTAGCGTCACGTCACGATAAGCCTGCCGCGGCTCGCTAAGCGCGGCCGCGCCATTCTGGAGGCGCTTTGGAAGAGCTTGAACCAGTCAAGAGCGGGAAAATCAAAGTCGACGACGTCGATTTGTATTACGAGCTTTACGGCGCGGGCGATCCGCTCGTGCTGGTCGCCGGAACCGGCATCAGCCTGGCGCCCTGGCGCGTGTCCCAGGTGCCGGAATTCGCCAAACATTATCAGGTTTTGATCTACGATCATCGCGGTTTAGGCCGGAGCGACAAACCGGACATGCACTACACGACGCGGCTGTTCGCCAAAGACTGCGTCGGCCTGATGGACGCGCTCGGCATTAAGAGAGCGCACATGATGGGTCATTCGATGGGCGCGCGGGTTTGCCAATGGATCGCCTTGGACTATCCGGAGAAAGCGCGCAGCCTGGTGCTCTCGGGGCCGGGCTCGGGGAAATATAGCGAGAAACTCGAAGACTATCCGCGCGGCGTGCCGATGGACGCGGCGTTGGAGATGATCGAGAAAGGCTACGAGAAATACCAAAGCGATCACTGGGGGCCGGGTTTCATGTTCAGCGAAGGTTTCGTCAAGGAACACCCGGACATCGTCAAAAAATATCAGGAGCTGATCGTCGACGAAGTGCCGCCGCTCAAATGTTACCTGCGCCATGTGGTGGCGCGCCAATGCCACGAAACGACGCATCTTATCCGTAATATCAAAACGCCGACGTTGGTGATCGTCGGCGACAAGGATACGCACGAGGGCGGCACCGGCAGCCACGTGGAGTCCGCCCAGGTTCTCGCCGAGAAAATTCCCAACGCGGAACTTGTTCTCATCAAAGACGGCAGGCATGGTTATCTGCGCGAGATGCCGGAGAAAGGCCATCCGCCGATCCTAGATTTCTTGCGCCGCCATTGAGGGGCGGCGCGCGGGCAGCGGTTTAACGTATGAACAAAAAAGAAATCATCGAAAAGCAGAAGAAATATCTGTTTTCGTGCGTCGCGACCTATTACGACGAGCCGCTGGTCGTCGATCATGCCAAGGATCAATATGTCTACGACGCCGACGGCAAGGAGTTTCTCGACTTCTTCGGCGGCATTCTCACGGTCAGCGTCGGCCACTGCAATGAAAAAGTAACTCAAGCGATCGACGAGCAAACCCATAAAGTCCAGCACATGTCGACGCTCTACGCTAACGAACCGCAGGTACGTTTGGCGGAGAAGCTGGCGCAGATCACACCCGGACGTCTAGAAAAATCTTTTTTCACCAACAGCGGCACGGAAGCCAATGAGACGGCGGTGCTGCTGGCGCAGCTTTACACCAAGTGCCAGGACATCATCACACTGCGCCATAGCTACAGCGGCCGGTCCTATTTAGCCTTGAGCCTGTCCGCGCAATCGAGTTGGCGTTTGATGCCCAACGTGGTGCCCGGCGTGCATCATATCGCCAACGCTTACTGCTACCGTTGCCCGTTCGGTCTCACTTATCCGAGCTGCGACTTGAAGTGCGCCAAAGACGCCGAAGAGGCGATTCAAACCATGACGTCGCAAGGACGCGTCGCCGCGTTTCTCGCCGAGCCGATTCAGGGTGTCGGCGGTTTCATCGTGCCGCCGAAGGAGTACTTCCAGGAGATCGTCGGCATCATCAAAAAATACGGCGGCTTGTTCATCTGCGATGAAGTGCAAACCGGCTGGGGGCGCACCGGCGGGAAAATGTTCGGCATCGAGCACTGGGGCGTGGATCCTGACATCATGACTTTCGCCAAAGGCATGGCGAATGGCGTGCCCATCGGCGCCACCATCGCCACGCCCGAAGTGGCCGACAGCCTGCAGGGCAACACGATTTCCACCTTCGGCGGCAATCCGGTGACGTCCACGGCGGCGCGCGCGACCATCGAAGTCATCGAGGAAGAGAATCTGGTTGAAAATGCCAGGGCGATGGGCAACCGTTTGCGCGAAGGCTTAAATGCGCTAAAAGACAAATACCCGATTATCGGCGACGTCCGCGGCATGGGTTTGATGCAGGGCATGGAGCTGGTCGGTGAAAAGAAACAGCCCGACGTGGAGAACACCAAACGGGTGATGGAGTTGACTAAAAACAACGGCTTGCTAGTCGGCAAGGGCGGAACCTACGGCAACGTTTTGCGCGTCGCGCCGCCGCTGAACGTCAATAAGGATCAAATCGATCAGGCATTATGGGTTTTGGACCAATCTTTTGCCCAGTTGGGACAGTGACTCCGTGGCAGGTGAAGTGAATCAGATCCTTCGCTTCGCTCTCAGGATGACCGGCAGCTTGCTCGTCATTCTGAGCGCAACGAATAATCTGCGCCGTGACCGTTTAGCTAATTAACCCAAATGAACGCGATCGGACGCCGATTATTGGGAGCGATTCCGGTTCTATTCGGCATCTCCTTCCTGATTTTTCTCTTGATGCACATCGCGCCGGGAGACCCGGTGACCCTGCTTCTTGGCGACGACGCCACGCCGGAGGATATCGCGCGCACGCGCCACGAGTGGGGTCTCGACCGGCCGTTGATCGTGCAGTACGCGGATTTCATTTTGCGCGCCCTCACCGGTGACTTCGGCAGGTCGCTCAAGTTCAACGAGCCCGTAATGAAGCTAGTTGCCGAGCGGCTACCGGCGACTATCGAGCTTGCCATCGCGAGTTTCCTGGTGGCCATTGTGATAGCGATTCCCCTCGGGGTCTATTCCGCCATCAAACATAACTCCCTTCTCGACCACGCGGGCATGAGCGTGGCGCTCATCGGCGTTTCCCTGCCTAATTTTTGGCTTGGAATCATGCTCATCTATTTTCTCGGCGGCCAGTTAAACCTCTTGCCTGTGGCCGGGCGCATCGAGTACGGCATCGAAGTTCCGCCGGTCACCCGGCTTTACCTGGTGGATAGTTTGCTTGCGGGAAACGTCACGGCTTTTTGGAGCGCTTTGCAGCACCTGTTGATGCCGGCGTTTACCCTCGGCACAAGCCTGGCGGCCATCGTTACGCGCATCGCGCGCTCCAGCGTCCTCGAAGTTATGCGCCAGGATTTTATTACCACCGCCCGCGCCAAGGGGCTCAGCGAAAAGGTCGTGATCTGGCGCCATATTCTAAGGAACTCGATGATCACGATCGTCACCATCCTCGGCTTGCAACTGGGCGCGCTGCTGAACGGCTCGGTGATTACCGAAACGGTTTTTTCGTATCCCGGCATCGGCGACCTGTTGATTCAGTCGATCTCGGCCCGCGACTACAAGCTGACCCAGGTCCTGATCCTTTTTTTCGCCATAATGTATTTTTTCGTTAACTTGCTGGTGGACTTACTTTATAGCTGGATCGACCCGCGCATCAAGCTGTCCTAGCGAGAGACTGCTTGACCGAAGCACCGGGGGAGTACTATGAACAGAGGCGGCTGGTTATTGGAGTAACGGCCTTGCCGGATCGGCTCCGGAATTGACCCATAATGTTTATCCGTTTCATGAAAATCTGGGTGGGCGGCGCGATTTTGATCGCGCTTTTGATCTGCGGTGTGGGCGCGCCCTGGCTCGCGCCCCATGATCCCCAGGCGCAGACCTTGGAAGACCGGCTGAAGCCGCCGCGCTGGATGGACAGTGGCTCGCCGGCGTACTTGCTAGGTACGGATAACCTCGGCCGCGATATGCTAAGCCGGATTATCTATGGTTCACGGATTTCGCTGCTGGTAGGAACGGCGACCGTCATTTTGGCCGGTTTAATCGGCTGCGCTTTAGGCGCGGCTTCGGGTTATTTTGGCAACGCTACGGATGAGATCGTAAGCAAGATTTCGGAAATTTTCCTGGCCTTTCCTTTTCTCCTTATCGCCATCGCCATCATGGCCTTCCTGGGGCAGGGGGTTTTTAATCTTATTTTTGCGCTTATGCTCAGCCGCTGGGTGCAGTATTGCCGCGTGGTGCGCGGGGAAGTGCTTTCGCTGAAGGAGCGCGATTTTGTCACCGCGGCCAAGGCCCTGGGCGGCCAAGACTTCTATGTTCTTCTGCGCCACGTCGTGCCGAATACCTTTTCAAGTATTACCGTCATTGCGACATTCGCCATGGCGGTCGTTATCATCTCGGAAGCGAGCTTGAGCTTTCTCGGGTTGGGCGTGCCGGCTCATATCGCCACCTGGGGCTCGATGCTGAGCGAAGGCCGAAGCTACATCAACCGCGCTCCCTGGCTGACGATCTTCCCCGGTATGGCTATTTTCATAACAGTATTCGGCATCAATTTGCTCGGCGATGGATTGCGGGATATCTTCGATCCCAAGCTGAGACGACAGAGATAGAATCGTATAGAGATGACACGGGATTAAGTTCGCGTAAACGCGGGAGGCTTTATGGCTAAAAAGACCGGCGGGATTACCAGACGAGACTTTCTCAAACGGGGCGCCGCTCTGGGCGCCGGCGCGATGGTCGGGCCCTATATTGCGCGGGATGCGTTTGCCGCCTCGCGTGAGCGGGTGACGATTTACCACTCCAGCGTGGCTGATTCGATCCACCCTTACAACCACAGTTCGGCTCCTATCTACGGCAACTGGCAACATGTCATAGAACCGCTTGTGGAATTCGACACGGCGAAGATGGACTATGTCGGCATGCTTGCCGAGTCCTGGCAGTTTGAGGGAAAGCGCTGGGTTTTCAAACTTAAAAAAGGCATCAAGTTTCACAACGGCGCACCGCTGACTTCCAAAGATGTGGTCTTCTCAGTCGAAAAGATGCGCGACACCAAGGGGGGAAGTTTACAAGCGCCGAACTTTAAGGATGTTACGGAAATCCAAACGCCCGACGACCAGACGGTTGTTTTTGTAACCAAACAGCCCCTCGCCACTTTTCTGGACCGCCTCGAAAATCGTTTCATCATCAGCAAGGTCGCGGGAGACAAGTATGGCGATCAGTTGTACCAGAATCCCATCGGGACAGGACCGTATAAATTCGTCAGTTATCAGCGCGGCGGCAATATGGTCTTCACGCGCAATGACGACTACTGGGGCGGCAAAGCCGCCATCAAAGAGGTTGTCTTTCGCAAAGTCACCGAGGATGCGGCACGTCTTGCGGCGCTGGAGTCCGGCCAAGCAGATTTTATCAACAACGTCCCGATCCACGAAGTAGCTCGGCTCAAACGTCATCCGCGGGTGAGAGTTGACCAGATCGAAGGGTTGCGGATGTTTTTCCTAACGATGAACGTAGGATTCAAGCCTTTCGACAACAAACTGGTCCGGCAAGCCGTGAACTACAGCATTGATGCGCCGTCGATTGTAAAGAATATTTTCGACGGCATCGGCTATCCGGTCAACGGTCCCGTGGGACCCAACGTTATCGGCGCCGATCCAAAGTTAAAACGCTATCCCTACGATCCCCAAAAAGCTAAACAGCTTCTAACTCAGGCGGGCTACCCTGACGGTTGCGATGTTCAATTTTATTATTCCGCGGGCCGCTATCCAAAAGACCGCGAAGTTTGTCAGGTGATCGCGGCGCAGATGGTCAAGGGCGGATTCAGGGTGGAACTCATTTCCCAAGAATGGGCGCTGTTCTGGGGTAAAGACGGTGTCAATGGCGGCAAGCTGCCATTTTACTATATAGGCCGCGGGTCGCTTACCGATGCCGACACGCTCTACGACCAATATTTTCGCACCGGCACGACCAAGCGGTGCAATTACAGCAATCCCAATTTCGACAAACTGATCGTAGAACAACAAAAGACGCCCGACACTAAAAAACGGGTTGCGATATTGCAGCAGGCGGGGAAGATCCTGATGGATGAAGTGCCGTTCGTGCCACTCTATAACTTGGCCGACATTTACGGCGCGGCAAAGAATCTTACCTGGAAAAAACGCCCGGATGAGAGAATTCTCGCCTGGGATATGGGGATCAAATAGTAAACCTTTGCATGGTAATGGAGGGTTAATGGCAGCGAAGCAATCCAGCAGACGAAATTTTTTGAGGCAGAGCGCGCTCACAACTTTGGGTGTTTTCCTCGCCGGTCACGGCGCCCGGGTGAGCTACGCGGCTTCCAAAGAACGGATCACCATTTTGAGCAGTATCAGTCTGGATACGCTCCATCCCTATGCCCACAGTTCCAGTCCGCAGTACGGCATCTGGAACAACATGCTCGAGCCGCTGGTCGAGGTGAACTATGCCAAGAGAGATTATTTCGGCGTGCTCGCCCAGTCATGGGAGTTTCAGGGCAAGAAATGGGTGTTCAAGCTGCGCAAGAACGTCCGTTTCCACGATGGCTCTCCCTTCACAGCGCAGGACGTAATTTACTCGATCAATCGAATCAAAAACGACAAGCAGAGTTTGCAGAAGGACAATTTTAGAGACCTGAGCGAGATGCAAGCCCTGGACGATCATACAATCGCATTCATTACCGAGGCGCCCAACGCGGTCTTTCTCGATCGATTGCAAAACCGCTTCATTCTCGGCAGAGCAGGGACGGAAGCGCAGGGCGGCGATCCTGGCGAACGTAAACCCATCGGGACGGGGCCGTATCGCTTCGTCAGTTGGCAGCGCGACGGTAACCTGGTGATGACCCGGCACGACAATTACTGGGGTAGCAAAGCAGCAGTCAAAGAGATCGTCACAAGACGGGTCAAGGAAGACGCGGGCCGGGTCGCCGGTCTATTGGCCGGCCAAGGCGACGTTACCAATAACGTCCCCGTGGAGGAGCTCGCCCGTTTTGATAAACACCCGCGCGTCCGTGCCGAAAAGGCCGAAGGCGTGCGCATGTATTTCCTCGCAATGAACGTCACGCACAAACCCTTCGATAACAAATTGGTGCGCCAAGCGATCAACTACGCCGTCGATCCGGCGGTGATCATCAAACATATTTACGAGGGCAACGGTTATGTGATGAATGGGCCACTGGGATCGAATGTCATCGGTTTCGATCCGAAGATCAAGCGCTACCCTCACGACCCGAAGAAAGCCAAGGAGCTGCTCGACAAAGCCGGGTATCCCCAAGGTCTACAAGTCAAGCTCTACTTCTCGCCGGATCGCTATCCCAAAGCCAAAGAAGTCTGCCAGGTGATCGCCGATCAGCTGGCGAAGGCAAGCATCAAAGTCGAGCTGGTCTCGCAGGAGTTCGTCATCTTCTGGGGCAAAGACGGCGTCAACGGTGGCAAGTTGCCGTTTTACTACGTCGGCCGTCCCGCCGCCGATGCCGATACCGTTTACGATCAATATTACCGCTCCGGCGTCACGCCGCGCGTTCAATATAAGAATCCCGAATTCGACAAGCTCATCGATGAAGAGCAGAGAACCGGTGATCCCAAGAAGCGAATCGCCATCTTACAGCAGGCCGGACGCATCTTGATGGAAGATGCGCCACTGGTCCCGCTCTACACGCTGGCGGAAATCTACGCTGTGGCGCGCAACGTTAACTGGAAGGCGCGCCCGGACGAAAAGATCATCGCCAACGAGATGAAAATTCGTTAGCTCCTCGCCCCGGGGACGGAGGAGGAGCGGAGCCGGCAAGTTGCCGCCTTACTCCGTCGGCGCGCTCGCCACGATAACAATATCAGCCTCCGTTTTCCTTTATCCTCGTTCCGATGGCGCCTCTGGAGGGGGTTCGGATGAGAAATTGGCACTTAGCGAAAGTCTCTAGACTTAGGTTTTTGTTGGCGTAAAGTTGGCCAGTGGATCAAACCAACAACCCCGGCCGTGTTTTTCCGGATTGCAGAGTCGATGACGAAAAACATCGCCGCGAAATGAGGAGGTATTTATGGCGTCGCATAAAAAAGGACTCAATCGCAGAGACTTTCTCAAACGAAGCACCCTTGCAGGGTTGGGTGTTTGGACTGCCGCGTCATGGCCGAAGATAAGTTATTCGGCGTCCACAGAACGTTTGACGATCTTTAGCAGCGTGAGTCTGAGTTCTCTCGATCCCTATGCATTTTCGTCCAGCCCCGAATACGGCATCTGGAATCACATGGCCGAGTCTCTGGTTGAGGTTGATTACGTCAAAATGGGCTACCTCGGCGTGCTCGCCGAATCGTGGGAGTTTCAAGGTACAAAATGGGTTTTCAATCTCAGAAAAGGCGTGCGCTTTCACGACGGCTCGCCGTTTACCGCCAAGGACGTGATCCATTCGTACCAGACGATCTTGAACCACAAGAAAAGCCCGCAGCGTTATGCTTTGACGGACATAACGGAAATGAAAGCGGCGGACGATCACACTCTCATCTTGACGACCAAGCAACCGACCGCGATGATGATTGAACGTTTGAACAACCGTAACATCTTGAGCAGAACGGCGGCTGATAAGTACGGCAGCGATGTCCATCAGCATCCCACCGGAACCGGCCCGTACAAATTTGTCAGTTGGCAGCGCGATGGCCAGCTCGTATTGACTCGCAACGATGACTACTGGAGAGGCAAAGCGGCGATCAAAGAAATCGTTACGCGCAAAGTCGCGGAGGATGCGGCGCGCGTCTCGGGTTTGCTGGCCGGGCAAGGCGACGTCATTAACAATGTTCCCGTGGAAGAGATCACGCGCATTGAAGGCAATCCGCGGACTCGCATCGAGAGGGCGCAGGGTCAGCGTATGTATTTTCTGGCGCTTAACCCGGTCTTTAAGCCTTTCGATAACAAGCTCGTGCGGCAGGCATTTAACTACTCCATCGATCCTGCGATCATTATCAAGCACATTTACGAAGGCAATGGCTATGTCATGGACGGACCGGTCGCGTCGAATGTGATTGGCGCCGATCCAAAGCTCAAGAGATATCCACGCGATCCAAAAAAGGCGAAAGAACTTCTGGCCAAAGCCGGCTATCCGAACGGCGTCGATGTCAAGCTTCACCTGGCTCCCGACCGCTATCCCAAAGCCCGAGAGGTGTGCCAGGTCATCGCTAATCAGTTGCGCGATGCAGGAGTGAGAACAGAGCTGGTAACGCAGGAGTTTGCCGTTTTTTGGGGCCAGGAAGGCGTCAACGGCGGCAAGCTTGCCTTCTATTACGTCGGTCGTCCAGCCGTCGATGCGGACACGCTATACGAACAGTATTTCCGTTCCGGAGTGACCAAGCGGATTCAGTACAAGAATCCTGAGTTCGACAAGCTGATCGATGAAGAGCAAATCACCGGGGATATGAAGAAACGCGTTGAGCTATTGCGGCAGGCGGGCCGTATACTGATGGAAGACGTTCCTTATGTTCCTTTGTATACGCTCGCGGAGATCTATGGCGTTGCCAAAAACGTAATGTGGAAGGCGACACCCGGCGAGAGAGTTTTAGCCTACGACATGAAGATCCGTTAGACGACTACGGAGAAGACTCATGCGCTAAACCGACTGCCCTGAGCATTGTCGAAGGGCGGGCTCAAGGACGCTGCCACGTATCCGCAATCGGATCATTGGCTGAGCCGGTCTCTACATTGACGCGTCCGTTCAAATCAAACCGACCTGGCATCCGCAGTGCGGTTGTTTGACATCGCACCCGTCGAAAAAATTGACGGCGAGCAAACAGGAGTGTTCCGCGGCGTACTGTGACGGTCTCCGCTGGTTCCGTGAATTTGTTCCTCGCAACTTCAGTGGACTAGGAACGTTGTGTTTAGCGTGCCTGCGAACAATTTTGCACAATGGGCCGATCAATCTTGGCAGTTTGAAGAACCCTGCGGGCGGACTTTTTTGGCATAGTCGTTGCTCGCCTATCATTGAATGACGACACATGCCGCGCGTGTAACCAAACTCACGCCGAAAAAAATGCGCTATTCGTCGATCCTGCGATGCCTCGGTCAATGTTTCGAAGAGATGCAGCTCAAGGCGCTTGAAATTAGAACTCATGGGGACAACCTGATCGTCCAAGCATGGAACCGGGGCACCTCAATGGCGATGGACTTCGAGAAACATTATTCGCCTGAAGATTTGCGCAGGCTGGACGCGGAAGGCCGGGCAAAGCGCCGACCTCACATGGGCCGCCCGCCGGATCTGCTCAGTTTGTCACAGATACTTCGTCTCGCCGGCAACTATGTCGATCGCACGCGCGGCCGCTTTCTCAGAGTCTCCTGGCAGGATCAATCAGATAAGATTCAGTCGGTAACCATTCAGTGGGAGCCGGTCCAGCCCGAGCGCGGGGCCGCCGAATTGCAGCCGAATTTGATCGAAGAGGTGTGCATCCACATCTACAAACAGCGTAAAAAAATTAATCTCGCCTCGGAGCGCCAGGTGCACCGGCCGTTCGTGAGCGTCGCCCGCAGCGGCTGAGCAACGGCATCGCCTAGGCTTGATACTTGACCTCGCCGCCAACCAAGGTCATCTCGACTTCTAATTCTCTAATTTTCTCCGGCGCGATCGCAAACGGATCTTCCGCAACCACCGCGATGTCAGCGAGCTTGCCGACTTCGAGGGTGCCTTTCTCGTTTTCCTCGAAGCCGACCCACGAAGCGGTGGTGGTGTGCATGGCGAAGGCTTCGCTGACGCTGATTCTTTCTTCCGGCACCCAAACATCGCCCCAACGCATCTTGCGGGATGCCGCGGTGGCGATATCCCGTAGCGGATCCACCGGCCAGTAGCCCGGCGAGTCGGAGCCCCCGGCGATGATCACGCCGTTTCTCAAGAGCGTGCGGAATGGGAAGGCCTTGGTTAGCCGCCGCTCGCCGACGCAGTCGAGGATCGCGTCGCCGATGTAGTAGGCGAAGGCGATATTGGGGATGGCGACGATGCCTGAACGCACCATGCGTTGAATGAGTTTTGGCGTGGCCAGCCAGTTGCCCATATGCTCGATACGGTGGCGGTGATCTTTGCGCGGCGAGTGCTCGATGGCATTCTCATAGGCGTCGAGCGCCATGTCGAAGGCTTTGTCACCGATGGCGTGGACGCAGCAGCGCAGGCCCGCGTCGTGACAGACTTGAACCGTGTGATTCAGCTCGTCTTGCTGAATTCTAATGATGCCGTGATTGTGCTCGTCGTTTTCGTACGGTTCGTGAAAACAAGCGTTTCGTCCGGTAATGCCGCCGTCGATGCTCATCTTGACGCCGCCGATGCGCAGCCAGTCGTTGCCAAAGCCGGTGATGAGACCGAGCTCGAGTAGGCTTTTCGATTCGATCATCGATTCGATCACGCGCGGCAAGATGCTCACGCGCGCGTGCATGCGGCCTTCTTGGTAAAGTTCTTGATAGGCGCGCACCGGTTCGGCGTAGCGGACGATGTCATGCACCGTGGTGACGCCCCGCTCAAGGCATTGGTTCAACGCAAAGACGATGCCGTCTTTCAATTGCAGATAATTAAACTCCGGCGCGACCTTTCGCAGTATCAACTGGGCGCGCTCGTGCAGCTCGCCGGTAGGCTCGCCGGTCTGCGGATCATGTCGGATGTGCCCGCCGGCGGGATCGGGCGTCTCGCGGGTGATCTTCGCCGCGGCTAAGGCGGGGCTGTTGCCGATGGTCACGTGAGCACCGAACGAAATCGACATAGGATGATCCGGCACGGCGCGGTCGAGATCATGCTTGTCGGGAAAGCGCTTGTCGCTGATGCGAAAATCTTGCATCGGACTGCCGTGGGCGACGATCCACGAGCCCTTGGGCGCGCTGGCGGCGGCGTTGGCGAGGCGATGTAAGATATCGGAGACGGAATTTACGTCGACGTAAAAGTCGCGGCAGTCGACCAGCTCCATCTCCGCCGTGCCCTTCTCGGACAGATGAACGTGAGTGTCGGTCAAGCCGGGAATCGCGGTGCGGCCCTTGAGATCGATCGTCTGGGTATCCGGCCCGGCCAGGCGGCGAATGTCGTCGGAGTTGCCGGTGGCGGCGATTCTCGATCCCGCGCACGCCAGAGCTTCACAGGTGGAAGTCTCGCTCGCGAATGTGCGAATGTTGCCGTTGTACAATATCAGGCTCGGGTAAGGTAATGGGCGGGGTTTCATAAAATTCCATGCTCCTTTAAATTATCTACAGTTGCTGTGACTTACCTTTTGGCATGAAAAGCTGGCGCATTAAACCCTCGCATTGAAGGCAAATTTCGATTCCAGCGAGGCATGGCAAGTTGCTTTGGCGAGTTATCGCTACTTGCGAATAAACAGCTTACGCATCAAGTCTTCCCACTCGGTGAATTTCTTGTCGAGATCTTCGGGCGTGTACTTGCTGTCGATATAGACTTTCTTGAATTTCTGCTCGAGGGAGCCGATATCGTTGCGCGCCGAGCTCAAGCCGCCCTTCATGGCGACTTGCTGTCCTTCCTTGGAATGAAGATAGTCGAGAAACAGAAGAGCCGCGTGAGGATGGGGAGGATCCGTCAACAACGCTGAAGTCCCGACCCCGGCAATCACCGGATCGATCGCCCGCCATTCCACCGGCGCGCCTTTTCGCTTGTGGGTAAAAATATTGGAATTAAAGATCGTCGGAGATAACGGAACCTCGCCGGAAGCGACCAGACCCGCGAGGGCCGCGCCCGACATATTCTGTACATTGATGTCTTGCTCGCTCAGCTTTAGCAGAAACTCACGTCCCATCGCTTCGAGCACGGCGCCAATCCAGCGCGTGCCGGTGGTGGTCCCGGCGATGGACATTTTCCCTTTCCATCTTGGGTCGAGAAGGTCCTTTATGGATTTAGGCGCTTGCGCCGAGGATATAAGTTTCGTGTTGAAGCCCAAACTGATGTAGATCTCCCGGTTCGTCCAGGCGTAGACTCCGGTTTTGCCTTTTATTTTCGCGTCGTCGTCGTAGGCGCTGAGCTCCGGCGAAAAGTGTTCCCGGAGCATGTTGTTTCTCTGGAGGAGGATCATGTATTCGGGACTTGTTTCAACGACATCGGCGAGAAAGCGGCCGGAGGCTACCTCCTCGGTCAAACGTTTGAGCAATGCTTTGGAATCGCTGCGCCAGACGTTAGCTTTCACAAACGGATACTTCTTGCCAAACGCCTGGGACACCGGTCCAGCCACCCAGGTATTCGAGGTGTAAAAGACGATTTCGCCTTCCTTCTTGGCGCCTTCGAGGAGAATCTTTTCCCGGTCGGCGCCTTGATAGAGCGCCAGCTCGACGAGCGAGAGCGGCCGGCTTTGCGCGGCACACAATGCGGCGGCATTCGCTGTGACCATTGCGAAAGCGAGCCCTGATAGAATTCTTGTCAGCATCGGAATTCCTCCTCGGCGATTAATCGAAATACTGGGACCGATAAGCCCAGAGCCAGAGATAGGCGATTTTCTCATTATACAATTCAGAGTAACCCACGTGACCGTAGCGCGGGATCAAAACCACATGCGCGCCGCGCGTGGCGGTGGCATACTTGGCGCCCATAAACATCTCGCGCTTGTGTTCGAGCTTGTCGCCTCTGACCCAATGGCCTTTATCGTTTTCTCCGACGGTCAACAGCACGCGGATGGACTTTAACCAATTCGGATCGGGCTCCTGCAAGTGATCGAAATACTCTTCGCGCGGCAGACCAGTGCGCTTGACATACTCGTCGAGAATGCCCACGGCGGCGTTGTGTTGATTATCGCACAGGCTGGTTTTCATCTGGGAGCGCAATGGGCTGATGAGGCGAATATACTCGTCGGCGCCGCCCCACGGCGTGAGATCTTCGGGATCGA
>JBOHVN010000200.1:0-17355 GCA_050735675.1 Binatia bacterium | reverse complement strand
TCGAGCTGGCTGTCAAAGAAAACGGTGGCCCGGTCTTTCACCTGACCAATTTTGTCCCCAACGACATGCCGAAGGTCACCGGCTTCGCGGCGCAAGTGGCTGAGGTGGAAGTTGATCCGACTACCGGAGGCGTGAGGGTTTTAAATTTGACCACGGCGCACGATACTGGCACGGTGCTCAATCATCTCACGCTGACGGGGCAGATCGAAGGGGGCGTTGTGAATGGCTTGGGCTTTGCGCTGATGGAAGAGAATCCGATGGTCGACGGCAAGATCGCGACATTAACTTTAGGCGAATCCAAGCTGCCGTGCATCGCCGACGTGCCGCCGCTGAAAACTGTATTGGTCGAGAGCCCCACCGGCCCGACGCCATTCGGCGGCAAGGCGATCGCCGAGAACCCGAACGTGCCCACGGCGGCGGCGATCTCGAATGCGATTGCCGACGCCTGCGGTGTGCGTCTTTTCGAGCTGCCGCTCAACGCCGAGAAAATTTATTGGGCGTTGCAGGGAAAATAGTACTTCAGGAGTGCGGAGCGGCCGGCGGCGCAGGGCTGCTAAATGCTACGGCATGGGCTATGTCGCGGAAGCGCGGGCGTTGACTGGGTCATTTTGTCCCGATATCGCTTTGATGAAACAAAATTGTCATTTCGACCCCTTCGGCACGTTCCGGATAAACTCCGGGGAGAATCTTTCTTAGATCCCTCGCGTTCGCTCGGGATGACTGGCCTTCTGCTCTTCACGCTGAGTGGACTTTGGACGGGCCGCACATAGCATTCCGCTCCTCATGGTGGTTTTTAACAATCGTTCCTAGTACAACGACGGCAATGGACCAGATAAAGATCGGCATCGGCGTTTCGAGCATCGGCCGTTTTCTCCCACTGGTTGCCCGAGCGGCTGGGCTCTTCGATCGGGAGAATCTTCCGGTCGAGATCGTAAACCAGCGCGACGAAGAGCGGGCCGTTCCGGACATTGTCTCGGGGGCGACGCCGGTAGGCACTCCTAACGCCCCATCACTGGTTTTTTCCGTGCTCGAAGGCAGCGATCTCGTCATCGTCGGCGGTCTGTTGAACCGTCCGGCTTTTTACCTGGCGGCCGATCCGAGTATCACCGCCGTAGCGGACCTCAAAGGAAAACGCGTCGGCATCAATCAGCCGCGCCGTATGGCCGGCATGGTGATGCTCGCGCTGCTGAGGAAATGGGGACTGGCAATTGATACCGACCTTGAGGTCGTCGATTCGGGTATCAACGATCGGAGTTTTGAGGTGTTGATCGAAAAGAAGATCGACGCGGCGCTTCTGCCGCCGGAAAAAGCGTTCCTAGCGGAGGCCTTGGGCTTCCGTGTGATCGCCGATAGCCTCGACCTGGATTGTCACTGGGTGCCCCTGGCCACGACGCGGCGATTTCTCCGCGATAATACGGAGCTGGTGCGGAAAATCGTTTCGATCTACACCGAGAGCGTTCGCCTGTTCACGGGCCAGCCGCACGAAACGGTCAAAGAAATTAGCCGCTGGCTTCCCGCTTTGGCCGATCATCCGCAAGTAGTGGAAAAATGTTACAGATTATTCGCCGCCGAGTTCGAGCCGTTGTTGACACCTTCGATGAATTCAATCAACTCGATCTTAAAAGAAGTAGCGCTGCAGGACCGTCGAGCGAGCGATCTCAAACCCGCTGATCTGGTGGAAAATCTGCTATAGGATCATCGAAAGGAAACATGATAGACGCGATCAAAACCGTCGGGGTTCTCGGTCTCGGCGTCATGGGTTTCGACATCGCCTTTCTTTACGCGCAGAAAGGCTACCGGACACTGGTCTTCGACACCTCGGAAGCAGCGATGAAAAACTTGGCTGGCCGGCGCGATCAAACCATCGAACGATTGAGGAGACGAAACCGGATTTCCGACGCTGAAGCGGAGAACGTCAAGAACGGGCTCATACCGGCGCAGGCGCTTGCGAACATGACGATCGCCGACTTGCTGACGGAAGCCGTTTCGGAATCGGCGGCAACTAAAAAATCGGTTTACAAGGCGCTGCGCGATCGAGGCTTCAGCGGAATTCTAACGACCAACACGTCGTCGCTAACACAGTCAAGTCTGCTCGGCGACGGCGAATCCCTGAGAGAGAAATTCGCCACGACGCACTTTTTCAACCCGGTGCTTTACACGCACATGGTCGAGGTGGTTAGGGGCGACATGGATGAGGCGAGTTACGCCACCTTGATGGCCTTTCTCATGGATCTCGGGCGCAAGCCGGTGGAGACCCAAGATATCTCCGGGTTTGTTTCGAACAGCGTGTTGATGGTGTACGCGGTGATGGCGCTCCGCCTGGTTGAAGCCGGCGCAAGCATAGAGGGCGTCGACGGCGCGGCCAAAGAGCTGCGCGCGTTGCCGCCGTTGTTCAGCTTCGATAGCTGGAAGCCGTCGATCGTCGAAGACGTGACGCGCGTCATGTTCGAGTTTCGCGGCGATGGTTTTTTGAGGTCGTCGAGACTGCTTGCGGCATTAGCCAAAAGCAATCCATCATTCTACGTCGATCAGAAACCCAATCCGGCGATACATGATTTAGTCGAAAGGCGTGGTCCGGCATTGGAGCCGTCGATCGTCAAGCTCGCGTTAGTAAATTCGGTTCGGCTTGCCGCGGCGAGAACCGTGGAGTTGGGCGAAGCGCCGTCGACCGTGGATTTCATTTCCACCGAGGGACTAAAGTTTCCACGCATGCCGTTGGTTGAAGTCGATGAGCTTGGCGCGGCGACCGTGTTGAAAGACCTCCAGAAGGTCAATGGTACCATCCCGCATGGCATGAGGGCGCCGGAACTTTTGAGCGCGATGGCCGATGAGAAGCAAACTTTCTACAAAGACGGCCGCGTGAATCCATGGGTCATTGCCTTCGTTGACGGGAAACTTCATGCGCGCCATTGACGTTCACGTGCACCCGAGCACGCGTGGTCTCGACACTCATGCGTGCATTTACTTTCGCCGGGACTTGTCCGACGTGCCGCAGACTGCGGAGGCCTTCGCGGAGTTATATCTGCAGCAGGACGTCAAAGCCTTGTTGATCGGCTGGCATCCTTCGACGGTGCACGAAGGCGCGCGTAATTCCAACGACCACGTCATTGAGCTGGTGTCCAACTATCCCAAGTCTTTTGCCGGCGTGCTTGCATCGCTCGATACCCGTGCTGTGGATTTGCTGGCTGTTGCCCGCTACGCTGAAGTGCTGGTGCGAAATCCCAAAGTCGTAGGTTTCAAATTCCATCCGCCCGATCAGGCTTTTTATCCGAGCGATAAAAAATTTTACAACATCTGGGAGGTTTTGCAGGCGAGCGGGAAGCCGGTCATGTTTCACATCGGCTTTACCGTGCTCGGCGCTAATACCGAGGGCGGCAGCGGCATCGGCCTCGATTACGGGCGGCCGATTCACCTCGATACGCTGGCGAAGGACTTTCCGCGCATGAAGATTCTTGCCGCTCATCCTGGCTGGCCGTGGGTGGAAGAAACCGTCGGCGTGGTGACGCACAAGAAAAACCTTTACGTCGACACTTCCGGCTATCTGGCGGAGCAGTTGCCGGAGCTTTTTCAAAAAGCCATCAGTGGACGGCTGCAAGATAAGGCGCTTTTCGGCACGGATTTTCCGTACGTGGATTTGGCGAAGGCGCTGGCCAGCTTCGACAAGATGGGTTTCAAAGATTCGGTTAAGGAAAAACTGCTGCTGGGCAATGCGCGGAATCTTTTTGGACTGGCAGCTGAGTAGTATCAGGCGACGTTGCCGAGCAAAGAAATGCTGCGACAGTCTCAGCATGAGCGGAAAGCAATTGTTGAACTTGGCCGGATGAGACGACAATCATTAATGCCACCTGCATGATGCAGTAGGGACGACCCCATGGGGTCGCCCGATCGTAAGGGCAGGCATGGGAGCCTGCTCCTACGGCGGATCATAGTCGTCGTTTACAGCAGGTGAAAGGGAAGTTAGATGGCTGAAAACAGCGGCAAGCAAAAAACGGTAGCGCAGGCTTATCTCGAGGTCGCGGTGGATCATGGCGTGGACTATGTTTTCGGTCTGCCGGGCACGAGCGGGCAAGAGTTTATCGGCACCATCGCCGATCAGGAAAAAGTGCGCTTCGTGCTCGCGCTCCATGAGACTTGCGTGGTTTCCATGGCGGATGGCCATGCGCGTGTTACCGGCCGCCCGTCGCTCGCGCAGGTGAGCACCTTGCCGGGTTCGGTCAACGCCGTCGGCGCTCTCTACGACGCCTACCGCGATCGCTCACCGGTGGTGGTGACGTCAACGCACGTCGACACGCGGATCACCGGCCGGGACTCCCACACCGAGGGCAAAGACCTGGTCGAATTGACCAAGCAGTTCACCAAGTGGAGCGCGGAGGTGCACCGCTCCGACCGCATCCCGGAATTTTTGAATCGCGCGTTTAAGGTCGCCGCGACGCCGCCCACCGGGCCGGTTTATCTGTCGCTGCCGAGCAATCTGCTCGGTGAAACCACGGAGCAGCAAAATCCGCTGGCGGAACGTTCGCGTATCACGCCGCGCATCGCCGCCGATCCCGAAGCGCTCGAAGAGGCGGCCAAACTTCTCGCTAAAGCAAAGAGACCGCTCATTGTTGCGGGCAGCGGCATCGCCAAGTCCGGCGGCACCGAGGAGTTGATCAAGTTTGCCGAGATGATCGGCGCGCCGGTGGTGATGGAACCGCGCTATTCGTTCTTGAGTTTTCCCACCGACCATCCGCAGAGTTTTCAAATCGCCGAGCGAAACCCGTCGTTCAATTTGCCGGTGTGGGGCGATCCGGATGTGATCCTCGCCATCGGCTGCCGGCTGATTCGCGAGTACCGCTATCTGCCCGAGCCGGTGATGAAACCCGGGACACGTTGCATTCACATCGAAGAAGATCCCTGGGAGATCGGCAAAGTATTTCCGGTGGATCTCGGCATCATCGCCGACGGCAAGAGCGCGCTACGTTCACTCCTTGAGGTCTATCCGAAAGTCGCCGGTACGCAGAATGGCCGGGAAGAGCGGTTGGAAACCATTCGTAAAGCGCAGGAACAGGTGAAAGCCGAGTTGGAAGCGCGCGTGAAGCAGGGCTGGGACGGCACGCCGATCAATATGGCCAGGCTCGCCCGCACCATGGACCGGTTGTTCGAGAAGGACACTTTGATCGTTAACGAAAGCCCGACGAGCAAGGATATCCTCATGGTCAACTTCAAGTTTTCATCTGGACGATCTTATTTTTCCAACTCTTCCGGCGGTTACCTCGGCTGGGGTCTGGGCGCGGCGATCGGCGCCAAGCTGGCCGCGCCGAGGCGTCGCGTGGTCGCTTGTCTCGGCGACGGCAGCAGCATGTTCGGCCTCCAGGGGCTCTGGACCTTGGCCAAGTATCGCGTGCCGCTCATCGTGATCGTATTCAACAACCGCGCCTATATGGCGGTGAAAAATCAATTCCGCGGCTCGGAAGAGCGGATCCGCTTGGCCGCCGAGATGGGCGCCGAACTGGTCGGACCTGAATTGAATTTTGCCAGACTCGCGGATATTTTCGGCATCTTCGGCCAAAGGGTTGAGCAGCCTGACGCCATCGAACCGGCGATCAGACGGGCGATGGAACAAAACGGGCCGGCGCTGGTCGACGTCGTCATCGGTCAAAATACGCGAAAGGACTGATATCCCTTGCGGGGGTGCGGTGCGCGGGGGATTTCTTCGAGCCTTTCCCCTCGACGGGGAAAGGTTGGTTAGGGGTGCCGTTAGCAAAGCACAAGCACCCTCACCTCAATCCTCTCCCATCGAGGGAGGGGAGGCTGAAGAAGCGGCGTCTTTGACGCGAGTGCCGGCCGCTTTGCTCGGTTTACGCTTCAAACCTCGGCGCATTTGCCGAAGGTGAATAATATCGTTGATCGCAGCATAAGGAGGACGAAGCATGGCGGAAGAAGCGAAAGATGCTTTTAAGAAAGTCGGTCTCGGTTCCGAGAACAACGCTTACGACATCATCGCCAAGCTCGATCCCGAGTATTTCGAAAAGCTCAAAGGGCTCTACGTCGACGGCACCTTCGGCCGCGAAGGCGCGCTGCCGAGAAAGACCAAGGAATTGATTATGGTCGGCATCTGCTGCGCGCTCATGCGCCCGCGCGGTATCCGCTTGCACTGCGAACGAGCGCTCACCCTCGGCGCGACGCCCAAAGAAGTGATGGAGGCGATGGAAGTCGCGGCGATCCCCGGCGGCATGCCGGGCCTCTGGGCCGGCGTGGAAACGCTCCAGGAAGTTCTCAAAGCCAAAGGCCTCGAGTTCAAATGAGCGGCGTCCGTCCCGGACCGCTCGACGGCGTGCGCGTTCTCGATTTGACGCGCGTCGTCGCGGGGCCTTATTGCTCGATGTTTCTCGGCGATCTAGGCGCCGAAGTCGTCAAGGTCGAGCAGCCCGGCGCCGGCGACGACACGCGCGGCTGGGGTCCGCCGTTTGCCGGTGGCGAGAGCGCCTATTACCTTTGCATCAATCGCAACAAGAAAAGTCTGACCTTGGATCTCAAGTCCAAGCGCGCGGTGGAGTTATTGCGAGAGTTAGTCAAATCCGCCGACGTTATCATTGAAAACTTTCGCCCGGGCACCATGGAACGGCTTGGCCTCGGTGAAAAAGAATTGCGCGAGCTCAATCCGCGGCTCGTCTATGCTTCTCTTACCGGTTTCGGCGCCGACGGGCCCATGAGCGATTGGCCCGGTTATGACTTGATCGTCCAAGCGTGGGGAGGGCTCATGAGCATTACCGGCACGCCGGACGGCGAGCCCGTCAAAGTCGGCGTCGCGATCGTCGACCTCGTGGCTGGACTCATGCTCGGCAAGGCAATCACCGCGGCGCTGTTCGCTCGCGAGAAAATCGGCGTCGGCCAACGCATCGACACTTCCCTGCTTGAAGCCGAAGTCGCGTCGCTGATCAACGTCGGCAGCAATTATCTGGTCGGCGGTAAAATCCCCACGCGCTGGGGCAACGCTCATCCGAACATCGTGCCCTATCAAAATTTCAAAACCGCCGACGGCTATCTGGTCATCGGTGTCGCCAGCGAAGCGATCTGGAAGCGCTTCTGCCAGGCCATCGGCCGCGCGGATCTCACCGGTGACCCCCGCTTCACCGACAATTCTAAGCGCGTGGAAAATCGCGCCGAGTTGATCGCGCTGCTCTCGGAAATATTCCTTAAGCGCAACAATGAGGCCTGGTTCAGATTATTGACCGACGCGGAAATCCCCTGCGCGCCGGTGCAAAGCATCGACCAAGTGTTTCAAGCGCCGCAGGTTTTGCATCGCGACATGTTGATGGAGGTTGAGCACCCGACGGCGGGAAAGGTTCGTATGGCGGGCATCCCGGTCAAATTTTCAGTCACTCCTGCCTCGGTCAGGATGCCCCCGCCGCTGCTCGGTGAGCATAACAGTGAGATTCTCAAGAAGTGGCTTGGCATGAGCGCCGAAGCGATCGACGAACTGAGGAGAGAGAAGGTCATATGACGGGCAAAACATTCGAGGAGTTTCACGCCGGCGACCGCTACAGCACCGGCCGCCGTACGATCACCGAGCACGACATCGTGCAATTCGTCACGCTCGTGGGGCTGACCGAACCGCTGTTTCTCGACATGGAATACATCCGCAAGGAAAGTCTCTATGGCGATCGCATCGCGCCGGGGAGCCTTACCTTCGGCATGGCCGAGGGACTCACGGTGCAGACCGGTCTCATTCACGGCACGGGAATGGCTTTCGCCGGCCTCGACAAGATGCGCCTATTCGGTCCGGTCAAAGTGAACGATACGATTCACGTTGAGATCGAAGTTCTCGACTCCAAGCCGGTGCCGGCGCGCGGCGGCGGCATCGTGCGCTATCGCCAATGGGTGAAAAATCAGCGCGGCGAAACCATCATGGAGTACGACGTGGCGCGCCTGATTCGCGGCGCCGACGAGAACAAAAGTAAGGAGTAAAGGGACTCCTTACTATTGAAACATGGACGAGTCGCAAACGAAATTCGGCATTCTACTTCCCACCCGGGAAGTGATTCTTTCCGGCCGGGCCGATCCGAGCAGCATCTACGATCTTGCCGATCGCACCGAGGCGCTCGGCTTTCACTCCGTCTGGGTTGGCGACAGTGTGGTCGCCAAGCCGCGTCTCGACGCGCTCACGACGCTCGGCGCCGTCGGCGCCCGCACCCGGCGTATTCGCCTGGGCACGGCGGTCTATCTCGCCGCGCTTAGAAATCCCGTCCTGGTTGCTCACATGGTTGGCACTGTCGATTGGCTTAGCCGCGGCAGGGTCGATCTCGGCATCGGCTACAGCCGGCCCAACGATCCGGTGCAGGAGCATGAGTATCGAGTCCTCGGCCACGATCCGGCGAAGCGCATCAAGATGAGCGAAGAGCTGGTGCATATTATTCGCAAGTTGTGGCGCGAGAACGATGTCTCGTACGCCGGCAACTTCTCGAGCTTCGAGCATGTGACGGTGGCGCCGAAACCGATCCAGCCCGGCGGCGTGCCGATCTGGCTGGCGTCGAACAACATTGAACCCGGACTCAAGCGCGTTGCACGCATGGCCGACGGCTGGCTCAACAACATTACCGATCCAAAGATTTACAAAGAGTGCCTGGAAAAAATTCGCGGCCATGCGGCGGAAGCCGGACGCGATCCGCAAACGATCGAGCCGGGACTCTATTTCACTCTTGCCGCCGGCGATGACAGCGCCATCCGCGAAGGGCAAAATTTTCTTTCGCAGTATTACAACCGGCCCTATGAAGCCGTGGCGAAGGCGATGCTTTGCGTCATGGGCACTTGGGATCAAGTAATGGATCAGATTCAGGCTTACGCCGAGGCCGGTGCGCGTACTGTGGTGCTGCGCTTCGCCGCCAGCGATCAAATAAATTATCTGGAAGCTTGTGCCGAGCAACTCTCCCGCCGCGGTCTGCTGCGCAGCTTATAAGCGATCAGGATATGCCGCCAATACCTACAATCTTTTCACGACGCCGGCTACATGGATGAGCGGAGAAACCGCGTTCATCAACTCTTTTGGAAGTAAAAAGCGCGTTCGTCTAACGATGTCATTCTGAGCCAAAGGCGAAGAATCTGTTTTGCATTCTTTAACTACGAAATCAAAGCAGATCCTTCGCTCGCGCTCACGATGACGCAATCGCAACAGTAGCTCACTAGCGAAGCATTCCTAAACTTTTTTCAGCAGCCTGCTAGAGTTAATTTCTACTCTTGGCCACGCCCGCTAGTCCAACTTTGCAAGAGTATCTTGCCGAATTGCCGCGCCTCTTCCATGCGCTGCTGTGCGGCAGCGGCTTCCTTCAACGGGAACGTGCGGTCGATGATCGGGTGAATCTGGGTGACATCTAAAAAATTGAGCAGCTGGCGAAAATCTTCCCGGCTGCCCAGCGTCGAACCGTAGACCTTCAGCTCTTTTGAAACCATCGTATTCAGGTCATCGTTCGGTTCGCCACCGGCCGTCGCGCCGCAGGTGACCAGGCGCCCGCCGTGAGTGAGCGATGCCAAGCTCTTTTGCCAGACTTCGCCGGCTACGCTGTCGAGGACTACATCCACGCCGCGATTGTCGGTGAGGATCTTCACTTCCTCGGCGAAGTTCTGCCGTCGATGATTGATGCCGTGATCAGACCCTAACGCCTTTGCGCGCTCTAGCTTCTCGTCGCTGCCTGAAGTCACGATGACGCGTGCTCCCATGCGTGTAGCCACCTGGAGCGCTGCGCTTGCCACGCCGCCGCCGATACCGATGATGAGCAGGCTTTCGCCGCGTTGTAATCGCGCGTTGGTCACCAGCATGCGCCAGACAGTCACGAACACGAGAGGAAAAGCCGCGCCTTCATCGAAGGTCATATAGGACGGAATGAGGAAGCAGTTTTCTGGCGCGACTTTTACGTACTCCGCGTAAGTTCCGTCCAGCCGTTCGCCGAGGCTTCTGACGCGGATGCACATGAAATCTCGATCGGAGAGACAGAACTCACACTCACCGCAGCCGGTGAAGCAATAGAGGCATACCTTGTCGCCGGCCTTCACGTTTTTCACTTCGCTACCCACCTCGACAACGACGCCGGCGCCATCAGCGCCCAGAATGTGCGGCATCGGGATCTCCATTCCGGTAGCTCCCATGCGCACCCAGATATCGATATGGTTCAGCGCCGACGCTGCGAGCTTAACGATAGCATCTTTCGGCGACGTGATCCGAGGCTCTTCGGCATCTTCGTAGCGCAGCTGGTCAACGCCGCCGTGCGCGTGAATTCGAATGGCTTTCAAATCAAGAGATCTTCCTGGGAGGCGTTTTCAATCTCAAGATAGACTCTTTTTCCGCGGAATTCGATCGTTGGAGACCGTATTAGGGTGAGGGGAAAGGCATTTCGTAGGATGCGGTGAGTAAATCGAGCCGCATCGTTTGGCTGAATATCTACAAACCGAATGAGGCAAACTCGGCGGTCAATCTTCCGCGCGTCCAATGTGCTGAATGACCCAGCGATGCGGTTCCCTAGGGTCACCGCACCCGACACGGCATCTACCGCCCATTCAGCGCCCCGTAAACTTTCTCGGACGTGAGCGGCAGGTCGTACAGGCGCACGCCGACGGCGACCTCAATGGCGTTGGCGATGGCCGCCGCGGTGGGAACATTGGGAATTTCCGCGATCGCTTTACCCTCAAATGGAGTCGGCCCGCTGGCGTCTTGCATCAATACCGTCGTTAACTTCGGCACGTCGGCGACCGTCGCCATTTTGAACTCGCCGAGGTTGGCCGTCACCATCCTGCCGTCGACGAGCGAATTATCTTCCATCAAGGCGAAGCCCAAACCAGTCACGACGCCGCCGTCGATCTGTCCCTGGTAGGAGAGATGGTTTAATACGGTGCCGGAGTCGTGGACCGTCGTGAGCTTGGTTACTTTGACTTGTCCAGTCCCGGGATCGACCGCAACTTCCGCCACTTGCGGCGAAGGACGTGATCGCCGCGCGCGACGGTTCATAGATGCTTAGATGCGTGATAGCGCCCCGATTCTGTTCAACTGCGAGACGCATCAGATCCGAGCACGACATGGACTTATGGCCCGGCGCGGCGTAGCGGCCTTTGACCTCCTGCAAATCTTCGCGCTTGCAGCCCAACCGCGCGGCGGCGAGCGCCAATATTTTCTCTTTGATCTCGGAGACGGACTGATAGGCGGCGGTGCCGACGCTGTTGGTCGATTTGCTGCCGCCGGTTCCCGAGTCGTACGGCGAAGTATCGGTGTCTTCGACGCGAATGGTGACACGCTCACGCGGCAGGTCGAGCACCTCGCCGACGATCTGCTGGACGACAGTGTGAATACCCGGGCCGACGTCGGGGACGCCCAAGTTGACAATGACACTGCCGTCCGGTTCGAGCGTAATCGCCGCGCCGGATTTTCCGGCGCCCGAGGGCCGCTCGTAAACCGCGACGCCGCGGCCGGTGTTTTTCGCCTTCGGTCTTTTCCAACCGGCAGTATCGAGAGCTTTTTGCAGAGTCTCCTTGACGACGATGCCTTTTAATTTCTGCCCGAAGGGCGTCGCCTCGCCGTCGTTGAGGAGATTCTTCATGCGAAACTCGACGGGATCCATGCCTAGCTCGCGCGCGATGATGTCGATCTGCGATTCCATCGCGAAAGTCGTCTGCGGACTTCCCGGCGTGCGCGTCTGCGTGCACGGCACCTGATTGGTGTAGGCACAGACCGTTTCCACCTGAATCGCGGGAATCCGATAGTAGCTGGCCACGCGCCGAGGTCCTTGGACGGTGACTTCGGCGTTGGCTTTGAGGGCGGCATAGCCGCCGCCGCTGAAGACGGCGCGCGCGTGCAGCGCGCAAAGCCTGCCGTCGCTGTCTACTCCGGTGCGAAGAGTAATCACGGCGGGATGGCGGTGCGAGACCGCCGTCAATTCCTCGGTATAGTCGAGCACCATCCGCACCGGCCGGTGTGTCCGCTCCGCCAGAAAGTAACAGACCGGCGCTTCGAGGACCGAAGTCTTGCCGCCGAAGTCGCCGCCGACCGGAAGGATATGCACGTTGACCTTTGCCGGGTCGAGATTGAGATCGCGCGCGAAGCGATCACGCAAGGTGAAGGGCGCTTTATTCGAGGCCCAGATTTCTATACGGCCGTCTTCGTGAACCTGCACCGTGCAGGCTTGGGGCTCGATGTAGCCGTGAAATCCTAGCGGCGTGCGAAATGTGTGTTCGAAAATTCTCGTTGCGTTTTTGAATCCCGCCTCGAGGTCGCCGTTGCTCCACTGGCCGTAGGATTGAATATTGGGCAGCTCGGTGGCGCGCTCGGGAGCATTCTTATACTGCGCCGGATTGTCGTGCAGCAGCGGCGCGCCCGGCCGGATGGCCTCGACGGGATCGGTGACAAACGGCAACTCTTCGTATTTGACATCGATCAAACCCAGCGCCTCTTCGGCGATCTCCGTGGTGTCGGCCGCAACCGCGGCGACCGGTTCTCCGGCGTAGCGCACGCGTTCGCGCGCGAGCGGCGGCATGTCCTTCATGCGCAAGCCGACCATCACCGGCGGTATATCGGCGCCGGTGATGACCGCGTGCACGCCGGGCAACTGCGTCGCCATCGATGTGTCGATTTTTACGAGGCGCGCGTGCGGCAAGTGGCTCCGCAAGATCTTGGCGCAGAGCGAGCCGGGGATTTCGAAATCCGCCGCGTAGCGCAGTTTGCCGGATACCTTTTCCGCTCCCTCTAGCCTTGGGACCGCTTTACCGACGAATTTATATGCCATCGATGTCTCCGTTACGTTAATAGAGCCTCAGTCGAGGATTGAGAATTGAGGATCGAAGATAGCGATACTCTATCGTCCATTCTCGATCATCGTTTCACCTACAATTTCACCTTGGTAAACACCTTCAGCGGGTTTTTCTGGAAGATTTTCATCTTGTCCTCGCTGCTGAGGAATTCGAGACTGTCGATCACAGGCACAAGATCGTCCGATGGTTTGCCGGTTTCGGGCCGGACGGCGCCGCCGGAACCGGGGGACTCGCTGCCGAAGAGCATTTGGTCGACCCCGCGCTGCTTGATGGCGGCTTCGAGGTAGTGAACGTCGTAGCAACAGGCGTCGTAAAAGAGATTGCTGTTAAGACCGGCCTTGCCAACATGATGATCGGTGGGGATGAAGCGGTTGAGTCCGCC
Organism: Binatia bacterium; assembly: GCA_050735675.1. GTDB lineage: Bacteria > Desulfobacterota > Binatia > UBA9968 > UBA9968 > DP-20. The sequence continues at coordinate 4,205 of JBOHVN010000200.1, read as the reverse complement.
TCCACAGTGGCAGATGACGATCTTTAGTTTGGGAAAGGTCTCGAAGACCTTGCTGTGCGCGTAGAGCTGCATGGCGACGAATTCTTCCAGATAGTTGTTCATCTGGTAATTCGCTGGGATGACTTCCAGGCGACGGTCGTAGGTGATGGAAGGGTGAATCATCAAAGGCACGTCGAGCTGGACGGCCTTTTCGTAGAGGGGATACCAGTACTCCTCGTGCACGCCCGGCGCTTGCTTGTCGCCGGCGGGATCGGGATTCAAATAAGCGCCGACGAAGCCTAATTCTTTGACGCAACGTTCCAACTCGGCGACACAATTGCGCGTGTCGTTCTCCTTATTCTGCGGCAATTGCGCCATGCCGCGAAAGCGGTCCGGGTGAAGCTTGACGATGCGGGCGATGACATCGTTGACCGTGCGACACCAGAAATCTTGCAGGAATGGCCGCATCCAGTGCCACATGGCAATCGGCCGCGGGCCGATGAGCTGAATGTCGATATTGCGATCGTCCATAAATTTGAGATGGCGCTGCTGCGCGTTCTCCAACTGCTCGTCGGTCATTTCCAGCTTGCGCCCCGGCGTATTCTGCGCCACGGTTTCAGCGAGAAACTGGCGAAACGGCGCGGGTGTGGTCATATGTCCGTGAACATCGACAACTTTATATCCGTTGTGCATGATATCTCCTTTTGAAAAAGCGGATTCTTCGTTTCACTCAGAATGACATGCGTTTTCCAACCGACTCAAATCACAGCTCCGTCATCTCGAGCGCAGCGAGAGATCTTTCTCCATTCCGTTACTCTCGGAAGAAAGATTTCTCACTTCGTTCGAAATGACATGTCCGCGACTGCGCCATGCATCCGCATTTAGCAGGCTGCTAAAGAACCCGGATTGCAGCCCGCTAGTCTTCCTCCGGCGCCGCCACCTGATGCTTTAAGAAAATTTCTTTTCTCTCTTTGGCCGACTGCATGATCGCCAGGCAAACTTCCAATGTTGCCATACCCCAGGGTCCGGTGTGGCGGATCGGTTTGCCAAGCACGACGGCATTGTAAAGCTCCATAAGCTCGCCGCGCCGCGACGGCCCGCCGCCGCCTTCGAGCGGCACATCTTTGGTGCCTTCGTCGCTATGAACAAACAAGCCGTATTGCGACTGGCGGATGTCGCCTTTTTCGCAGGTCGCGATGAGAATGCCGAGATCGTTGGGCAGCCACCGCTTCGGTTTGCTGCGGTCACGGACGTCTCGCTCGCGGGCGCCGCCGATACGCAGCTCGTCTTTGTCGGCGTTTTCGTTGCGTGTCCTGTCCAGCAATGAGCGCCGAATTGCCGCGCGCTCGGCTTCGCTGTAGCGGCTGTTCTGCCCGCCCCAGGGGACAAGCTCGGAGGCGAGAAAGTAGCCGTAGCCGTTGTGCATCAAGGTCGCCGGCGTGCCGTCTTCGAATTCGAGAAACGCTGAATAGTAGCCTGGGATCGGCCGGCCTTTGAACCATTGACCGGTAGAACCGCGGACGCTATGCACCAAGCCGCCGCCGAGCAGGCGCAGCGTGTCGACCTGATGCGGGCCCTGGCGGTAGGGAACGCCGCCGCCTTGATCGATATCCAACTCCTCCGCGGTGCGCGGACGCAACACCCAATCCGTGTATGCCCAGACATGGAGCGCGCGGAGCGGGCCAAGCTCGCCGGAGCGAATAATCTTGCGCATGGTCCGAATATGCGGGCCGAAGCTCTGGGTGTGGCCGCACAGAAGCTTGATTTTGTTTTTGATCGACGCCTTGATCATCTGCTCCGCTTCCTGCAGCGAAATCGCCATAGGCTTTTCGACCACGACGTGCTTCCCTGCATTGGCGGCGATGATCGTGTGCGGTGCGTGGAATCGGTTTGGCGTGGACACCCAGACTGCTTCGACCTCGGGATCGGCGCACATTTTCTCGACGCTGTCGTAGGTCTTGGCGCCGTAGCGCTGGCGAAACGTTTCCAGCACGCGCGGATTTACGTCGGCGGCGGCGGCCAATTCGAACTCCGGGATTTGCTCCATCGCCGGCAAGATTTCGGAAGCGCCGACGCCGATGCCGGCAATCCCTAACTTGAGTTTATTTCCGGTAACAGGTGATTCCACGGTCGAGGATTCGATCTTTCCGATTTTCCGTCCTACTTAATAGGGGAATGGGTAGGTCTGTCAAGCAAAAGAGGAGGACGGAGTAAAGTGATGGAGTATTGGGTGGGTCAGAAACCAATACTCCATCACTCCATGTCGTCCTCTCTTTACCGGGGCGGGGACTTTGCGCTATGAGAAGCCAGCAAGGAAAGGAGGGTTTTATGATCAAGACCACCGGCGTTTATCATATGGGCATTCCCTGCAACGACGTGAGCCGGGCCGTCAAGTTCTACACCGAGATTCTCGGCATGACTGTCGCGAAGCTCAATAACGACGACATGGGCAAAGGGCTTGACCGTGCCGACCTGCGCTGTGGCGACGAAATGGTCGTGTTGTTGTTCCAGCGGACCAAGCCGCTCGAAGGGGACTACATCGAAAGGGAAGGCGCAACGCACCAGGCTTTTAGCGTGAGCCGGGAGGATTTCGAACTCGCCAAGCAGAGAATGAAAGAGTGGGGCGTGAAGGTCCACTCGGTGGCGAGCGTCGATCGGCCAAGCGGCAGCGGTTTTTACTTCTTCGACACCGAGGGCAATTTGCTGCAGCTCTACGCGCCGCCGAATCGACAAACTTGACCGCGAAAGGCATATCGGATCTTTCATCACGAACGCGACAAAACCGCAACCAGAAGAAGAATTCACCACAGAGAGCACATAGGTCACAAAGTAGGAAGATTCGGAATCGGAACGTTGCCGCAAAGAACGCAAAGTACGCAAAAAAGTAAGATACGTTTGTAGGGGCGCATGGCATGCGCCCCTGATCTCGACGAAGAAACCGACCACCCTATTTCACGCGAAGGTCCCTGGCGCGGTGCAGATTAGTAGCGCGGATGCAGCGCAGCGGAATCCGGGGGATACCCTGGAAAAAAAGTTGCGCAGACCGCGCAAAATTCGAAGAATAGTAATCCGAAGTTAGCCAATGTAATCATCCGATCATTTTAGCCTTGTGGTGAATCCATTGTGCCGCGGCTTTGCCGTGTCACTTCCTTTGTGGTTAATTATCCCTGAAATTCGAACTTGGGAGAGAGGATGCAATTTTCGCTAAGGCAGTTTTTGCTCGTCGTGTGTTACGCCTATGTGGCGTTTGCGGTTATTCCGGCGCAAAGCAAAGCAACAAGGCCGCCGATCACGGTTTAGCGCGCCGGCTTAGTGGATGAAAATCCCACCTTGGACGGAGTGATCAGCGACCGGATTCTCAAGGTCGCGCAGCAGGAGCTCAGAGCCGAAGGCCGGATCAAGTAAGACATGGACGGGGCGGGTCGCGAATCGTCGCCGGAAATTGCGTTGTACCATGTTGCGACGGAACGCGATGAAGCGATGGACTATTGGAGTATTGCTTGGGCTATAGTGAACAAAGGTACAGATTTGCTAAAGATTTTGGCGGTCCGTTTGCCCCACGGCCAGTTCAAATCGGACCAGCACCGGTTCGAGCCGGCGCTCAATCTCGCCCCGGGAGAGAGCGGTGAGTTTCACGTTGGCGTTAGCTGCGATGAGCCGGCGGGGCTCGTTACTGAAAATGCCTTCGTTATTTTCTCGACAATCTGGTTGGGGGAGGCGTGGCGCATCTTCGTTCGGATCCGCGTGGTGGTGAATGCTGAAGGCAAGCCGGAGACGGCGATCGAATTGATTACGACGCAGAAGGTCGGATTTTCGGGTGTTGCATCGTAGCTCGACCGCCATCAAGGAAAACACATGGCCGACAAAGAAACGGATCTTTACATTCTCCAGCGCATGCGCGGCTGACACAGCAATTGAGGCCTCGGCTTCGAAGAGACCACGGGTATGGTCTCTAATACTTTGAAGATGGCTCAAAAGGTTGTCGTTGCGGCGCTCAAGCGCTTGCGCGCCCAACGCAGCGACGATCCGGAATATAAAAAGCTCCGAAAAGATTTGCCGAAAGACTGGCCGATTTAGGACAGTTTCTGGTCTCGAGTTTCTAGTTTCTAGTTCCCGGCGCCATCAATTTCTTTCTAATCGTTCATTCGGAACTATTTCTCTTCGACATTGGAAGCTATTTACCGGCGGCAGGCAGGCGGACCTTGGGCTGGCGCAGTTTTAAATCC
>JBOHVN010000199.1:0-6823 GCA_050735675.1 Binatia bacterium | reverse complement strand
CGGAGCAGCGAGGGTTACTCGGAGAAAAATCCGTGTCGTGGGGGGCGCACTCCGATGAGCGGTTCGCGCTTCTTTGGGCGAGGAACTGGACAGGTGCGAACTGGCGTGAGTTATTGACCACGTTAGTCGTATTACCGGTCCAGTCCGCGCTTCAGATCCTCGAGAAGATCCTGTCGGTGTTCAATCCCCACTGACAAACGGATCAATCCATCATCAAGTCCCGCCTTCTTGCGCTCTTGTTTGGGGATCGAGGCGTGGGTCATGACCGCGGGCAACTCGACGAGCGACTCGACGCCGCCGAGACTCTCCGCGATCTTAAAGAGGCGCAAGCGCGCTAGAACGCGGCGCGCTTCCGCGAGCCCTCCCTTCACCTCGAACGAGACGATCCCGCTGAAACCGTCCATCTGGGAAGCCGCGATATCATGGCCCGGGTGACTGTTCAGCCCGGGATAGTAGACCCGTCGCACACGCGCATGGTCCTGCAGGAACTGCGCGATCTGCATCGCGTTTTTTTCATGCTCCCGCATGCGCAGCGCGAGCGTCTTTATCCCTCGCAGTGTGAGAAAGCAATCGAAGGGAGAAGGCGTCGCACCCGCGGCGTTTTGCAGGAACTTGAGCCGCTTATAGAGCGAGGAGTCATTGAGACAGATGGCTCCCCCGACAACGTCCGCGTGTCCCGCCAGGTATTTTGTCGTGGAGTGAAGGACGAGATCGTTGCCGAGCTCGAGGGGCCGCTGGAAAACAGGGGATGCGAAGGTGTTGTCGACCAGACAGAGAGCGCCGTGGTGATGGGCGATTTTCGCCGCCGCCCTGATGTCGGTGATGCGGAGAAGCGGGTTGGTCGGTGACTCGATCCAGACAAGCCGCGTCCGCCGGGTCATAGCGCGCTCGATTTCTCTGACGCTGGAGGTCTCAACGAAGGAAAACGTGAGCCCGAAATTTTGCAACACCGCCCTAAAGAGCCGGTAGGTGCCGCCGTAGACGTCGCGCGAGGAGACGACGTGATCTCCCTTTTTGAACAGGAGCATCGCAGTAGTCGCCGCGCCCATCCCGGACGAGAAGGCGAGGCAGTATTCGGCCGACTCCAAGCTCGCGAGCGCCGTCTGGAGCGCGGTGCGCGTCGGATTGTCGGTCCTTGAGTAGTCGTACCCTTTGTGGATGCCAGGCGCGTTCTGAGCGAAAGTGCTTGTCTGATAGATCGGAACCGTAATCGCCCCGGTCGCGGATTCGGGTTCTTGTCCAGCGTGGATGGCGCGCGTGGCAAATTGCCTGGACCCGCCGCGCTTCTTTCGTGCCATCAGGGCTGTCCACCTAAGTGACCGACGACGTCGAATCGTGTCACAATTCCCTGGTACTTCCCCGCGTCTCGGACGAGAACGGCCGGGGAAGATTTGAGGAGCTGCACGACCTCATAGACGTCTTCGTCCGCCCCGACGGTGGGAAACGGCGGCTCGAGAAGAGCCCCGACAGTAAGCTCCATCACCTCGGGAGTTTCCATGGATCTTTGGAAGAGCGCGCTCTCACACAGCGATCCGACGAGGTTCCCCTTATCGAATACGGGGAGTTGCGAGACGCCATATCGATTCATGGTTGCGATCGCATCGCGCGCGGTGGATGTCATCTCGACCGACAGAAGCTCGGGGAGCTTTCGCCGTTTTGATTGGAGAATGTCGCCCACACGGGCGCTTTTGCCAAGGAACTGGTTTTGCCGCATCCATTCGTCGGAGTACATCTTTGAAAGATAAATTTCTCCCGCGTCGGGAAGTAAGACGACGACAAGGTTGTCCTGTCCGAGCTGCCGCTCCCGAACGTATTCAAGGGCGCCCGCAACGGCTGCGCCAGAAGATCCTCCACAGAAGAGGCCCTCCTCCCGTGTAAGCCGCCTGCCCATCAGAAACGAGTCGCGGTCGGAAACCGTTACGACATCGTCGATGTATTCGATGAGCAGGTTTTTCGGCACAAAGTCCTCTCCAATCCCTTCGACCTTGTACGGATGTGAGTCGCTCCACGACCATTTCTCGCGCTTGAAAGCCTTCGCGAGGATCGATCCCTCAGGATCGACTCCGACGACCGTGCACTGGGGATTTTTTTCTTTCAGGTATTTGGCAGTTCCCGAGATTGTCCCCGCGGTCCCAATTCCACTGACAAAGTGAGTGATCTTGCCGTCGGTCTGCTCCCAGATCTCGGGACCCGTGGACGCGTAATGAGCCTCCCTGTTCGCGAGGTTATCGTACTGCATGGGCATATAGGCGCCCGGGATCTCTTCGGCAAGACGTCTGGCAACCGAATAATAGGACTGGGAGGATTCCGGCGGCACCGCCGTCGGGGTCACGACCACCTCGGCGCCAAAGGCGCGCAGGCGGCGAATCTTTTCGATGCTCATCTTGTCCGGGATCGTAAAGATACACTTGTAACCCTTGACTGCGGCGACAATCGCCAGCGCCACCCCCATGTTCCCCGAAGTGGGTTCAACGATCGTGCCTCCCGGCTTGAGTAATCCCCTCCTCTCCGCATCCTCGACCACCGCGAGCGCGATCCTGTCCTTGACGCTCCTTCCCGGATTGGACGCCTCGAGTTTCACACAGACCGTCGCAGAAATTCCGGCGGTAATATGGTTGAGGCGGACGAGCGGAGTGTTACCGACGGCTTCGAGCACATTTGCAGAGATCTTGGTCATTTGATTCGCTCCCCGAATACCAACAATTGCATTGGGAACTTTTTGAACCCTCCACTCCAGCCAGCATCAGTATACTACGCGGCTTGCCGAAATTCTTTCACGGACTGGATATTTTACATGGTCGAGAGGCGGCCGTCTCCATTCAACGGGTGGCTCCACAGAGCGTACAAGACCGATCTCGGCCAATTCTCTTATCCGGTCTTTTTTGATAAGCCAGCGCTCGTAAACTCAAACTATGGCGCCTGAGAAGATTTCCGTGCGCTGCTGCATCGCCGGCGGCGGCCCGGCCGGCATGATGTTGGGGTATCTGCTGGCGCGTGCCGGCGTCAACGTTTTGGTGCTGGAAAAGCACGGCGATTTCCTGCGTGATTTTCGCGGCGATACCATTCATCCCTCTACCCTCGAGGTGATGCACGAGCTCGGATTGCTCGACGAATGTCTCAAGCTGCCGCATCAGAAGGTTTACGAGCTCAATGCGCAATTCGGCGAGATGCGCTTGACCGTCGCCGACTTCCGGTACCTGCCGACCCGCTGCGGCTTTATCGCATTGATGCCGCAGTGGGATTTTCTCAACTTCCTCGCCGAACAAGCGGCGCGCTATCCGAGTTTCGATCTCAAGATGGAAGCCGAGGTGACCGGCCTTATCGAAGAATCGGGCCGCGTGATTGGGGTTCGCGCGAAAACGACCACCGGTGAGTATGAAATTCGCGCCGATCTCGTCGTCGGCGCGGACGGCCGGAGCTCGATCGTGCGCGAAAAGGCCGGTTTGCAGGTGAAGGAATTCGGCGCGCCGATGGACGTTCTCTGGTTTCGGCTCAGTCGAACTGCGGAAGATCCTGTGGCGACCATGGGCAGGTTCGATACCGGCAGGATTTTTATCTCGCTCAATCGCGGCGACTATTGGCAGTGCGGCTACGTCATTCCCAAGGGACAATTTGCAGAGCTGCGCCGTCAAGAATTCGAAATTTTTCGCGCGGCGATCGTGAAGCTCGCACCGTACGCCAGAGACAGCGTGCATGACCTGCGCGGCTGGGATGATGTAAAGCTTTTGACTGTTCGCGTAGACCGTTTGTTGGAATGGTTTCGGCCGGGTCTCTTGTGCATTGGCGACGCCGCGCACGCCATGTCCCCGGTCGGCGGTGTCGGTATCAATCTCGCGATACAGGATGCGGTAGCGGCAGCCAACGTTCTCTTCAAACCGCTGCGCGAAGGACAGCTCGCGATCGATCACCTGCGCCGGATCCAGAAGCGCAGAGAGTTGCCCACGCGCGTGACGCAATGGTTGCAAGTCGCCGTGCAGCGCCGGATCATTGCGCGCGTGTTGGTAGAGACCGGACCGCTCAAGCCACCGCTCGCGGTGCGCTTACTTGCCAAGGTTCCATTCCTCCGGCGAATCCCGGCTCGCATCGTCGGCGTCGGCGTCCGCCCGGAACATGTCGACCGGAAGGTCATGTGTGCTGATATTTTTTCTTGGTCTCCGCCCGCCATTCCTTAATGGCGGCTAGGCCCTCGATGGCGCGGCATTCATCCTGGACAACGGCATGCTCGCTAAAGCACTGTGTCAAGGCTTCGGTGTTATCTTCGTTCTCCGAGGCGAAATAGGCAGCGATGCTTCGGGAAGATCGACAGACATAAACATTCTCCTCTTAGTTTGTTGAACCGATTGGAGGATAAGAATACGCTCTCTAGATGGCAAGAACGCACGAAAAAGTAAGGTACCCACTCAAAGGTAAGGTCAATAAGCTGATACCGACATCGGCGGCTCAAGGGGTGGAGGATATTCTCACCAAACAGGTGAAACAGGATGACCAGCTTCCAGCGACCTTCGAGAATCTTGGGAACGTGCTGCGATTTTCAGATCTGGAGCGGGCGACCCCGGCAATATCGGTCTCGATAGTGCGCCGCAAAAGGTGAGAGCGAATACGCAGGAATGGCACCAGAGGTTGCTTAGGCAATGGCTGTATGAAGAATCGGGGTGAGAACCGCCTTCGGTAGGTAATTACCATTGAATGAACCGGTCCAGTTTCTGATTCGGCACGGCTACGCTCTGCTTTTCGGTTGGGTATTGGTTGAGCAGATGGGCTTGCCGATACCCGCAATCCCTTTGCTGCTTGCGGCCGGAGCGCTGGCCGGCTCGGGCCGGATGGATTTGGTGGCTGCGGTAAGCTTGGCGCTCATTGCGGTCATTTTGGCTGACGTGTTTTGGTATTATCTCGGCCGCTACCGCGGCGGGCGCATCTTAAAACTTCTGTGCCGCATATCTCTCGAACCGGACTCGTGCGTGCGACGCACGGAAAATGTCTTCGTTCGGCACGGCGCGCATGCTTTACTGATCGCGAAGTTCGTTCCGGGTCTGAATACCGCCGCGCCCACGCTTTCCGGAGTCTTTCGCATGCCCGTGGCGCACTTCATGGTATTCGATGTTCTCGGCGCGTTTTTCTGGGTCGCCACTTTCATAGGACTTGGCTTCATCTTCAGCGACCAATTGGAGCAGGTAGCGGCCTACGCCTCGCGCTGGGGCACTTCGTTGGTGATCGCTCTTGTCGGCGCCCTGGCGGGTTACATCTTGTGGAAATATTTCCAGCGCCAGCGCTTTCTGCGCGGCCTGCGTACTTCGCGGATCTCACCGCAGAAGTTAATGGACCGGCTGAACGCCGGTGATGAGGTTATGATCGTCGATCTGCGCCAGCCGATCGATATCGAGACGCAGCCTTACATGATACCCGGCGCGCTGCGCATGGCGGTGGAGGAGCTTGAAGAGCGCCACCAAGAAATTCCGCGCGATCGTGATATCGTTCTCTACTGCTCGTGACCCAACGAAGCCACCAGCGCCCGGGTGGCGCTCCTGCTGCAGAAAAGAGGAATCACCAGAATTCACCCGCTCGCTGGCGGGATCGATGCGTGGCTCGCCAACAAGTTTCCGCTTGAAAGGCCAGAAGCGCTGAATGAACCGGCAGCGGTCTGAAGTGTAACCTAAAAAAATGCGGTGAGCTTGTCGTGCCCGGACCAACTCGCTGCGTTGTTCAACGGCGACTGTTGTTCACATTTCTCGGCAGAACATCCAGATACTTAAGACCGCTCGCGGTGTTGAAAATCAGCACCTCGTCGGTGGGTTTGATCCATCCATTCGCTATCAAGCGGCGCAGGGCGGCGACGCACGCGGCGCCTTCGGGACAAAAAAAGATACCTTCGGCTTTTCCCACTCTGGGGATTTCCGCGAGCATCTCATCGTCGCTGACGCTCAACGCCACGCCGCGGCTTTGGCGGATTGCTTGCAAGATTAAGAAATCCCCTACGGCTTGAGGTACGCGTAAACCTGACGCGACCGTGTGCGCATTGTGCCAAGGCTCTGCGGTCGGTTTGTTTTCATCGAAGGCTCTGACGATTGGCGCGCAGCCGCTGGCTTGCACGGAAACCATGCGCGGGCGGGCGCCGCCGATCCAGCCGAGATCTTCGATCTCAGCGAATGCCTTCCACATGCCGATAAGGCCGGTGCCGCCACCGGTGGGATAGATGATCACGTCGGGGAGACGCCAGTCGAGTTGCTCGGCGACCTCGTAGCCCATGGTCTTCTTGCCCTCGACACGATAGGGCTCTTTCAGCGTCGAGACATCGAACCAGCCTTCGGCTGCCTTTTTCTCGGCGATGATGCGGCCGCAATCGCTGATCAGACCGTCGACCAAGGTGAGCTTCGCGCCGTACTGCTCGACCTCGATCTGGTTGGCGATGGGCGTATCGCGCGGCATGAACACATGGGCTTCGATACCCGCACGCGCCGCGTACGCGGCAAAAGAGCCGCCGGCGTTACCAGCCGATGGTATGGCGGCTTTGGTTACGCCCAGCTCTTTCGCCCGGGAGATCGCCAGCGAGAGGCCGCGGTCTTTGAACGAGCCGGTTGGATTTTGCGCTTCGTCTTTGATCCAAAGTTGCTGCAGGCCAAGCTCAGCGCCGAGCGTTTTTGCGCGCAGAAGCGGCGTCCAGCCCTCGCCCAAAGAGACTAGATTGGCGTCATTTTGCAGCGGCAAAAGCTCGCGGTAGCGCCACAGCGAAGCAATTCGACGGTGGAGCGAAGACTTCTCGAAGGTTTTCGCATTTTTGAGATTGTAACGAACCAGCAGAGGCGAACCACAGGGGCAGAGGTTGAGC
>JBOHVN010000198.1:0-33440 GCA_050735675.1 Binatia bacterium | reverse complement strand
ATTGTCGGAACGTAATTCTGTTTGGGTGGAACGATCGGTTTCAGCATGCAATGGGGCCGATCGTGAAATACGCGAGTAAACAGGTAACCGATTTACAATGACGTGCAGCATATACCAGGAGGCTTATGGCTCAAGAAGAGAGAACTGAAGTTATCATGGTTCGGGTAAGCCCGCGTGATAAGAAGGCATTCGAGGAAGCCGCCGAAGAGCTGGACATGAAGGTGAGCGAGTTCGTTAGAGCAGCTACACTGATGTACCTGGCCCTTACTGTTAATCCGCATGCGTTGAAACTGCTGGTTAAAGGCGCTGCCGAGAGTGTTAGGGAAACAATGCAAAAGCTACGCGAGCCTGGACTGAGAAAAGCGCTTTGGGGCGCGAGCAAATGATTTAGCTGCTGTTGATGGAGGTGTGGGGATGGATGTTACCATTGATGCCGCTCGTATTCTTGGGGCGATGGCAGGTAAAGGACTCAAGATCGTTGACGTTTGTGCGCTTTGTCGCGTCAACAATAAAACTCTGGCAAAGATTCTTCGCGGTGAGATTCCTCGTCGGATCGATGCTCTTTATCGGGTTCTAAATGGTTTGCAGATACCTGTTCAGGAGGTGGTAATTGCCCCCACACGTAAAACGACGCAATGATCGTGGCTCTATGTTGTATCTGATCGACGGAAGCTTTAGAAAGTCGCTCCGTACGAAAACACAAAGCGTCGCGCAGTTTCAGGTTAACCAATACATCAGGAATAAGGCTGGAATGCTCCCATGTCCGACGGTTAAAGAATTTTATGACCGTTGGATTGAAACGAAAGTGGAACCGCTTGTTCGCCGATCGCGGATCAGGGATTACAAGCAAACATTTAACCGCTATATTTTGCCAGTCTTGGGCGCTATGGGACTCGACAGGATCGGCAACAAGGATTTAAGCGAGTTGCAGGTTTCGCTCATGCGGAAGGGGCTTGCCGTCAAAACCTGTCGCAACATTATTGGCGGAGGATTTCGGGTTATGTATCGGCAAGCTCGCGCTGATCTGGACTGCCTCAACAAGTACGGTGACACTCTGGACTCCAACCAATGGGTGAAGGACTATTGGGCGCGCAGCCTAAAAGCTCTGGGGATTCGTTATCGGAAATTCTACTGCGCACGTCATACGTTCATAACCGAGGCCGTCAAACGAGGATGGTTGCTAAGTAAGATTGCCCAGTACTGCGGAACGTCTGTGGCGATGATTGAAACGAATTACTGTGGCACTCTTACGCTTGATGATCGAACCGTTTTCGAACCGTTGGTCGATAACTATCAGATAAATTTGGCGTCCCCGACGGGATTTGAACCCGTGTTATCGGCGTGAAAGGCCGGTGTCCTGGGCCGAGCTAGACGACGGGGACGTGCTGGTGAGCCGTGCCGGATTCGAACCGGCGACCCTCTGCTTAAAAGGCAGATGCTCTACCGCCTGAGCTAACGGCTCGCTGGCGGATCGAAATACAATTTAATAACGGGAATGCTCCGTCAAGTCAAACATTTGCGCGGCCGATGAGCTGGAGTGATGGAGTATTGGATTGGTGGAGTGATAGTTTTCAACCCAAGACTCCAGTACTCCAACGCTCCATTTTCCCAATTGCCCGTCCTATCGTTGTTTCGGGTCGAGGAGATCTCGCAAACCGTTGCCCAAAACGTTGAAGGAAAGGATCGTCAGGAAGATCGCCGCGGCGGGGAAGGCGATCACATGCGGATAGCTGCGCATGGCGCGGTAGCCGTCTTGCGCCAGGGTGCCCCAACTCGTGCCCCAGGCGCTGTAGGGATCGTTGATGCCGATGCCGATGAAGCTCAGCGTCGATTCGGCGAGGATCGCCGAGGGGATGCTGAACGTCAAGGTGACGATGATCGGACCGAGGATGTTGGGCAGGATATGGCGCACGACGACCCTCGAGCGCGAGGCGCCGAGCGCATTGGCGCTTTCGACGAAAAGAAATTCCTTGGCTTGCAGCACCTGGCCGCGGGCGATGCGCGCGAAGCGCACCCAAGAGACTAGACCGAGGGCGATCAAAAGGCCGCCGATGTTTCTGCCGAACAAGAGCGACAGCAGAATAAAAATCAGCATCTCGGGTAGGCCGTAGAAAATATCGACGACACGCATCATCAAATGATCCCAGTTGCCGCCTTTGAAGCCGGCGATGAGACCGTAGCTGGTGCCTATGATCAGCGCGATCGCCGCGGTTCCGAATCCGACCGTGATCGAAACGCGGGCGCCGTAGAGTATGCGGGTGAACAGATCGCGCCCAAGTCCGTCCGTGCCCATCCAGTGCGACCAGCTCGGCGTCTCCAAGAGCCGCTTCGCTTCGAGACCGCCGACCGAGTAGGGCGCAATCCACGGCGCGAGAAAACCGAACGCGACGACGATAAAAACCACTGTTCCGCTGGCGATGAGCCAGGGATTCGCTGACGCGGTTGGTTTGTTTACCAATGCCATTCTCGACGCGCGCTACTGTGCTCTGATGCGCGGGTCGGCGTAGCCGTACAACATGTCGACGACGAAGTTGGCGCACACCAGGAGCGCGGTATAAACGAGAGTGACGCCCATGATCAGCGGATAGTCGCGGTCGGTGACGGCGGTGATGAAAAATCGTCCCATGCCGGGAATGGCGAAAACGTACTCGACGACGAAGGAACCGGTGAGGAGTGCGGCGGCGAGCGGTCCCATGACCGTCAAGACCGGTATTAGGGAATGGGCCAACCCATGTTTCACTACGACTACGGATTCTTTGAGCCCTTTGGCGCGGGCGGTGCGGACGAAATCTTCACCAAGGGTTTCGATCAAGGTCGAGCGCAAGAGCGCCGCAAGATAGGCGGCCGGCGCCGCGCCGAGCGTGACCATCGGCAAAATTACGCTGCTCCAATCATCCCAGCGCCCCGCCTGCAGCCAGCCGAGTTGCAAGGCGACCGCCCAAATCAACAGCGCGCCGAGAATGAAATTAGGCAGCGAGATGCCGAGCGTCGCCACCAGCAAACAGAAACGGTCGACGAACGAACCGCGGTAATAGGCCGCCAACAAGCCGATGGGGAAAGCGGAGAGAATCGCGAACATGAGCGCGAGTCCGCCGAGGAGCGCCGAGGTCGGTAAGGTTTCGGCGATAATCTGGGTAACGCCCCGGTCGAGATATTTGTAAGACGGCCCGAAGTCGCCGCGGGCAATTCCAGAGAGATAGCGCAGGTATTGCTGAAACACCGGCTCGTCGAGGTGGTACTTGGCTTCGAGGTTGGCGAGCACTTCCGGCGGCAGTTTTCGTTCGCTGTCGAACGGACCGCCCGGCGCCAGGCGCAAGAGCAAAAAGGTAAGCGTGGCGACGACCCAGAGAACGAGCAGACCGTGGACGATGCGCTTGAGCAGTAAGGCAATCATTTAGCTGCCAAGCACTGTAACGTTTCGCGCCTGGGTTGTCATGTAGAGGCGTCGCTGAAGAATGAAAATGACCCGCGGATTTACTCGCGCCAAGACGCCAAGTGAGCGGCCAAAACCTCGTCACGCCGAGCGAATGCGAGGGATCTAACTAAGAAAGATTTCTCCGAAGTTTACTCTGAGCCTGCCGAAGGGGTCGAAATGACAAATGACAATTGGCTTTCCTTTGGCGGCTTTGCGTTCTTCGACTTCGCTCAGAACAGGTCCTTTGCGGGAGATAAGCCGAATTTCGGTCGCGACTTCGCCCGCGCTGGGCTCTTTGTGGTGAAGTTTTCTCTTCGCCGCGCTGTCTGCTTCGGGGTGAGTGTGAGTTCCGCGCTTACCCGGCTTGTGCCGTGGGGTACTCTTCCAGCTTTTTTTCAAGCCAACGCGTGTTGATCTTGCCGGTACGGTACTCAGAATCGGCGATGACGATTTTCAAAAACGGAATGAGCGTGTCGATGCCGCTTACATGAAAGCTTTCCAACGCGCGAATGGTCTGATCGGCGGCGGCTTGGCGCGTGCCGGCGTGGACAATCAACTTGGCGAGCAATGAGTCGTAATAGGGCGGCACGAAATAACCTGGATAACAGTGGCTATCGAGGCGGACGCCGGGGCCCGCCGGCGCCTGCCATTCGGTAATCCACCCCGGACAAGGGCGAAAGCCGTGCTGCGGAGATTCCGCGGTGATGCGGCACTCGATGGCGTGGCCGTTGGAATTGATATCTGATTGCATCAATGCCAGCGGTTCGCCGCGCGCGATCAGCAACTGCTGCTGAACCAGATCGACGCCCGTGATCATTTCCGTTACCGGATGCTCCACCTGAATGCGCGTATTCATTTCGAGGAAATAGAAATCGGCGGTGTCGTTGTCGTAGATAAACTCGATAGTGCCGGCGCTCTGATAACCGATGCGGCGCGCCAGGATCGCCGCAGCGTTGCAGATCTTGGCGCGAATTTCGGGCGGCGCCGCGTAAGCCGGCGCCTCTTCGACGATCTTTTGGTGGCGGCGCTGCAAAGAGCAGTCGCGCTCGCCCAGGTGAATCACATTGCCGTGGCGGTCGCCGAGGATTTGCACTTCGATGTGGCGCGCGTTGCCGACGTACTTTTCCATGTAGAGCGTGTCGTTGCCGAAGGCCGCGCGCGCTTCGGCCGCGGCGGTGCGAAACGTGTCTTCGATCTCACTGGCATTCCACACCAGCTTGATGCCGCGACCGCCGCCGCCGGCGGAAGCTTTGAGCAGGAGCGGGTAGCCGATCTCTGCCGCGAGTTGCGCCGCTTCGCGGGGATTTTTTGCGTGATCCGATCCCGGCACCAGCGCCACGCCCGCGCCGCGGGCGATTCTGCGCGCTTGGAGCTTGTCGCCCATCATCGTGATGTTTTGCGCGCTAGGACCGACGAAGGTGATTTTATTCTCCGCGCATGCCTCGGCGAGCGCGGCGCGCTCGGAGAGAAATCCGTAGCCGGGATGGAGCGCATCGCAACCGGTACCATGCGCAGCGGCAATTAAATTCTCGACCTTTAAGTAACTGTCAGCGGAACGCGGCGGGCCGATGCACACGGCGCGGTTGGCCATCTTTGCCGCCATGCTGTCGCGGTCGGCCTCTGAAACCGCCGCCACCGTTTCAATGCCGAGGCTTTGGCACGCGCGAATAATTCGCACGGCGATTTCACCGCGGTTGGCAACCAAAACTCGAGTAACGCTCATTGCAACTCCAACGACAAAACTGCGAAATGGTCTCGGCTGTTCACAAAGGCAAAAACCAATGCGGGTTGGTTAAAAACTCTGATTGCAGGCTGCTCACAGAGACCAAACGAAATGGGGTGTACGGTATTGGAGTAGTGGGCTTCAGCCCATTACTCCAGCACTCCACCGCTCCAGTACTCCAAATGACGCGCAGGTTGCGCGAGACGATTGAGCGCAACGAAGCCTATGGGTCTTTTTCAGCAGCCTGACTATGGTTTGACGATGAATAAGGTCTGCCCGAACTCGACGAATTGGCCGTTTTGCGCGACCACTTCGACGACCGTCCCTTTGACGGTGGCGCGCACGCTATTAAAAACCTTCATCACTTCGATCAAGCCCACCGTGGTGTCTTCGGTAATCTGCTGGCCGACTTTGACAAAGGGCGGTGCGCCGGGTTCCGGAGCGACGTAGAATGTGCCCAAGAGCGGTGCGGTGATCGGCACCATGCCCTCGGGAATCGCGACCGGCTTGGACGCTTGCGCTGACGATGCGGAAGCGGGTTTGGCCGCCGCGGGAGCGGCATTCGCCGCAACCGTCACGGCTGCAGGCTGAGGGGCCGCGCCGGGAACAGGAATCGGCTCGCCCTTGCTGACGGTAATTTTCAATTCGCCGACTTCGAGCTGAAAATAGTCAAACTTCGATTCATCGATCAGTTTCAAAATATGCAGCACATCCTCTTCGCTGAGTTCCATAGCGTCGCCTTCCTCGCAGTCGATTGGTGTCTTTCTTATGTGATTTCCGGGCTCTTGGCAATTGCACACGCCGCTTTTCGGAAATACGGCACAACGGCGCGGCACTTGCGTTTAGAGTAGAAGCATTTTGGTCGGTTCTAGCTTGCGCGTGCGAGGATCGACAGTGAACCCGAGGATTTCCAGGGCCGTTACTCCCAACAGCGGCACATCGTTCGGCTGCCCAAATATCGCCGGAACAGTCCGAGCTTTCCCGTCAATTCGGACAAAAACATCTCCCAGTAGGCGCTGAATTTTGCTGCCGTCAGCGAGCTGAAAGGCCTCCTCTGCGTATGGGGTAAGGCCGAGCTGTTCGAGGACAGATTGGGGAATGACGCTAAAGATTGCGCTGCTGTCAGCGATAAGATCGAGCTTTCGCCATTGCGTCTGGTCGCGAGGATTGCTGACCTCGACGCCGACTTCGGTTATGCCCATGCGAGCGACTTTAGCATCACGGGCGATTAGCCTCAACACGCGGAAAAGCTTCGGCGAACTCTTTTACTTTTCTACTGGCTTTACGTGGCGCAGGTCCATGCGCGCCATCGAGTTGTATTCGAGACCGGTGAACTTGGGATTGAGCATCGTCGCTTCGCTCTTCCAGTAAAGCGGCACGATGGCGACGTCGACTTCGGTGAGCAGTTTTTGCGCCTCGTCGTACAGTTGGCTGCGTTTTTTTGCGTCCGGCTCGCGCGCCGCAAGGTCGAGGAGCCGGTCGTAGCGGGAATTCTTCCAGCGGCCATGATTATTGCCGCTGTTGGAAGTAAACAGCTTCATGAAGTTGTCCGGGTCAGGATAATCGGCGCCCCAACCGGAGCGGAAGATGGAAAATGGATCGGTTTGCAACTTTTTTAGAAATACCTTCCACTCCTGGTTTTCGAGCCTGACCACCACGCCGAGATGCTTCTGCCACATGCTCTGGATCGCTTCGGCGACGAGTTTTTTCTCTTCGTCGGTGTTGTAGCCGAGCACGATCGGCGGCAGGCCTTTGCCGTCCGGATAGCCGGCTTCCTTCAACAGCCGGCGGGCTTGGGCCGGGTTGAACCTGAGGCCGATCTCAGGATTGTGCGCCAGCATACCGGGCGGAATCCACGACGTCGCCGGTGTCGGTCCGCCTTGTAGAATCTTTGGCAGCACTTCGCGGTCGATGGCCATGGCGAAGGCTTTGCGAAGCGTGGGATTGTCGAACGGTTTGCGGTCGACGGCAAAGCTATAATATTCGCCGCGCAGTTGCGGCACGACCTTGAAGCCCGGCAGCTTTGACAAGCGCGGCTTATCCAGCGGCGGGATGCTGTGCGATTCGTCCATGAAGTCCAGGTTGCCCTGCTCGAACATGGTCACCGCAGTGGTTTTTTCATTGACCATGAACATGGTGACCTTTTCGAGGATCGGTTTGCCGCGAAAGAATTTCTCGTTGGCGCTGAGCTCGATTTCGTTCTCGTGTTTCCACGAGGTCATGCGGAAGGGACCGTTGGTGACGATATTTTCCGGCTCCGTCCAGCGCGTGTCGAATTTTTCGATGACGTCTTGCCGCTGTGGAAAGGTGACTTCGAAAGTGGTGATGGCGAGAAAATAGGACGCCGGATGACGCAGGGTGACGATCAACGTTTGATCGTCCTGTGCTTGGACGCCGACCCGCGCGGGATCTTTTATTTTGCCCTCGTTATATTCTTGGGCGTTGGCGACGTCGAACAAAATATAGGCGTACTGCGAGGCGGTTTTCGGATTGAGCAGGCGCTTCCATGAATATTCGAAGTCCTGCGCCCGGACTTTTTTCCCATCGGTCCACAGCACATCGTCGCGCAGGTGAAAAACGATTTTCTTGCCGCCGTCGAGAATGTCCCAGGACTTGGCGATCACCGGGGCGGGCTTTAAGTCATTGTCGAACTCGGTGAGGCCGACCATCAAGTTCGAAACCACGTTAAAAGAAACGTGATCGGTGGCGAGCGACCAGTCCAAACTGGGCGGTTCCGTGCCCAGATTGACGCGGAAATGGCTCGCGCCGCCGCTCTGCGGCGCCGATTTGCAGGCACTCGCCAGACCAACGAGCGCAAGAGCCGAAAGCCCAATGAGCCAGGGAAATTTCACTGCATTCAACCAGGAACTCTTTGACTTGCTTGAACCGGGTTTAGCCGGTATTAGTAGCGCAATACTTTCGTTCCTTCAAGAAAGGCGCGGATTATGGATGCAAAAGAACTGGTGATGACGAGCGTGGTGGTCGAGGGGCATCGGGACGTCTATGAACAGCTTTATCGCACCTCCGTCGGTGAAAAGTCGCCGATTCGCGATGCGGTGGCGCCGCGCCTGATTCGCGACGGCATCAACATGACCGTGTACGCGATCAGCGGCGATTCTTATTCGCATTCGCAGAACACCGGGCGTTATCTCGAAACCGCGCTCGATCAGATCGATCAGTTTCTCGAAGAAGCGCCGCGCTCCGAAGGTATGATCCAGATGATCAGGACGCGCGGCGACCTGCCGGACAAAGTCGAACCCGGCAGCGTCAAGTTCCTGCTCCATTTCGAAGGCTGCATGCCGCTGCGCGGCAGCATCCATAATTTAAGAAATTTTTACCGCCTCGGGCTGCGCTCGCTGCAACCCGTCTGGAATTTCCGCAACGAGCTCGGCGACGGCGTGTGGGAAAACCGCACCGGCGGCGGGCTGACCAACTTCGGCGTCGAGGTCATTAAAGAAGCCAACCGTTTAGGCATGGTCGTCGATTTGTCGCACATGAATCGCGAAGGATTTTTCCAAACTCTCGACGTCGCCACCGCGCCGCTGCTGGTGAGCCACGCCAATGCCTGCGGCATGCTCGATAATCCGCGCAACCTTGCCGACGATCAGATCAAAGCAATCGCCAATCAGGGCGGCCTTGTCGGCATTCTCGCGCTCCCGGAGCGCGTCGGCAAGGACGAAGTCGCGATCGAGGACATGCTCAAACACATGGACTACATGATCAACCTCGTCGGCATCGAGCATCTCGCTCTCGGCATGGACTTCGTCAAATACGACGGCCCGCGCACGCTGAAGGACCGCCACCATCCGCTGCACAAAGATCCGCTGATCAAAGGCTTCGAGGAAATCGAAGACTTGCCCAATTTGATCGACGGCCTGCGGCGACACGGTTACAAGGATGAAGAGATTCGATTGATTCTCGGCGGCAATTATCTGCGGGTGCTGAAGACGATTTTGCCGGAACAGTCGGTGATCTAGTCATTTTTCGAGTTGTTGAAATGTTTGTCATGTTGAAGGACGTCGCCAGAATTTTGCTCTCCCCCTTGACGAGGGTGTCGCTTCGAAGGAGCACCCCCATCCTTGCCTTCCCCCATCACGGGGGAAGGTATAATTATAGATGCTCTGAGCAATCACATTCCGTAACCTCTCGGTCGACATACTCTCCAGGGCCAAAGTCAGTGATCCAGCTGTCATGGCCGTAGGCGTTTCCGTTCCGCGCATCGACGGCGTCGACAAAGTCACCGGTGAGGCAAAATTTACCGGGGACCTTGCTATGCCGGGGTTGCTCGAAGCGAAAGTGCTGCGCAGTCCGTTGCCGCACGGCGAAATCGAAGCCATCGATGTCAGCAAAGCCGAGTCGCTCCCGGGCGTCGTCGCGATTCTAACGCGCGACGATCTCACGGACATCGACCCGTATTACGGCAACTGCCTGCGTGACCGCGCGGTGGTGGCGATCGACCGCGTGCGCTTTGTTGGCGAGCCGGTGGCGGTGGTCGCGGCCGAAGATGCGCTGGCAGCCGAGGAAGCTCTGTCTTTGATCGAAGTTCGCTACCGCGAGTTGCCTTGCGTGCCCGACATGGACGCGGCTTTGGCGGAAGGCGCGCCGCGGCTGCACGATCAATGCGCAAACACCGGTGAATTCCACGATGTCGCCGGCGTCGGCGGAAACTTCGGCGGCAATATTTGCCATCGCGAACAGTTCAGCAAGGGCAAACCCGAATCCGCCTTCGCGCAAGCCGACGAGATTATCGACGAGGCTTTCGAGTTTCCGATGGTCTGCCAATACGCCATGGAGCCGCACACGGCGGTCGCGCGGTTTAATTCTGCTGGAATCACCCTGTGGAGCTCGTCGGCCCACCCGTTTCTCGTGCGCTCCGAGCTGGCGCATATGTTTCATTTACCCCACGCCAAAGTCGAAGTGATCGTGCCGTACGTGGGCGGCGCCTACGGCAGCAAATCCTACTTCAAGATCGAACCGCTGGCAGCCGCTATCGCGCGCAAAACCGGCGGGAGGCCGGTGCGCGTAACGCAGAGCGTGACCGAGTCCATGTTGACGACGCGGCGCCACTCGGCGCGCGTGCATATCAAAACCGGCGTCAAACGCGATGGCACGCTGGTGGCGCGCGAAGCGGATGTTCTACTCGACACCGGCGCCTACGCCGACAACGGGCCGCGCGTGGCCAAGCGCGCAATCAGCCGCATGTTGGGGCCGTATCGGTTGGATCACTGCAAAGTAAACGTCCTGGCGGTTTACACCAATACCGTGCCGGCCGGATCGATGCGCTCCATCGGCGGCCCGCAAACAATCTGGGCGTTGGAATCACATATGGACACGATCGCCGATCGCGTCGGTTTCGATCCGCTCGAATATCGCCGGAAAAATCTCTTGCGGCGCGGCGAAATCCTCAAGCCGGGCGCGACGCCGATCGATGCCGATCTTCGCGAGGGAATCACGGCGGCCGGGAAAGCAGTGCAGTCTGGGAGCGTGAAAAAGCAAAAAGGCAGGGGCGACGGCGTGGCGATCGGCGTGTCGGATTCCGAAGCGATGCCGGTTTCGGTGGCGCTGGTGCGCTTGCTTGCCGACGGCAGCGTGATATTGATCGCGGGCACCACCGAAGTCGGCCAAGGCGCGCGCACGATTTTAAGTCAGATCGTCGCGCAGGAATTGGCGATACCGGTGGAGCGAGTATCGATGCAGGGCACGGATACGCGCGCAACGCCATTCGACCGCTCCACCGGCGCGAGCCGATCGACGACGGTCATGGGCAGCGCGGTCAAAGCCGCCGCGGGAGACCTGCGCCGCCAACTGATCGAAGCCGCGGCGGAAGTGTTTAACACGCACACGCGCGCGCTCACGTTAAAGAATGGCGAAGTTTGCTCGGCGGACAAGCGGTTATCCTACGGTGGAATAATCAGCGCCTTCTTCGGCATGCCCGGCGGAGAATTGATCGGTCGCGGCACCATGCGGCCGGGGTCTGCACTAGGTTCGATGTTTCCATTATTCTGGGAGATCGGCATGGGTGGCGCGTCTGTCGATGTCGACACGGACACCGGCGAGACCAAGATCGACCGCTACATCACCGTCGCCGACGTCGGCAAGGCGATTAATCCGCTGCAGGCCGAAGGACAGGATGAAGGCGCGGCGATCCAAGGGCTCGGCGCCACGCTGTTTGAATCTCTAGTCTATGAACAGGGCCAAGCGCTCAATGCCAACCTGATCGACTACCGCGTGCCGCGATTTACCGATTTGCCCGATCATTTTGAGTCGTGTTTAGTCGAGAACGAAGACGGTCCCGGTCCCTACGGCGCCAAAGGCATGGGCAAATCGGGCATCGTTTCGGTCGCGCCGGCCGTCGGCAACGCGCTCTACCGCGCGACGGGCGTGAGAGTGCGCGGGCTGCCGCTGACTCCTGAACGAGTGTGGCGCGCATTGAAAAAGACTCAGTGAAAAAGAGCCCCATGAAATTCTGCGTCCAGCTCAATCCCCAGGTCTCGATCGAAAAACCCGGCGCATCGTTGATGCCGACCTTGATCGAGCAGGCGCGCGTGGCCGACGCCGTCGGCTTTGACGCGTTCTCGATGGGTGATCATTATAATATCCCCGGATTGCAGCGGCTCAATCAAGTTCCCGCGCTCGCACGATTATGCGCCGAAGCGAAACATTGCGCCGTGGGCACTGCGGTGATGCTTCTCGGCCTGCGCCATCCGGTGACCGTGGCCAGCGAGCTGGCGAGCCTGGATGTTCTGAACGCGGGGAAATCTTTTGCCGCTTTCGGTTTGGGCTATCGCGACGAAGAGCTCAAAGCCTTCAACCTGACGAAGAAGCGACGTTTCCAGCGCTTCACCGAGGGCGTGGAGATCATCAAAAGACTCTGGACCGAAGATCACGTCAGTTTCAGCGGGGAAGCATTCACGCTCGCGGATGTCAGCGTCGATCCCAAGCCGCTGCAGAAGCCGCGCCCGCCGATTTGGCTTGCGGCCAACACGGACGCGGCGGTAGAGCGCGCCGCGAAACTTGGCGACGGTTGGTTAATCGGACCGCACTCGGCCATCGACGAACTGCAACGACAGATCGAGCTATGCCGGCGCGCGTGGAGTGGCGCGAATAAAGCCGGCACGCCGGAATTGCCGATTATTCGCGAAACTTTTGTTGCTAAGACCAGGAAAGAAGCGATAGAAAAGGCGCGTCCCTGTCTGGAGCAGTTGTATCGCGGGATTTACGTCAAGTGGAAACAAAACGAGGCGATGAACGACCCGAGTGAGCTTGGCTGGGCGTTCGACAAGCTGCCAACGGACGATTCATTCTCGGTTCACCGGCGGAATGCATCGACCAGATCCATGAATACGAAGAGCGCCTGGGAGTCTCTTACATGCTGCCCAGATTCGACTGGACTCCCGGCTTGCCTCAAGAGGAAATTCTCGCTTCAATGCGGCTGTTCGGCGAAAAGGTGATCCAGAAACTATAGGCTCAAAGAGAATAGGAGGATGGTAATGAAACGAATTTTGGTTTCGCTCGCGGTGATGCTGTTCCTATTTGGAATGGCCCCCTCGAAGAGCTCGGCAAGGATCGTCGTCGGCCTTTCTTCGGTGAACGTTGCTTTCTTGCCTGTCTACGTTACCGAGGCCAAAGGTTTCTTCAAAGACGAGGGACTGGACGTGCTGCTGGTCCTGTTCAACGCCGGCGCCACCAATTTACAGGCGCTCATCGGCGGCGACGTGCAGATCCTGGGCAGCGCTTTCGTCGAAACCATCGGCGGGCGGGCCGCCGGTGTTGACGTGAAGAACTTTTGGGGCATCTGCAATATCATGCCGTTCCAACTCTATTCGCAGTCGGATTTCAAGTCGATGAAGCAGGCCAAGGGCAAGCGGTTTGCGATCAGCCGGTTTGGTTCGCTAACGGATTTTTTGACGCGAGCGACGTTGCGCCATTTCGGCATGGATGAGAAGGACGTGACGATTCTGCAAATCGGCAGCACGCCGGCGCGCTTTGCCGCTTTGACCGCCAAGGGGGTGGACGCATCGATCGTCTGGTTCCCGGTGACCGAGATCGCCAAGGCGCAAGGCTACAACAAGCTCCTCGACCTCAAGGAAGTCTTTCCGGAGTGGCCGTATGAAACTTTTGCGGCGAAAGAGTCCTACCTCGCCAAAGAAAAGGACCAGGTGGTCAAGTTTCTGCGCGCCTTCCAAAGAGGCGTCAAGTACACGCGCGAGAACAAGGACGAGGCCGTGAAAATCATAAGAAAGTACGTCAAGATGGACCCGGCCTACGCGCCTGCCGGCTACGATGAATACCGCAATTCGTTCCCGCTCAACGGCCAGATCGCCGAAAAAGCCATTCCAGTCGTGATCGAAGAGGAATTCCGCACCGGCAGAATCAAGAAGAAATTAACTCTGGAAGATCTGATTGACCGCTCGTTTATCTCGATGCTAGGCGGGAAGTAAACCGAGCCCAAGCAGGAGGAGGACGCCATGATTATCGATTTGGATTCTCATTTGCGTGAAGGTTACTTCATGGGTGAAGTTTACAATCTTCCCGAGCCCTATGCGCGTTTCACTCCGCAAAAGGCCGGCGAAGGCAGAAATCATAAATCATAATACGAAATGGGTGCACTCGCTCGATCCCGGCGACCCGCAGGGGCGCGCAGCGCACAAGCATCCGTATATTTATGATCCCAAGGTCAGCTGGCGCAACGGCGAGATCGCCGCGCGCCAGATCGCCGGCCACGATATGGAGTTCCGCTTCAACGACATCAAACGCGAAGGCATCGAGAAGCAGGTGCTGTTCCCCACCGGCATCAACGTCGCCACGGAAAACGCCGGCGGCCTGGGACTGGCGTGCGCGCAGTCTTACAACAACTGGGTGAGAAAATTGATCAAGGGGCACGAAGATACATTCCTGCCGGTTGCCATGGCGCCGGCGGGGTGCCCGGAGGAAATGGCCAACGAGCTGCGGCGCTGCGTCAAGGAGCTGGGCTTCAAAGCGAGCCATCTGGTGCCCTATATCGGCCGGCGTAATCTCGATCATCCGACTTTTTATCCTTATTATCAGGCGGCCGAAGAGTTGGGCGTGCCGCTGTTCTGCCATCCCAACAGCAACGGCGAGGTGACCGACCGTTTCGACAACTTCTTCAAGACCCACGTGCTCGGCCGGGTGATGAACTGCACGCCCGCTCTGGTCGGCCTGGTGCTCGGCGGCGTGTTCGAGAAATTTTCCAAGCTCAAAGTGGCTTTCTTCGAGTGCAGCGCCGAGTGGCCGCTCTACTGGATGCATCGCATGGATGATGACTGGGAGTGGGCCAAGGACTTTCCACAGGTCTCCGGCGGGCTCAAGATGCCGCCGTCGGAGTACGTCAAAGCGCAATTGCTATTTCACTTGCGAAGCGGACGAAGGAGACATGACGCAGTCATTACGAGAAGTCGGCGAGGACCACATTTTGATGGCGACCGACTATCCGCATTTCGACTCGGAGTTTCCGCACGCGGTGTCGGGAATTCGCGAGCGGACGGATCTCACGGCCAAGCAGAAGGACAAGATTTTAGGCGAAAACGCAGCGAGGCTGCTCAATCTCTAGACAATCGGCTGAAGTCGCGCTATCGGGCGCCGGCGGAAGCGAATCAACTCTCCGGCCGGCGCTCTTTTCTACATTCCGGGCCTTACGACCACCCCAACTACAAGACTGTGTCGCAATGTCATCCTGAGGCATAGCCGAAGGATCCCGTCTCGGATGACTATAATGCGAAATGCTTCGCTACGCGCTCAGCATGACATCTAGAAGGTTTCTCTCCTTAGGACACAGTCTCTACGCAGCAGCGAAGTTACAGCAGCGAGGTTACGACGTCTTGTCAGATCGAAGCGGGTTGTATTAGATTGACGGCGGCACCGATAAGCGCGCACACGCCGATGAGAGTTACGTACGGCCGGCGCAAAAGCAACTCGGATGGTGAATTCGGGTTCCAAACGTTCCAATTGTTCAAGGCGACGCTAAGAAAGAAATCCGCTGAATCGGAACTAGAGGAGGACTCAGAGATGGCAATTGATGGAATGAAGGTGATTGATCTCGACAGTCATCTGGTGGGGGACTTGGAGAGCTGGGACCAGACGGTTGAGACGAAGTACAAAGAGTTCTTGCCGCGTAAGCTGCCGACGAAAGACAATGAGCGAAAAAAGACGCTAATCGGCACTCGCATCATGATCGGTTCGGAGCTCGGGCGGCAAAAGGCCGAAAAGAAGGAATGGGTCACGGAAGCGGATCTCACGCCGCAGGGCCGGGTGCGGAATATGGACTTGGACGGCATCGACGTGGCGGTGCTGTCGCCCAACTCGCCGGCGCTGGATATTCTCTGGTTCGCCGACGATCCGGATCTCGCCGCGGCCTATGCCCGCGCGCAGAACAACTACATGGACTGGTACTCGTCGCAGCAGCCGGGACGGCTCATGTGGGCGGGCGTGATCCCGTTGCAAGATCCGCAAGAGGCGGTCAAGGAACTGCACCGCTCGCGCGAGCTTGGCAGCAAAGCGCTCAACGTCAAAGCGACGCCGATCCCGGGCAAAGAATGGTGGGACCCGTACTTCGATCCGATCTTCGACGAGCTGGAGAAAACCAACACGCCGATCATCTTCCACGACACCAAGACCGGCTCCCTGGGGCACGAGCGGTTCGCTGAGAATTTTTTCTTCTCGCACATGGTCGGTCGCACCCTGGAAAGCATGGTCTGCTTGATGGTTTACCTTTGTGGTGGGGTCATGGAAAAGCACCCGAATCTAAAAATTATTTGCCTCGAAACCGGCGCGTCGCAGATGCCGTGGTGGTTGTCGCGCATGGACGAGCACTGGGAGAAGTTGCCGCACCTGGTGCCGTGGCAGAAGCGCAAGCCATCGGACATTTTCAATCAAAGCGTCTATGTCGGCTGCGAGCCGTTCGAAGACGGCCTGTTCGAATGGGCCGTCGAATATTTAGGCGGCGACCGGCTCGTGCTCGCCACCGATTCGCCGCACTGGGATTCGTCACAGCCCGGGCAGGTGACCGGCCCGGTGGCGAAAAGCACCAAAATATCGCGGGAGAATAAAAGAAAAGTCTTAGGAGAAAACGCGATCAATCTATTGGGCCTGGGCCTTTAGCAGTCGCCAATCGATTTACATATCGACGGTTACTCTGATCGTAGACGAGAAAGGGAGTACGCGATGATTAGATACGGAGTCTTGTGTTTTGCGCTCCTGAATTTGTTGCTGCTGCCGGTCAAAGCTCTCGATGCGGCATCCGCGCAGTCGAAGAGCATCATCGCTCATGCCGCGGTGAACGCCCGGGTTCTGCCGCTATGGGTCGCCAAGGAGCAGGGCTTTTTTGCCAGGTATGGCGTCCCGGCCGACACGATCTTTATCCGTCAGGCGCCGACTCTCGTGGCGGCATTGACCTCAGGAGACATCCAGATCGGCTACACCGGGGGGACCGCGGTGCTGGGATCGGCGGCGAGCGGATCAGATCTCAAAATACTCGCGGCTTTCACGAACCGGGTGACTTACGACGTCGTCGCGCGCAAAGGCATCAAGAGCCCTGAAGACCTGCGCGGCAAGATTTTCGGCGTGCAGAGCATCGGTGGGACGGTCTGGATGGGCGCCATTCTTGCGCTGGAACATTTCGGACTCGATCCCAACCGGGATAAAATCAGCTTGATTGCTGCGGGAGACCAATCCGTTTTGGCTCAAGCCTTGGTTGCCGGAACCATCGATGTCACGGTGCTCGACGGAGTCATGAGCCGGACTCTACGGCAAAATGGTTACCCGGTACTCGCTGAGCTCGGCAAGGCCAACATTCCGATATCGAGCGTCGGCATCGTCGCCAAAGGGAGCTTGATCCAAAAGAATCCACAGATGTTCGAGAATTTGCTCAAAGCCCTGTTGGAGAGCGAGGCGTTTATTTTCGGCCCGGCGAATAAACCGAAGGCCATGGCGATCATGAAGCGCTACTTGAGAATCAACGACCAGGAAGCCGAAGAGGGATACAAAGACGTGATCACCGGCCTGGACCGCAAGCCGCACGCGAGTTTGGCTGGTCTCAGAAACGTCCAGCGACTGATGAAACTGCGCAACCCGGCGGTGGAGAAAGTAAAAGTGGAAGACCTGGTCGACGACCGCTTCATGAAAAAGCTCGATCAAAGCGGTTTCATCGACGAGCTGTATGCCAAATATGGAGCGAAGTGAACGGGCCGGTGAAAACGCCCATCTGCTTCGTTGCGCTTGACTGTCTCGCTCCAACGTACTCCAACAGTACGCCTCCGCTCGCCGAGTCTGCGCGCGCCTCGCACCTGGGACGTTTTGACCAGCCCGATATCGTTCTTTCACAATAGCAAAGTCCTTAAGGACCAGGAGCAAAAGAAATGTATATCGACGGAGATACTCACTACTGGCCGCTTCGTTTCATCGGCAAGGTAAAACATTCGGGGCGCGGCCACCTCGAAGTCGTGGAAGACAAGGGCGACATGGTGCGCTACGGCGAAGTCGTCCCGGGGAAAGTCGCGACTTATTACCGCGACGGCAAGAAAATCCACTCCTTCAAAGAAGGGCGCTGGAGTCTTTCGCTGCGCGCCGAGTTCATGAAGAAGGACGGGTTCGATGTTCAAGTCTTGATTCCCGACAATCGTCCGTTGATTTACGAGTGCGACGCCGAGCTCGGTCGCCAGCTCGCGCGGGCATACAACGATACCGTTGCCGAAGATATCCAGGGCGACGACCGATTCATCGGCGTTGCATGGATCTACCTACCGGACATCAAGGAGTCGATCAAAGAGCTCCGGCGCGCGGTCAGGGACCTTGGGCTCAAGGCGGTCAAGTTCAACGGCGGCTGGGGCGATGGCGATCTGGACAATGAAGTGTTGTTTCCGCTCTACGAAGAAATCGCCGATCTCGATATTCCGGTCCTGGTTCATCCGGCGGCGCGCGTATTCGAACTGCAGCACAGCCACCCCTGGCTGGTCGGCGCCGAGCGTTATCAAGGATTTCAACATTTTCCAACCGCGCTGGGATTTCCTTTGACCTACATGGTCAGCGCCGCGCGGCTGATCTTCAGCGGTACTCTGGACCGTTTCCCGACCTTGAAATTGGGTTTTTTCGAAGGCGGTATCGGCTGGGTGCCGTGGACCATGGCGACTCTCAATGCGCATACGCCCGGCCAAGCGGGCATCTCCGTCGCCGTGCAGCAATTCTTCGAAGGCAAGAAAGGAATCAAGAAGGCGCCAAGCGAATACTTCGATCAATTCTATATCGCCGCGGTGTCGTGGGAGTCTTATCTGGCCGACACGGTCAACGGCTGGCGTAATCATAACATCATCATCGGCAGCGATTTCGACCATGGCGATGCCGTCGCCACCTGGCCGCGCACCGTCGACGTCGTCAAACGAATGAAGAACTTATCGGAAGTGGACAAGGAAAAAGTGCTCGGCGGCAACGCGATGAGAATGTTCGGACTGAATTGACGGCTGTGGCCCGAGTCCACGAGCGACATTCGCTCTTGCGGTGCGCAGATAGCGCTTCCCTCATCCGCCCTTCCACCTACCGCTCCCGGCGGCGGTGAGATGGTCGCTCCCGCCTCCCAAAGACAGATTCGCCTGCCTCTGTAATCCCGTCGGTTTATCTCCGCGAGTGTCATACTTGAGGGGATTTACCGATAAACTGGAGAGCGGACCGTTTGGCAAAGGCGGTCACGCTCGTCCTCGAAAAAAGATTATTTTTGCACACAACAAAACGATTATCTTCGCGTAAAACCACCCCTTGCGCGGGCGGTTCGATTGACAATTTTCCGAGCATTGGATAAGTCTTTTTGCATAAAATTTTTCATACATTTGCCAGGAGGCCAAAATGGCGAAGGATCTGAGAACGTTTATTGCGGAATGCGAGCGCCAGCTGCCGGGCGAGGTCATCCATATCACCAAGGAAGTCGATCCGGCGAATTACGACGTCACCGCGATCATAAAACACCTCGGAGCACAGAAGAAGTTTCCGATCATCATTTTCGACAATCCCCGAAATTTAAACGGCAAAGTCGGACCGATGAAGCTGACGATGAACTGCGAGATTTCGCAGGGCAAGACTCAGATTGCGCTGGGCCTGCCGCGGGCCGCAACTCGGCCGCAGATGGCGGAGAGATGTTTGGAGATGGAGGAGCACCGGCTGCAGCCGACGATCATCAATAAAAAAGACGCACCGGTCAAGGAAAACACCATGGTCGGCAAAGACGTGGATCTTTACCAGATTCCGATCATGCGCCACCACGAGATGGATGGCGGCCCGTATATCGTCTTGTCGACGATCACCAAAGACCGCAAGTCGGGCATTTATAATCTCTCTTATCATCGGATGGAGGTCAAATCGAAGAATTCGACGGCGCTCTACGCCTCGCCGCGCCACCTGTGGAAAATATTCAAAGACTATGAGGACAATAACCTCGACATGCCCGTCGCCACGGTGCTCGGCCACCATCCGGCATTTCATATGGGCGCTTGTTACAGCGGTCCGTTCGAAGTGAGCGAATACGATGTTATCGGCGGCTATCTCGGCGAGCCCTTGCGCTTGTGCGCTTCGGAGACTTTCGGCGACGACCTGCTCATCCCTGCCGACGCTGAGATCGTCATCGAAGGCGTGCTCAAACCAGGCGGGCGGGTGGTCGAAGGACCCTTCGGCGAAGCGCCCGGCTACCTCGGTCCGCAGCGCTATACCACCTGCGTTCACTATGAAGTGCGCGCGATCAACTACCGCAACGGCGCCATGTATCAGTCCGTGATCACGCCGGAAGGCGATAAACCCTGGATGGATCTGCCGCGCGAAGGCGCCTATCTGCGCCGCTGCCGCGAGGCGGTTCCGGGCGTAACGGCGGTGTGTAAGCAGGGTCGCCACGCGCACTACAACGTTTTCATCTCGATGAAAAAAATGTCGGAAGGCGATCCCGGCCGCGCCGCCGCGGCGGCTTTGACCTTCGATCACACCAAGAACGTCTTCGTGTTCGACGATGACATCGACGTGTTCAATCCGACGGATATCTTGTGGGCGATCGCGACCCGGGTGCAGCCGCACCGCCAGGTGTCGATCCTCCAGCCGCTGTTCCGCGGTAATTTCCTGGATCCGTCGCTGGTCGACGAGATCAAGACATCCGGCATGATCGTCGACGCCACCAAGCCGCTGGACCGGCCGTTTTCGCCGGTATCGAAATGTCCCGACGAGGCCATGGCGCGGATCAAATTGGACGAGTACGTGCCGGGCGAGATTCTCCAACATATTCCGATGGATCGGACGACGTATTGGGCGTAACGATTCAATCACGATTTTAGGCAATCAGGAGGAACGATGGGCCAGGCTGTAGAGGTAACTTGTCCAAGCTGCAAGAAGATTTTTGTTGTCAATCCGCACATGCTCGGGTCGGGCATGAACTTTCATTGTCCATTTTGCGATCTCTATTTTCCGGAAAAGGACAGCCCGAAAATCCGCAAATAGCTCTAGCCAAGGCCACGGTGGAAACTTGCGCCGTGGCCTTTTCTCTTTCTAGTTTCAGCCATGAGTATGAAGAAAACCTATTCGATTGCGGGCACGAGCGCGCATAGAGTCGACGGCGTCGAGAAGGTCACGGGCAAAGCCGTCTATACAAGCGATATTCAGCTCCCCGGCATGGCGCACGCTTGCATACTGCGGAGCCCGGTCGCTCATGCCAGGCTCGTCAAAGTCGATGCTTCCAGGGCGAAGCAACTTCCCGGAGTCCTTGCGACGCTGACTCGCGACAATATTCAATCCTTTAATTACAAGTACGGCGCGACTTACAAGGATCAATCCATCGTCGCGGTCGACAAAGTGCGCTACGTCGGCGATCCGGTCGCCGCGGTACTGGCCGATGACGCGGCAACGGCGGAGCAGGCGCTCGAGCTGATCGAAGTCGAATACGATGAGCTGCCGAAAATCACCAATCTGGAAGACGCCACGGCCCCAGGCGCCACGCTGGTGCACGACGCCGGTGTCGCGCGCGCCGAGCTGCGCGGTTCGGTCTATGGCGCACCGGAACGATTTAACGGCACCAATATCTGTTACTACTTGACTTTTGGCCGGGAGAGCGTTGATAAAGGCTTCGCTAAAGCGCATCACGTCTTCGAAGATACGTTTCGCTTTCAGAAGGTGCAGCACTATTCTCTGGAAGCGCACAATAACGTCGCCTACTATGACGGCGAGAAGCTGACGGTGTGGGCATCCTGCCAGGACCCGTTCACTTTACGCGATCATCTGGCGGTGATTTTTAAACTGCCGCTCAGCCGCGTGCGCGTTATCGTGCCCTACGTCGGTGGCGGTTACGGCGGCAAGCTTTACGTCAAGGCCGAGCCGATTTCGGCGGCGCTTAGCTGGATGACCCGCCGGCCGGTAAAACTGCAACTCTCAGTTAACGAAAGCTTCAAGACCGTGACGCGCCATCCCGCGCGTGTCACCGTCAAGACCGGCGTCACCAAGGACGGCAAGCTGATCGCCCGCGAATGCCAAGTTTACATGGACACCGGCGCCTACGCCGACGCGGGCCCAAGGGTGACGCAGAAGGCGGCCTATCGCGCTCTCGGTCCCTACAAGATTCCCTATGCTAAAGTCGAGGCCTACGGCGTCTATAGCAACACAGTGCCGGCAGGGGCTTTTCGCGGCTTCGGCGCGCTGCAAGTCACCTGGGCCTACGAGTCGCAGATGGACATGATCGCCGAGCGGCTCGGCCTCGATCCGCTGGAATTTCGCTTAAAGAATCTTCTCAAGAAGGGCGATATCTACACGGCCGGTGACACCCCAGTGGACTGCGATTTGGAAGAAGGCCTGCTCAAAGTCGCCGACGCCATCAATTGGAATGAAAAAATTTCGCTGCCCAATCGCGCTAAAGGGATCAGTTGCTGCATTAAAGACGCCGGTGGCACCTACAAAGTCGCCGGGGCCACGGTCAAAATGTCATCCGATGGCAGCGTCGTGTTACTCACCGGAACCGTCGAAATCGGGCAAGGGCCGCGAACCGCGTTGAGCCAGGTGGTCGCCGAAGAGCTTTCGTTGCCGCTGGAGCAAATTACCGTGGCGCAACTCGATACCGATGTCACGCCCTACGATATTTCCACCAGCGCAAGCAGCTCGATGGTTGTCATGGGAACGGCGGTCTTGCGCGCGGCTCAGGACGTCCGAAAGCAACTGCTGCAATGCGCTGCCAAGATTCTTAAACAGAAGGTCGACAGTTTCACGTTGCATAACGGCCAAGTCGTCGTCGGTGAACGCCCGGCTATTTCATTCGGCAAAGTGATCGTTGATTTCTTCGGTAGTAAAGCCGGGGAAATCATCGGAAAAGGACTCTACAAAGACAAGCGCAATCCCAAGGCGGTGTTGGGTTCGACGACGACGTTCTGGGAAGTCGGTTGGGGCGGCGTTGAAGTCGAAGTCGACCCGGACACCGGCGTCATTCGGTTGCTAAACTACGTCTCGGCGTGCGACGCCGGCAAAGCCATCAACCCCGAGCAATGTATCGGCCAAGACGAGGGCGCCGTTCTGTTCGGCAT
The DNA here is from genome assembly GCA_050735675.1 of Binatia bacterium. Taxonomy (GTDB): domain Bacteria; phylum Desulfobacterota; class Binatia; order UBA9968; family UBA9968; genus DP-20. The sequence goes on along the minus strand of JBOHVN010000198.1, from coordinate 10,759 downwards.
CGGTCACACGCTGATGGAAGAGATGGTCTACGAAGACGGCCAATTGCTCAACGGCAATCTGGTCGATTATCGCGTGCCGCGCTTCGATGACTTGCCGGCAAAGCTCGACACGATTCTCATTGAAAACGGCAACGGCCCGGGACCGTTCGGTTCGAAGGGGATTGGCGAGGGAGGCCTGTTGCCGGTGGCTTCGGCCGTCGCCAATGCGGTCGCGCGCGCGGTCGGCGTACGCATTCAAGAACTGCCGCTGACACCGCCGAAGGTTTGGCGCGCGCTGCAAGCCAAGCAGCGCCCTCAGTAGTTGAAGTCATTGATCTCCGGCTTGGTCCCAGTCGTTTAAAACGTTCCAATCGTTCCAGCCCCCACCTCGTTCCACCCCGCGGTCGCGGGGGAGAATGACAGGAGGGGGTTTGAACGTAGCATGCTTGCGGGAATTCGGCGCGAAGAAGATTGACGGATCGCCAGTTCCATCGCCGATCAAAGTTCCAGCACTTGACCGCACTGTTTGCACGTTGCCAGTGCCGGATCGCTTCTGAGCGAATCCGTCGCGGTTTTCACCGCGTCTCCCGGGTCGTCGAAACGCACTTCGGTCTCATAAAGTTTGCTGCCACAATTTTCGCATGGCCAGATAAAGCGGTCGATCTCGTCTTTGCCGCGCTGGCGTTCCACCACATAAGTCCAGGAGCCGTCCGCGCGCCGCGGCGAATGCGGTGTGTTTCTGGGCAACAGCAGAATGTCGCCGGGCTGGAGCACTGCAAGTTCCTGCCTGTTGTCTTTGAGATAATACAGGTTCAGCTCGCCTTCAAGCTGATAAAAGATCTCGTCGCCGGGATTGATATGAAAGTCCTTGCGCCGATTCGGGCCGCGCGTGACGAAGGCAATGAAGTCAGAGTCCTGCCACATGACCCGGCGTTGGCCCCAATTGCCGCGGTTCTCATCGATCCATTGCCGCAAATTGAATCCCTTTAAATGTGGGAACATACGACCTCCATCCGGCACGATGACTATAGAATTGCGCCAGGGCGGGAATCAAGCTAAATCAAACCAGTGTTCTTGGTTCGCCACAAAGAACTGACGGTGAAGTCGGGGCGGATTGGACTGATATCTGATACCCACGGCCTGATGCGACCGGAGGCTTTAGCTGAGTTAAAGGGTTCCGAAATAATTCTCCACGCCGGCGATATCGGCAAGCCTGAGGTTTTGACATGGCTCGAGACGATCGCGCCGGTCATCGCCATCCGTGGCAACAACGACCGGGAACCGTGGGCGAAGAAGCTTCCCGAAATCGTGAATTTGAAAGTCAACGGCCTGCGGATTCAGATGATCCACAACGTGAACGAAATCGAGCGCGATCTAAGCGCCGACTTTCGAATCGTGGTAAGCGGCCATTCGCATAAGGCCGGCGTGGTAACCAGGGATGGAGTCTTGTTTATCAATCCGGGCAGCGCCGGCCCGAGGCGATTCAAACTGCCGGTGGCCGTGGCGCGCCTGAACATGCGTGGCAAAACAATCAGGGCGAAGATCGTCGAGCTGAAAGTCTAAGTGTAATTCAATCTCTGTGGGGTGAATTCCCCGTAGCTTGCTGCAGCGTGGTAGTGGTTCAGTTAGAGTGGCCCACGAATTTTCACGCCGCGAAAGATTCCTCGCTTTGCGCTCGGAATGACAACAAACAAGGGTTCTGTCATCTCGAACGACAGACTGTGTGAAAACTCTATCGGAGCCCTTCGACCGGGTTCAGGGCGAACGGCTAAGTGCTCAAACTTCAATGACGCGACCCCCGTTTGTGGTGAGCTCCGTCGAACCATGAACGTAGTTTTCACACAGTCTGACGAAGTGAGAGACCTTGAGCTAGTGAACCACTACCTGCGGCGTTATTATTAATAATTTGACTTTGTTTGGCTCTCGCGATATTAATTTTACATCAACCTTTTAAACCGATTCTGTGAGATCGGAAAAGGACATGAACGAAATTTTAGGGCGGTTCAATCGTACAGGAAGACCCTCCCGGTAAACCGGGAGGGTCTTTTTTTATCCATGGCGGAGCAAAAGCAAATTGTTCTGGAGCAGGCCGATCTCAGCCGGGTCATTCGCCGTATGGCGCATGAGATCGTCGAAAAGTGCGCGGGCCCGAACGCGCTGGTGTTGATCGGCATCCGTTCGCGCGGCGTCCACCTTGCGCGGCGACTGGCTCGAACCATCGAGGAATTTGGCAAGTCGACACCGCAGGTTGCGGTTATCGACGTTAGGCCATTTCGCGACGATAGAGCCGAGACGCCAAGCGCGCCGCTGGGAGAGATTGAAGCCGCGGTCGACGAAAAAACCGTTATCTTGATCGACGACGTGATTTATCGCGGGCGCACGATACGGGCGGCGCTGGAAGCGGTCGAACGTCTCGGCCAGCCCAAACGAATTTTCGTTGCCGTTTTAGTCGATCGCGGCGCCCGCGAGCTGCCGATCCGGGCTGACATCGTCGGTAAAAATATCGATGCCGGCGAAGGACAACGCGTCAACGTGCGCTTGGTGGAGTTGGACGGGATTGATCAGGTGACCTTGGTCGATTGGCGCGGACGCGGCGCGAGCTAACGAAAAACCGAGCAACCATGCGTAGTTTAATTTCCATCGCAGATCTGACCAACGAAGAGATTGAGGAAATTTTTGCGTTGGCCGATGACGCCGAGAATCTGCGCGCCGACAAGCCCGCCGTCGGCCAGATCATGGCGACGCTTTTTTACGAACCGAGCACGCGAACGCGGCTGTCGTTCGAATCGGCGATGCAGCGGCTGGGCGGGTCGGTGATCAGCTGCTCGGACATGAAAGCGTCGTCGACGGCCAAAGGCGAAACGATCGCCGACACGGCCAAGGTCGTTTCAAGCTACGCCGATATTTTAGTCGTGCGCCACCATTGGGACGGCGCGGCGCGAGCGATGGCCGAACAAGCTGACGTTCCGGTGGTCAACGCCGGCGACGGCAGCCACGAGCATCCAACCCAAACGCTGTGCGATCTCTATACGCTGCGCAAAGAGAAAGGCGAGATCAAAGGCTTAACCGTTGTGCTATGCGGCGACCTGAAGAACGGCCGGACGATTCACTCGCTGGTTTACGCGCTGGCGCGTTTCGGCGCCAACGTCGTGACCTTGGCCGCGAACGGTATGGCTTTGCCGCAGTACGTGCTCGAGTGCCTCGAACGAGATTACGGTTATGCCTTGGCGCCGGTGGCGGCGGACGACCTTGGCGCGGTCGTGACGGAAACCGATGCTCTTTATCTCACGCCCAAGCAGCCGCACCAGTTGGCGCTGTTTACGCAAGTCGATCAGGTGATCCAAGCCCAGCTTAACACCATGGCGACGGGACTGCGCTACGATGCGTTTTATATGACGCGAAAACAGAAGGAGCGCATGAAAGACGGCTCCACCGACAGCGGTTATCCGACGATCGGGCCGGATTTTCTGCGCGCGCAGCGCTTTCAAGATACCGTCGTCATGCATCCTCTGCCGCGCGTCGACGAACTATCGCCCGAAGTTGATAAAGACCGCCGGGGCATCTATTTTAAGCAGGCGGCGTACGGCGTGCCGGTACGGATGGCGCTGCTCAAGTTTTTGTTCGACCGGCGCGCGCAAAAGCGAGCTGCTATAAGCCGTCAAACCATTGCGTACGAAAGCCCGGAACGGTTCGGTCCGCAATGCCGCAATCCGAATTGCGTGACGTTGAAGGAGCCGGTTTCGAGCGCCAGGCTCTTTGAGCTTCGCACCCCGGGACAAGACGACGCGCTGATTTTGACGTGCCCGTATTGTGACCATCGGTTTAAGGTGCAATTCGCCGGTAACGTGAAATCTAAACGGTATTATTTTTTCGACAGCGCGCTCGCGCCGACTCTCAACGACTGGCTAAGAAAAGGCGAACTGGCGCTCTTCGATTCGATCAAAGAAGCCGAAGAGCTTGGCTACGAACCGTTCAAGAGCGGGACGCAGCGCGTGCTGATGGACGAAGCCGAGATACGCAACGCCCTGGCGGAAATGAGCACGCAAATTTTACGCGACTGTCGCGACCCGGATCGTTTGCTGATACTCGGCGTGCGCAGCGCCGGATCGCAGCTTGCACAGCGCTTGGCGGCGGAAATTGAAAAGCGTTGCAACCGCAAACCTGAAGTGGGCGAGGTCGAGATCTATGGATCGGGAGAGGAACTCAGACGAATATCGCCCGCCGATTGCGACGCCGGCCCGCTCAATCTAAGAGACCGCGAGGTCATCCTCGTCGACGATGTGATATTCACCGGCCGCACGGTTAAGAACGTGCTCAGTATCATTTTCCGCTCGGCGCGGCCGCAGTCGGTGCGCCTGGCGGTTTTAATCGACCGCGGGCACCGGGAGGTTCCAGTCAAGCCCAATTACGTCGCCAAAAATATTCCGAGCTCCGAGCAAGATCGCGTGCGGGTTAGGCTGCGCGAGCTCGATGCGGACGAGCCCGATCAAGTGGTGATCTACTCGATCGTCAATCCGAGCGAGGGAAGAACGCAAGCCGCCGCGCGACCCACAACGGGCGATAAAATAAATCCATGAAAGCGATTTTGGCATTAGCTGACGGGATAATTTTCGCAGGAACCGGGTTCGGCGCCGAGGGCGAGGTGATCGGCGAAGTGGTCTTCAACACCAGCATGACCGGGTATCAGGAGATTCTCACCGATCCATCCTACAATGGACAGCTGGTGGCCATGACCTATCCGGAGATCGGCAACATCGGCGTCAATGCCGAGGACGTCGAATCGCGCAAACCTTTCGTGAATGGGTTTATCGTCAAGAATTACACGGCCCGGCCGAGCAATTGGCGCGCGGCGCAACCGCTGCACGAGTACATGCGCGCCAACGGCATCGTCGGTATTCAAGGCATCGATACGCGCTCGCTGGTGCGCCACTTGCGCGATCATGGATCGCAAGAGGGCGTGATCTCGACTTTGACGGATAATGCGCAAGAGCTGGTTGCCAAAGCACAAGCTGCGCCGGGAATGGTCGGAAAAGATCTGGTGCGCCATGTCACCTGCGCCGAAGCATACGATTGGAACCAGGGGATGTGGGAGTTCGACGGCGGCTACAAGGCGCGCGATCCCGCAAAGCCGGCGGCGAAACGAAAAAGCAAGGGCACATTCCGCTCGCCGGCTTTTTTCGTCGTCGCATACGACTACGGCATCAAGTTCAATATCCTGCGTAATCTGACCGAAGCGGGGTGCCGGGTGAGAGTCGTGCCGGCGGCGACTCCAGCCGAGGAGGTCTTGGCGATGAATCCCGACGGTCTTTTTCTCTCCAACGGTCCCGGTGATCCCGACGCCGTGCCTTACGCCAAAGAGAACGTTCAGAAGCTGATCGGCAAAAAACCGATATTCGGGATTTGTCTCGGCCATCAAATCATGGGGCTCGCGCTCGGCGGCAAGACGTTCAAGCTCAAGTTTGGCCATCACGGCGGCAATCAGCCGGTGATGGATCTGACCACGCGCAAAGTTGAAATCACGGCGCAAAATCACGGCTTTGCCGTGGACGCGGATTCGCTCAAGGGCGCCGCCGAAGTGACCCATCTGAACTTGAACGACAACACAGTCGAGGGATTGGCGCACCGCGAGTTACCGATCTTCTCCGTGCAGTATCATCCGGAATCTTCGCCCGGCCCGCACGATGCCGGCTACCTGTTCAAACGATTCACCGACATTATGGCAAAGCATCGAGGCGCGTAACCATTCATGCCTAAACGGACAGACATTCAATCGATCCTGCTCATCGGCGCGGGACCGATCATTATCGGCCAAGCCTGCGAATTCGACTATTCCGGCACGCAAGCGCTGAAAGCTCTCAAAGAAGAGGGCTATCGCGTCATTCTCGTCAACTCGAATCCGGCGACGATCATGACCGACCCGGGCTTTGCCGCGCGCACCTACATCGAACCGATCACCACCGACGTGGTCGAAAAGATCATCGCCAAGGAAAGGCCCGACGCGATCCTGCCGACGCTCGGCGGCCAAACGGCGCTCAACCTGGCCATCGATCTCGCCGAGAAAGGGATTCTCGAGCGCTACGGCGTTGAGATGATCGGCGCCAAGATCGAATCGATTAAAAAAGCTGAGGACCGCGATCTGTTCAAAGAAGCGATGCGCCGCATCGGCCTCGATCTCCCGCGCAGCGGCTATGCGCGCAGCATGCGCGACGCCATGCGCATTCAGAAACGTCTCAACTTCCCCGTGATTATTCGCGCCTCGCGAACTCTGGGCGGCAGCGGCGGCAATTTCGCCGACACGCCGGAGGAATTCAAAGATGTCGTTCAAGCCGGGTTGAGCATATCGCCGGTGCATGAAGTCCTGATCGAAGAATCCGTGCTCGGCTGGAAGGAGTTCGAGCTCGAAGTGATGCGCGATCACAAGGACAACGTGGTGATCATCTGCTCCATCGAGAACTTCGATCCGATGGGTGTCCATACCGGCGACTCGATCACCGTCGCGCCGGCGCAAACCCTGACCGACAAAGAATATCAGATCATGCGCGACGCATCCCTAAGAGTCATTCGGGAGATCGGCGTGGATACCGGCGGGTCGAACATCCAATTTGCCGTCAATCCGCGGGACGGGCGCATGGTCGTGATCGAAATGAACCCGCGGGTGTCGCGCAGCTCAGCGCTGGCCAGCAAGGCGACGGGGTTTCCGATCGCTAAAATCGCCGCCAAGCTCGCCGTCGGCTACACGCTCGACGAGATCCGCAACGACATCACACGCGAAACGCCGGCATGCTTCGAGCCGACCATCGATTACGTCGTGGTGAAAATCCCGCGCTTTACGTTCGAAAAGTTTCCCCAGGCCAAGGATATCTTGACGCCGCAGATGAAATCGGTAGGCGAGGCGATGGCCATCGGGCGCACCTTCAAGGAATCGTTGCAAAAAGCGATGCGCTCGTTGGAAACCGGTTCGTTCGGTTTCGAGCCGAAAGTCGATTTGTCTGAAGGAAATCGGCAAGCGTCCTTAGGAATTGTCCGCGCAAAACTCAAGCAGCCCAATGCCCAACGCCTCTGGTACATCGGCGATGCGTTCCGGCTCGGCATGTCGGCAGAGGAAATTTACCAGCTCTCGGCGATCGACCCGTGGTTTCTGGAAAAAATCCGCGAAATCATCGCCGTCGATGGCGAAATCGCCGGCTTCAGCGGAAAACTTTCAGCGCTCGAAGCTAATCTATTGCGCGGTTGGAAACAGATGGGTTTCTCCGATGCGCGCATCGCCAGGCTGATCGGCATCGAAGAGACAGAGTTTCGCGGCACGCGGAAGCAAAAAGGCGTGGAGGCCGTTTTCAATTCCGTCGATACCTGCGGCGCGGAGTTTCAAGCGTTCACGCCGTATCTGTACTCGACCTACGAAGGCGAGGATGAATCGAAGCCGACGGCACGAAAAAAAATAATGATTCTGGGCGGCGGCCCGAACCGGATCGGTCAAGGCATCGAGTTCGATTATTGCTGCGTGCATGCCGCCTTCGCCCTCCGGGAAGAGGATTGCGAAACGATTATGGTCAATTGCAATCCGGAGACCGTCAGCACCGATTACGACACTTCGGATAAACTCTACTTCGAGCCTCTGACGATGGAAGAGGTGATGAACATCGTCGATCGCGAGAAACCCGACGGTGTGATCGTTCAGTTCGGCGGGCAAACGCCGCTCAAACTGGCGCTGCCGCTGGAGCGCGCCGGTGTGCCGATCATCGGCACCTCGCCCGACAGCATCGATCTGGCGGAGGACCGTGAGAGGTTCGCCGAGCTGCTCAAGCGCCTCGATATCAAGCAACCCGATAACGGCATCGCCCGCTCTTTCGACGAAGCATTTAGGATCGCGTCGGGGTTGGGTTATCCGGTTTTGGTTCGACCTTCCTACGTTCTTGGCGGGCGGGCGATGCAAATCGTCTACGACGGCGACGCGTTGAAAAATTACATGACTAATGCCGTGTCCGCCTCGCCCGAGCATCCGGTGCTGATCGACAAATTTCTCGACGACGCTATCGAAATCGACGTGGATGCGCTGGGCGACGGCGAGGATTACGTCATCGGCGGGATCATGGAACATATCGAGCGCGCCGGGGTTCATTCCGGCGACAGCGCGTGCAGCTTGCCGCCGAAATCGATCGGACCGGAGATCCAAGACGAGATTCGCCGCCACACGGCCGCTTTAGCGAAAGCGCTTAACGTCCGCGGCTTGATGAACGCGCAGTTTGCCGTGCAGGGAAGCACTGTCTTTGTTCTCGAGGTCAACCCGCGTGCGTCCCGTACCGTTCCCTTTGTCAGCAAAGCGATCGGCGTGCCGCTGGCGAAAATCGCCGCGCGCATCATGGTTGGAAGAAAGCTTAAAGATCTCGGCCTGACGCGCGAAGTGCGACCGGCGCATGTGTCGGTTAAAGAGGCGGTCTTCCCGTTCAACAAATTTCCCGGCGTCGATACCTTGCTCGGTCCGGAAATGAAATCCACCGGCGAAGTCATGGGCATCGACAACTCCTTCGGGATTGCGTTTGCCAAGGCCCAGTTGGGTGGCGGCATGCGTCTGCCGCAGGCCGGGCGGGTTTTCATCAGCGTGCGCGACGAAGACAAGCCTAGCGCCACCGCGATCGCGGAAAAACTGCATAACATCGGATTTACGATCGTCGCGACCCGCGGCACCGCGGCTTTTTTCGAAGCCCGCGGCATTGCCGCAGAAATGGTCAACAAAATCCAAGAAGGCAGCCCCCACATCGGCGACCAAATCAAAAAAGGCGAGGTAGCGATGGTCATCAACACGCCGCAAGATGCCCACTCGCATGCGGCTTCTTATCAGATCCGGCGGTATGCTTTGGACTACCAGGTGCCGTACTTTACGACCATGGCCGGCGCCGAAGCCGCCGCCGAAGGGATCGAGTATTTGGAGCAACGCGAGTTCGACGTGCATGCGTTGCAAGATTACCAAACGCCGTCCTTGCCGTAGAGAGTTGCGTGAAAACTGCCGGTCTTTCTCCTGACAAGCGCGCGAAAAGCCCCGATCGACCTTCCAGCGTACGCGCGAGTTTGCGCGCGCTTAACACCCCGATCCAATTTTTAAGCGGTGTTGGACCCAAGCGCGCCGACCAACTGGAATCTCTCGGAATCAAGACCGTCGGCGATCTGCTGTACCACCTCCCGTTTCGTTACGAAGACCGTCGGCAGATCAACAAAATCTCCGCCGCCGCCCGCGGCGAGGCGTCAAGCTTCATCGGTCGTTTGATAGGGCTACAAAGCAAATACATCCCGCGCCGGCGCAGTCAAATGCTGCTCGCGATTTTGCAGGACGATACGGGTAGTATCGATCTGGTTTGGTATCGCGCGCCAAAATTCTTGATCGCCGGTCTCGCCAAAGGTCAAACGCTGCTCGTTCACGGCAAACTCGAGCCGAGCATGCATGGCCGCCTGCGCCTGGTTCATCCTGATTTCGAAGTCATCGACAACAACGACGATGGGCAGGCGCAACGGATACTGCCGGTTTATGTTCATCCCGCCGGCTTGTCTCTCTCGCGGTTACGCAGTTGGGTAACTCAAGCATTGACAGAATACGGCAATCATCTCCCCGATGGTCTGCCGCAAGAAATCATCAAACGGCAGGGACTGATCGCTCCAAGCGCGGCGCTGGCATATCTGCACGACCCGCCGCTCGATGCCGATCTCGGCTGGTTGAACAATTCATCGTCAATGGCGCATCGGACGATCATCTTCGACGAGCTATTCTATCTACAGTTGGGCTTGGGCCTGCGCAAAAGATCGCGTGCCCGGAGCCCGGCGATCCGTTTTGATGCGCCTCGCGCCGCTTTGCGCGCGCGGATGCGCCAGCTGTTGCCGTTCAAGCTCACCGGCGCGCAGCAGCGCGTGCTCGGCGAAATCGAAAGCGACATGGCGGAGGAGCAACCGATGCAGCGCCTGGTGCAGGGCGATGTCGGATCGGGGAAGACGGTGGTTGCCTGGTTGGCGTCATTGACTGCCATCGAGCATGGCCGGCAAGCGCTTTGGATGGCGCCCACGGAAATTCTCGCCGAGCAGCATTACCGCAATTTGCAAAAGTTCGCCGGCGACCTGGGAGTCTCATCGGCGCTGCTTACGGCCGCAACACCGGCAAAAGAGAAGAAGTCCATGCTCGAGCGTATCGCCCGAGGGGATATTTCATTCATTGTTGGTACGCACGCCTTGATCCAGCAGGAGGTGCGCGCGCCGCTCATGGGCTTGGGCGTGGTTGACGAGCAGCACCGCTTCGGCGTCTTGCAGCGCCTCTCGTTGCAGCGCCTGGTCGATCGCAGCGAGTCTCAGTCGAGTCCACAGCCACATATGCTGCTCATGAGCGCGACACCGATCCCGCGCAGTCTCGCCATGGTGCTATACGGCGACATGGAAGTTTCCTTCGTCGATGAAATGCCGCCGGGGAGAACTCCGGTTCAGACCAAAGTGTTCAGCGAGCGTGAGCGGCGCCAGGTCTACTCCATCGTTCTCGACGAACTAAAGCGCGGTCACCAGGCTTTCGTCGTCTTGCCGCTGGTCGAAGCTTCGGAACAGCTCCAGCAGGTGCGCGATGCCACGCAGATGGCCGACAAAATGCGCCAGACTTTGTTCAAAGATTTCGGCGTCGGTCTTGTTCATGGCCGGCTCAAGACGGAGGAGCGCGACCAAATCATGCGATCGTTCCGTGACGGCAAACTCGGCATTCTCGTCGCTACCACGGTGATCGAAGTCGGCATCGACATTCCCAACGCCACGGTAA
>JBOHVN010000197.1:0-6106 GCA_050735675.1 Binatia bacterium | reverse complement strand
GGCCTGACTCCAGCAGCTTCCTGGAACAGGGCCGCCGATGTCGCTCTTGTGAGCGAGGTTTGCCGCGAAACCGACCCACTCGCCCTGGAAAAAGATTGGCGACAGCACCGCCATGTCCGGCGCGTGCGGGCTGCCACCGAGATAGGGATGGTTGATGATGAAAGCGTCGCCTTCGGAGATCTCATTCGGCGGAAAAGCTTTCAGAATCGCTTCGGCACAGGCGGGAAATGCGCCCATGTGGAGCGGCAGAACGACATGCTGCGCCACCACTTCGCCGCGGGTATTTAAGATCGCGCAACTGGCGTCCTGCGACTCGCGAATGATGGTCGAGTAGCCGGTGCGGAAGAGCGAATTCTGCATTTCCTGGACGATGCCGGCCAGGCGCGCCTGGATGACCTGGAGGGTGATGGGGTCGACGGCGGTCATAGACGATCGATTTCGGTACGTCAATCAAGAGGATCGAGGATTGAGAATGGAGGATAGCGATCCTCGATCTTCTATTCTCTATCCTCGGGTCTCACCCCGCAGGGCGCGCGTCTCTGCTTCGTTCAGCACGAAATCGCCGTCCACCGCGTCAACGGCGACGTGAAAGACTTCGCGCGCCTTCTCCCGGGTGACATAGCCGTTGCGCACGTCGTTGAGCACTCTTTGCGGCTCGCGTTCGAGCGGATCGCCCAAGCCGCCGCCTCCGGGTGTTTCGAGACTAAAGACTTCGCCGGGGTGAAGCACGTGATCGGAGTAGCGCGACGGGATGACTCGCTCCCCGGCTTTGCCCGGATTCAGTGTACACAATCCGGTCTTGCCGTCCATGCCGCCGTCGATGCCTTTGGGCGCGACCGTGTGTTTGGTCGAACGCAGCGAGAAGCGCGCGTCGTTGTCGAGCACTTCGTACTCGCGCACGAAGCCCAAGCCGCCGCGGAACTTGCCCGGGCCGCCGGAGTCGGGAATCAACTCGAAGCGTCTGACCCGGGTGGAAAACTCCGACTCGATGATTTCGATGGGCGCGATCTTGGCGTTGGATTGATTCACGTTGGTGCCGGAGACACCGTCTTTGCCGCTGCGCCCGCCGGAGCCGCCGCCAAAAATCTCATATTGCACGTAGCCTTTGCCGGTCTTGTTGCTGCGTCCGCCGATGATGATCGAACGGCTGCTGCAACCGTCGCCGACCTTCTTATGCGGCGTGATCTGACTCGATGCTTCGAGCAGCGATTCGACCAGCGCGTGGACGGTCGGATTGTACGTGTTTACCGGCGCGGGAAAGCGCGGATTGACCACGCTGCCTTCGCGGACTTTGATATCGATGCACTTGGCCAGGCCGTAGTTGATCGCTAGAGCAGGATCGACCAGGCAGGTGAGCAGATAGCAGCAGGCGGCGCGGACGATGGTGGGCCGGATATTCGCCGGCCCTTTGGTCTGATCGGCCGAGCCGGTGAGGTCGAAGAGCAATCGGTCGCCTTTCTTTTCGATTCGCACATGCAGGCGCACCGGTTTGTCGAGTTCGACGCCGTCGCTGTCAACGAAGCGCTCGCCTTCGCCGGCGCCGTCGGGCCATGACGCGATTTCCGCGCGTACTTTGGCTTCGGTGAGCGCAAAGAGCTGCTCGAAAGAGTCGCGGATCGTCTCCTTGCCGTAGCGCTCCATCATTTCCTGAAAGCGCCTCTCGCCCAGGCGCGCCGCGCCGACCTGACCGCGCAGGTCGCCGACGACAAGCTCCGGCGTTCGGCTGTTGCAGCCGAGCAGCGCTTCGATGTCTTTGCTGGTTTTGTAAGCCTGCACGTATTTGATCGGCGGCACATGCAGACCTTCCTGGTAGATCTCGCGCGCCTGGCTCCAGCAGCTCCCCGGCACGGGGCCGCCGATATCGCTCTTGTGCGCCAGGTTGGCGGCGAAGCCGACCCATTCGCCTTGGTAGAAGATCGGCGAGAGCACCGCCATGTCGGGCGCATGGGGGCTACCGCCGAGGTAGGGATGATTGGTGATGAATGCGTCGCCCTCGTGGACCTCGGCGGCGCTGTAGTTTTTCAGAATTCCCGCGGCGCAAGCCGGGAACGCGCCCATATGGAGCGGCAATACGACGTGCTGGGCGACGACTTCTCCCTGGCGATTCAAAATCGCGCAGCTGGCGTCCTGCGACTCGCGGATGATCGTCGAGTAGCCGGTGCGGAACAGCGAGTTCTGCATCTCCTGGACGATGCCGGCGAGCCGGGCCTGGATGACTTGAAGGGTTACGGGATCGACGGGTGACATATAACCTCTGGCTTCGATTGGAACGCCTGGAACGTTTGGAACATTACCGTCACAGTTTCAATTGTTCCAGTCGTTCCAATGGTTCCACCGTTAAGAACAATCACTTCTTTTCGCGGATGATGATATTCCGATACTCGTCCACCGTCGCTTCCTGCTCGGGGTGAATAACCGTGGTCGTGTCTAACTGTTCGACGATGGCCGGGCCCGTGAGACGGTGTCCGGGCTCGAGCCGGTCGCGATGGTAAATCTCAGTCGCGAGCGTGCCGTGCTCGGTGCCGAAGAAAACCTTCCGCTCCCCGGTTTTTGCTTCATCGACTTTACGACCGGTGGCCTTTCCCGGCGAGAGCTTGGCCTGCGGCACCAATCCGAGAGAAATCAAGCGCAAACTCACGAGCTCCACCGGCTCGGTTTCGGCTTTGTGTCCCGAGTTCTGCTCGTGCAGCGAATCGAAGCGCTGGCGCATCACTTTCAGATCTTCTTTCGTGAGCGGGGGCATGGTGCAAGGAACGGTCAGCTCGTAACCCTGGCCGGCATAGCGCAGATCGAGATAGGGCTCGATCTTGATTTCATCGTCTTTGAAGCCTTCGCCGTGCAAATCTTTTTTGGCCTGATCGATCAGCTGGCCAAACAATAGATTGATTTCCGCCAGATCGAGATCGTGCAAGCCGACCAGCTTGGAGCGCACGTAGTCGTGCTTCACGTCCGACATCAGCAAGCCGAGCGCCGAGTGCACTCCGGGAGTGAGCGGGATAAGCAGAGCCGGAATGCCCAGGTCGAGCGCCATGCGCCCGGCATGCATCGGACCGCCGCCGCCGAAAGCAACTAGCGTGAAATCGCGGATATCGTAACCGCGCGCCGAGGAAACGGCTTTGATGGCTTCCTCCATCTTGACGTTGATGATTTTAAGCACGCCGTCGGCGGCTTCGAGCAAATCGAGTTTCAGCGGCCTGGCGATTTTCTCTTCGAGCAGTTTTTCCGCCTTGACTTTGTTGAGCTTCATCCGGCCGCCGAGAAAATGGTCCGGGTCCAACACTCCAGTGACGATATTGGCGTCGGTGATCGTGATGTTTTCACCGCCGCGATCGTAGCAGACCGGGCCCGGATCGGCTCCGGCGCTGTCGGGGCCGACTTGCAAGCCGCCGACCGCGTCGATGCGCGCAATGGTTCCGCCGCCGGCGCTGACGGTGTGAATGTCGAGCATCGGCAGGGCAATCGGACGCATGTTGATCTTCCCCTGGGTCGTGATGACGGGATTGCCTTGATGAATCAACGCCACGTCGCAGCTGGTGCCGCCCATGTCGAAGGTGATGATGTTGTTGATGCCGACGCGCTCGCAGGTGCCCATCGATCCGATCACGCCGCCGGCGGGGCCGGAGAGCACCGTGGCGACGGGCTTTTCAGCCGAGCCTTTGAAAGTCGAGACGCCGCCGTTGGATTGCATGATGTAGAGCTTCGGCGTGCTCACGCCGATCTCGCGCATGCGGGTTTCAAGCCGGCTCAGATAGCTCGCCATCACCGGTTGGATGTAGGCATTGATAACAGTGGTGCTCAGGCGGTAGAATTCGCGGATCTGCGGCAAGACTTCGTAGGAGAGCGAAAGCCGCGCTTCGGGAAATTCCTCGGCAAAAATCTCCTTGATCTTGAGCTCGTGAGCGGGATTCAAAAACGAAAAGAGAAAACAAACAGCGACTGAATTGACGCCTTTTCTCTTGAGCCGTTTGACCGCTTGGCGCGATGCTTCGACATCGATGGGTTGCAGCGCGTTGCCGCGAAAATCGACGCGCTCGGGGATCTCCTCGGTGTAGTAAGGCGGCGCGAGCAAACGCGGTTTTTCGAAAAAGAGATCGTAGGTGGCGGGTCCATAACCGCGCGTTTGCTCCATGACTTCATAGATACCGCGAAATCCTTGGGTGACTAAAAGGCCGGTCTTGGCGCCTTTTTCTTCGAGCAGCGCGTTGGTGCCGACGGTCGTGCCGTGACAGAAAAACGAAACATCGCGCGCTGGCACGCCCTGATCGACGAGTTCTTTCACGCCGTTCAATACCGCTTGAAACGGTTCTTTCGGCGTCGACGGGACTTTGGTGATGGTGATTTCTCCAGTGTCTTCGTTGAAAAATACGAAGTCAGAAAACGTTCCTCCGGTGTCTACGGTAACTCGGTACTTGGACATAGTTTTTTTCGTCTATCATTAAACATTAGGCGCTTCAATTCGCGCCGTGTCGACTGACGCCCTCTCTGCGAGTCGCGAGACGGTTGTCAACGACCGGAACAGCTAGGAGTTTGCGCCGCAGAAACTAGCGTTTTGAGCAGGTCGAGTTTGATGATACGAATATTGGGAGAAGATTTTTACCTATGTTGGTTGCCAGCTTTGTGAAGTGTTGATGCAATAATCACAAAGATGGCGTCGCGCATGCCCGTTGCACCTCAAAAACGCGTCGAACTCTAGTTTTGCAGTACCCACATCCGACGTAGGTTGAGCGCCAGACACACCAAGCCCCACTCGCCGGTTACTTTTTCGATGCCGCGTAAGCTGAATTGACGAAAGCCCATCGCATGCTTGATCCAACCAAAGACCGGCTCCACGATCGCTTTGCGCCGCCGATAGTGCGCTTGACCCTCGGGACTGGCCAGCCGCTCGGTCATGCGCACCGTGGCCGGATAGTGCTGCGGATCAATCGCTGCTTGATCTTTTCCCTCGCGCCCCAACGCCACCAACACCTCCATCCCCTCATACTTTTCCAATTTCGCAAAGCCGTCCTCAGAGCGAAACCCGCTATCGCCCAACACGCGGTTGGGCAGCTCTCCGAGATTCTCCTTAACCACTTCCACCATCGGCACCAACTCCCCATTGTCCGCCGCGTTGTTAGTCAGCCCGCTCGCCACAACGAGTTGACTGTCGGCGTCTACCACCGCCTGGGCGTTGTAGCACTGCTCAAAACTCCCGCCCAGCTTCATAATCCGCGACTCGGGATCGGTGAAGTTGTCCTGCGCTTTGTCCTCGGGCACCCCAAACGCTCGCTTGAAAGGCCGCCCGGCGCCGTCCCCACGCCGCTGTCCGTCCTCAGGATGGCGTCCCTGCTCCCGATCCGCTTGAGCCTGGCGCTCTTGCACGCGCGCCTTGGCGGCTTGAATCTTGGCCAATCGATCTTGCCGTCTTTGAAGTTCCTTCGGCAACTCTTCCTCGCCTTGACCCCCACCCCATCGCGCGTCCTCTTGAGCATCGGTCAGCCGCGCGCGTTCCAACAGCGCTTCGATCTCTTGCTTAAGTTTTTGCTCTTGTTCCTTCATCCGCCCGTAGCTCATCGCTTTGTGCTTGCTCGCATGTGCCTTCACTTTGGTCCCATCCAATGCAACCATCCCAAGTTTGACCAACCCCAACTCTTTGGCCAGCCGCGCTACGGCGACAAATAACTCCTTGAGTTCAGGCAAATGCCTCATCCTGAAATCACAGATGGTTCGGTGCGAAGGAAAATTACCCGCTCCCAGCAGCCGAAACGCCACATCCTCGTAGAGCTTTTTGGCCTGCTTGCGCGAAGAGAAGACTCCCGTGGCATACCCGTACACCAAAACCTTTACTAACATCGCAGGATCGTAGGGCTGGTTACGACGCCCATCTCCTTCATAGCGAGCGTAAAACTTCTCCAACTCCAACCGATCGATGATATCGCTTACGAAATACACCAGATGATTCTCGGGCAACCACTCCGACGGCGATGGCGGCAGTAAAAACGTTTGATTCGGCTCGTAAGGTAGAAAGGATGTCGGCATGACTCACCTCACACCCAGCACAACTCTTCTCTTCCTTATACGCGCTTGCGATTTAGAGACAAGAAAATTTTTCTGCCGCGCAGACTCCTAG
>JBOHVN010000196.1:0-5858 GCA_050735675.1 Binatia bacterium | reverse complement strand
GTAGGAAATTGGAAGATAATAATTCCTCAACCCTTCGTGTCCTTCGTGCCTTCGTGGTGGACATCATATTTACGTATTGTTTCAGCAATTCGGAATCAGCGCAAAATTTGCGCAAGCGGCGAAAACTGTCAACTATAGTGGTACGAAGGGTTCGGATATTTTTGTCTCTGAACTTCGTGCCCTTCGTGTGCTTCGTGGTGAATCATTATTTTTTCGTATCAAACATCTCCGGCCATAGCTTCATCGCGCTCAAGACTGCCGTGGCGGCTGTCTGGCCCAGACCGCACAGGGAGGCGTCGATCATCGTGCCGCCCACATCCGATAAGCGTTCGCGGTCGCCGGCAACGGGACGCCCGGCTGCGGCCCGGTCAAGAATTTCATACTGTCGCCGCGCGCCGAGCTGGCAGGGATAGCATTTGCCGCAGCTTTCGTCGGCAAAGAAGTGCGCCAGCCGCCTGAGCACGTCGCGCATGTCCGCGCTGTCGTCGAAGACCATGACTGCGCCGGAGCCGAGCGGCAAGCCCGCTGCGCTCAGGTTCTCGAAGGACAGAATCACGTCCAAGTCTTTCTCGGCGGCAAAAGCGCCCGCCGCGCCGCCCATGAGCACCGCCTGAAGCTTGCGCTCCGGAATTAGCCCGCCAGCAAGATCGAACAACAAATGGCGCAGGGTGACGCCGAACGGCACCTCGTAAAGCCCGGGTTTCTGGATATGGCCAGACACGCAAAACAGCTTCGGGCCGGGCGAGCGTTCCGTCCCTATCTTTCGATACTCTGCGGCGCCCCGTTCGAGGATCAGCGGAACATTGCAGAATGTCTCCACGTTGTTGATCACGGTGGGCTTGGCGAATAATCCGTGGGTGGTCGGGAAGGGAGGCTTGATGCGCGGGAAGCCGCGCTTGCCTTCGATGGATTCCAGCAGCGCGGTTTCTTCGCCGCAAATATAGGCTCCGGCGCCCAACCGCATTTCAATATCGAAGTCCAATCCGGAGCCAAAAATGTTCTTGCCAATGGCGCCGGCCTGGCGCGCCTCGGCGACAGCTTCGCGCATGACTTTGAAGGCGTAAGGATATTCTCCGCGCACGTAAATGTAACCCTGACTCGCGCCGACCGCATGCGCCGCGATGATCATTCCTTCAATCGTTCGATGCGGATCTTCCTCCATGAGAACGCGGTCTTTGAACGTACCGGGCTCGGACTCGTCAGCGTTGCATACGATGTACTTGGGTTGGCCCGCCGCTTTTGCCGCTCCCTCCCATTTGATGCCGGTTGGAAATGCTGCGCCGCCGCGGCCGACCAATCCCGCGGCCTTCACCTCCGCGAGCACGTCTTGCGGCGCCATCGCCAAGGCTTTTTTCAGTCCGGCGTAACCGCCGCCGCTGCTGTAATTGGCAAAGGAGGTGGGATGCCCTTGACCGCAGTTGCCGGTCAAGATGCGGATGTCGCCGCCGACGAAGCTAATCGGTTTATCGGCGCTCCGCGCGCAGATCTCCGCTGCTTGGCGCGGATCGCCTTGTCCCAGAGCGGTTTCGCCGATAAGGAGCGCCGGCGCGTGATCGCACAAACCCAAGCAGGGAGCATGCTCGACAGTGAACTCACCGTCGGAGCTGACTTCGCCCGGCGCAACTTGTAGATGGCGGCACAGAGCGGTCGCCAATTCGTCGCTACCCGCCAGGGCGCAGGCAGGCGCGTTGCACACACGCGCCACGATTCGGCCCAACGGCTGGCGGGAAAACATCTCATAGAAATCGATGACGCCATGCACGTCGGCGAGGGGCACGCCCAAGGCGCGCCCCACTTCCGTGGCAACGGCTTCGGGAATCCAGCCATGGAATTGCTGGGCAGCGTGCAAGGCCGGCAGCAGGGCAGCGCGGCCTTGCGGCGCCAAATCGGCGAGCATCGAACGCAGGCGAATGAGGTCAGGTTCAGACATTGAGTACAGCTTCCCCAAGGGGAGTGCTGCTAGCGTCGACGGTTAGGGTCGCCGCGGTTTAGCCGTGTTCAAAACTCCGGATGCAAGCAAAAAAATCTCAAGGGGCGCGGCGCGCAAGGTAAAATCGAGTGTTGGAGTATTGGAATATTGGAGCGCCGGGTTCAGAGGCACCGCTCCATTACCCCATCCTTCCAGTACTCCAGTCTCTTGGTGCGAGGCGATCGAGCGCAACGGAGCATAGGAGTCTTTTTTCAGCGGCCTGTTTAGTTATCCATAATAGTCCAGACTATCAAGGTCAAGAGTTTGCCCTCGCCCAATTGAAAAGAAAATCGGATTGTCCCGATCCAAGCTTGACAACCCGCCGACGATACGATAACTGGTCAGACCAGCAGACAGCCGGACTCCCAGATGCTTCAGGCCATCAAAAAGACCAGAATTCACGAGGACGTCTTCAACCAGATCCATCAACTGATCAAGGAGGGCAGGCTCAGGGCGCGGGATCAGCTCCCATCGGAGCGCGAGTTGGCCGAGACTTTCAAAGTGAGCCGCACTTCCGTGCGCGAGGCGCTTCGCGCCTTAGAAAGCCAAGGGCTAATCGTGAGCCGAACCGGTACGGGCAATTTCGTTGCTGACCTGCCGGTTGAGTCTTTAGTCGGGCCGCTTGCGCGGCTGCTGATTGACGAGAAGAAAGCCCTCGCCGACGTGTTCGAAATGCGCAAACTCATCGAACCGCATATTGCGGCCTTGGCCGCCGAGAGGGCTACGCGCAATGACATCGCTCGATTGAAAAGCATCGTCGCCAAGCAATCGGCGGCGGTGAGTCGCGGCGAAACCGGCGTTGAGGCGGACGCCGAACTGCATTTCTCCATCGGTCGCGCCACGCGCAATCACGCTCTGCAAAAACTCGTGTCGGGCCTGATGGAGATGCTGAGCCGCAGCCGGGAGGAATCGTTGCAGACAAATGAGCGTCGCGAATCCTCCATCGACGCGCACCGCCGAATCATTGGCGCCATCGAAAAACACGACAAGACACGAGCGCGCAGCGAAATGCTGCGCCATATCGAACAGGTCGAAGAAAACGTGCTGTCGTCCCACCGGCCGGCAAAACACGAGAGCCACAATCTCAGCAAGCAGAGGAGGATTTCATGATCAAGCGCGTCGAGGTCAACTATCGAGGCATCTTTCAGAAGAACCTGGGAAAAAAGATCGGCAGCGATATCGTCATGATCGCGAGCCGAATGGGCCAGAGGGCATTCTCCAACGGTCGTTACAGCGACTCCCCGGAAAGAAACGGCATCCCGTGCAAGTATTTCGCCTTCGTTTCGCCGGATCTTCCAGAGGAGGAGTTGGAGGCCGAATGCGGCGCCAAACTCGAGATCGACGAGGCGAACATCTCCGTCGTCCTGGACGACACAATGTGCAAAGGCGTCGAGCCCTGGGGATGGCACGGCGTGCGCCCCATCAACGAAAGGGTGGTCAAAGACGGCTGCCTCCTTGTGGTTTCCAAGAAAGAGCATAATGACCTGCTCAAGTTCATCGGCAAGAAACCCTACAATTATCGGCTGGCGATCCTCGATGGCGACGCCAGTCTCGCCGGTCTCTGGGTCAACAAGGATGATTTGACCCACGAGCACATATTAGGCGGCATCGCCGCTATCGATCCCACCCTGATCAGCATTGAGGCGGTAGAATCTTATCTGATGGACAAGACCAAGCAGAAACACCGTGCCGAAGCCGCGCGGGCGGCCTACGAGTCGCTCAGACAGGAGGCCAAGCCCCCGAGGGTGAGAACCGTGACGCCCAAAGACGGAATCGTCTGGACCCATGAGATACCCGTGCTACCCAAGTGGTTCGAGATGCGAGAGGGCGCCGCGGTTCCGGCCGTGAAGCGCGGCTTCGAGATGGGCCCGAAGGGACAATCGAGAAATGCCATGTTCAAGCGCGGTACCACCAAGACGCAGCGTCCCGCGGTCAGGTTCGATCTCTGCACCAAGTGCACCCTCTGCTGGGTCGAGTGTCCCGACGAATGCTTCGATCCGACCACGGACGGCTTGTACGACATCGAGTACCAGTATTGCGTCGGCTGCGGCAAATGCGCCGAAGTGTGTCCGGTCAAAGAGTGCATCGTAATGGTCGACGAGTTGCAATTCGAGGACGACCACAGCCCGTGGGAGCATTGGAAGAAAGATTCCCAAGAGTACATCACTTGGGTCGAAGGAAAAAAAGGCAAGGCGCGTGTTTCCTATCCCTTCGTAACCGGCAAGGGCATTACCGTTACTCAGGGAGAAGTGATGCCCGAGGGAAAGATCGTACCGGTGAGAAAGACCGAGGAGGTTGAAGTATGAGCGTTGCAATCACAAAAGCGAAATCAGATCAATCAGGTGTCTACGAGCGTGAAGACCTTTTAAACGGCTGCCAGGCCGTCGCGCATGGCGTTCGTTTAGCGGATGTGGACGTGATCGCCGCCTATCCGATTCGCCCTTACACGGAGGTGATGGATGCGCTCTCGAAGCTGATCGCCGACGGGCAATTTGACGCCGAGTATATCATCGCCGACAGCGAGCACTCTCAATTTGAGATCGTCAAGCACGCCAGCTCGGTGAACGCGCGCGCCTTTGGCGGATCGAGCGGCACGGGCTGGATGTACGGTATGGAAGCGTTGGTCGTTACCGCGACCGACCGTCTCCCGCCTCTTTTCGTCGTGGGCAACCGCGCTCTGGATGATCCGGGCGCCTTCGGCGTCGAGCACAACGATGCGATGGCGGTCCGCGACATGGGCTGGCTTCTCTGCTGGGTGACAACCCCGCAGGAAGCGCTCGAGCACGTGCTGATCGGCTACCGTATCGCCGAGGACAAAAAAGTCAGGATGCCTATGGGATTGGCGATGGACGGCGCCTTTCTCACGCACTCGCAGCACATGGTGAAGATCCCATCGCCGGAAGCGGCGAAGAGATTTCTGCCGCAGTACGATCTCGCCGAGCGGCGGCTTCATCCCGATAACCCAATCTCCATCGCCCCACAGGTCAACGAGGACTGGGTTATGGAGCTGAGACGCCAGAACTGGGAGGCCGCCAAACGGGCGCGCGGCGTGATCAAGGAAGCCTATGAAGAATTCAACGACGTCTTCGGCAATCGCTACTCCGCGCCTTACTACTTCGATGAATTCATGACCGAAGGCGCGGAAGTCGTTCTGATCGGCATCGGCACGGTGGCGGCCCCGGCACGCACAGCCGTGCGCCGGCTGCGCGAGAAGGGACAAAAAGTAGGTTACGTGAACCTGCGCTGGTTCCGCCCCTTTCCGACGGTGGAGCTGCGCGAGTGCTTGAGCCGCTTCAAGGCGGTCGGAGTGGTCGACCGTGATTTTGCCCATGGCTCGCCGGACAACTGCGGCATCCTGATGCACGAGGTCCGTTCGTGCCTCTATCCGGCGAAGAACCGGCCTGCGGTGGTTAATTTCATGGGTGGTTTGGGCGGGCGCGATCTCTCCATCGCCGACGCGCAAAAGATGTATGACATAACTCAACAGGCGGTGAAGAAGGATTCGATGGACGAATTCGTAACCTGGATCGGTCTAAGAGAGTAAAACAGGAGGAACGATTATGTCGACTGCACCAACAATCGATTACGAGAAGATCAAAGGCGTTCACAAAATTCCATTGGAGGAGCTCTACACTTCGGGCCACCGCACCTGCCAGGGCTGCGAGTCGGCGACCACGATGCGCGGTTTCATCAAGGTCGCGGGTCCACGCACAGTGGTCACGGGAGCGACCGGTTGCATGTACGTGGCCAACACCTCGTACTTGACCACCCCCTGGATCGTGCCCTGGATGCACACGCAGCTAGGCGCGGGCGGCTCGTCCGCCGTCGGCATGGCCGCGGGCCTGCGGGCGCTCAAGCGCAAGGGGAAGATCAAAGACGAGAAGATCAA
>JBOHVN010000195.1:0-6101 GCA_050735675.1 Binatia bacterium | reverse complement strand
GACCGCGACAAGTACGCCGAGCGCGTCTACGACACCGCCTTGCAGTTCTTTCTAGCGTCGGGCTCGGTCGATGAGAAATTACAGCGCGAAATGATCGCTACGGCGGCGCAGCGGATCAAACCCAAGGATCCGGTGCCGCCCGAGCGGGTATTCGATTTCAGTTTCGCCCAAAAAATTGCCCATGAACAATCAGCGCGCTGACTTTGAACCTTAAACTTTTGAACTGTTGAACCATTTCAGACAAGCAGTCGTTCAAACGTTCAACGTTCAAAGGTTCAACGTAAAATCGGAGTTATTGATGAAATACAGCACCGACCGAATATTAACCACCCACGCCGGCGCCCTGCCGCAACCGCCGGACCTGAAAGCGATGCACAATGCGCAGGGCGCTGGGCAATCGGTCGACAAAGCGGCATTTGCCAAGCGCGTGCGCCAAGCGGTCGCCGAGGTTGTCAAAAAGCAGATCGCCTGCGGGCTCGACGTCATCAATGACGGAGAGGCCGGGAAATCGAACTTCTCCCGCTACGCGCGCGAGCGCCTCAGCGGCTTTATCGAACGGGAAGTCAAGCCGGAAGACCGCGCCTCAACGATCTACGCCCGCGATCTGGTCGAGTTCGGCGACTATTTTCACAATCGAACCACTCATCGCGGCGACAATCTCAAACGTGTTTTTTGCAACGCGCCGCTCAAATATATCGGCCAAGAGGCGCTCAAAGCCGAGATCGAGGATTTCAAAGCCGGGCTCCAAGGGCAAAATTATCAGGAAGCCTTTCTTCCCGCGATCGCGCCGGGAACCATCGAACATTGGATGAAAAACGATTATTACCCGAACGACGAGGCCTATTTGATCGCCATCGCCGACGCCATGCATGAAGAATACAAGGCCATCGTCGACGCCGGCTTCTTGCTGCAGATCGACGACCCCGATCTACCGGACGGCTGGCAATTCATGTCGAAGATGAGCGTGCCGGAGTATCGCAAGTACGCCGAGCTGCGCGTCGATGCGCTCAATCATGGCCTCCGCGATATCCCTCCCGATCGCGTGCGCTTTCATACTTGTTGGGGCAGCTATCATGGCCCGCACAAGTACGACATCCCGCTGCGCGACATCATCGACTTAATTCTCAAAGTGAAAGCAGACACGATTTCCATTGAGGCGGCCAATCCGCGCCACGAACACGAGTGGCGCGTCTGGGACGAAGTAAAACTTCCCGCCGGTAAAGTTCTCGTGCCCGGAGTCGTCGGCCATGCCACCGACATCGTCGAACACCCCCAAGCGATCGCCGACCGTCTCGTCCGCTATGCCAAGGTGGTCGGCCGTGAGAATGTCATGGCGGGCACGGACTGCGGTCTCGGGCCGCGCGTCGGCGACCCGCAGATCGCCTGGGCAAAGTTTGAAGCCATGGCCGAAGGCGCACGGCTGGCGACGAAGGAGTTGTGGAAAAAGTAAATACAAAGGATCCGAGCAATGGAAACGGATGACGGAGTACGATCTCTGGTCGGCGTAATTGCGTGCCTTCGAACAGCAGGTAACGGAATCATGCACTTGGTCTTCGACGATGCTAAATCTGATACAGCGAACAAGCCAACTTCATGGAAGCCAGAGGCTCTTTTCACCTGGAATCAATATGATTCTGAAAAACTTAGAGGAATGAAACTCACTGAAAAAGAATACGCAGAAATTGGCGAAAATTTGGTAATGCGTCTTCTCGCCTTGAGCGGTGAAGTGCAGGAATGAGACGAGCCACAACCCGTCTGTCTTAGACGATCGCGAGGAGACAATCGATGCTCGCCAAACACCCCGACCCCACCGTCGATCGTGTTCTAAAAACCTGGGCGCCGCGGATGATCGTTCAGGGGATCGATTACAACGATCTCATGACGACCGCCGCGCGGATTAGAACTTGGGATGATTGGTGTCGCGAATGGTGCGTGACAGCGGTAAGGCACGAAGAGTTTGCGCGCAAAGCGGAAACCGCCGGGAACCGGGAGAGCGCCGCCGAAGCGTTTCTCATGGCGTCGATGGCTTATCACTTCGGCTGCAACAACTCTCCGCAAAATCTTGACGAATATGTTCCGGCAGCGAAGAAGCGCGTGGAGTGTTACGCGAAGGCCGCGCCGTATCTGAATCCGCCGGCGGCACGTCACGAAGTGCCGTTTGAAAATTTCCGTATGGCGGCTTATCTCCGCCTGCCGGCGGGGGTTACGAAACCGCCCGTCGTGATGATCATCTCCGGCCTCGAGTCGACCAAGGAAGAGGCGCGGACGATGGAGGATGGTTTTCTACGCCGCGGCGTAGCGACATTTACTTTTGACGGGCCCGGGCAAGGAGAGAGTTGGTTTCAAGGCGGACTGATCGTCGAGTTCGAACGGGCGACGTCGGCTGTGATCGATTACCTCGAAAAAGTCCCCGCCCTGGACGCGAGCCGCATCGGGGTTTTCGGTCCGAGCATGGGCGGTTATCTCGCGCCGCGTTCGGCCGCTTGTGATACGCGCATCAAGGCTTGCGCTTTTGCCGGCGGCATGTACGATCGCACCCGCGTGCTCAATCGTCTGGAAGATCCCTTCGAGTTTGCGCGCGTGGCCCATATCTGGAAAATTTACGACAAACAGAAATTGGTGGAACTGCACCGCCGCTGCACGCTCGAAGGACTGGCATCGAAGATTCGCTGCCCGCTGCTGGTCGTCCACGGAACGAACGATTTTGTCCCCGTCGAACAAGCGAAGCGGATCTACGACGAAGCTTCCGGGCCGAAGGAGTGGTTGTTGCTCGAAGGCGGCAATCACGTCTGCAACAACATGCCATTCCGCTACCGTCCAGCCATTGGTGATTTTCTCGCGAAGCATCTAGGAGCGACATCTGCCTAACGGTTAGCGCCGCCTA
Organism: Binatia bacterium; assembly: GCA_050735675.1. Taxonomy (GTDB): domain Bacteria; phylum Desulfobacterota; class Binatia; order UBA9968; family UBA9968; genus DP-20. The sequence goes on along the minus strand of JBOHVN010000195.1, from coordinate 3,217 downwards.
CAGTCGGAGTTTCGCCTGGATTCCCGCTAAAAGCATGCTGGAATGACGGAGGACTGAGAATTGTTTTTTACCTAAAAGCTGCGCGCAATTCGCCAAAGAGATCAATTCCGTTCGTCTAGGAGTTATATCGTTGACACAAAGCATAGGCTCGGATTAGATTGACCGACCCATGAGAGGAAAAAAACCGTATGCGCGCACAACGGAACATGGCTGGTTTGATCCTCTTCGTGCGATTCTTTCTGCTTGGTCCCAACAGCAGCCCAGATCTGTGACCATTGGCACAGACCAGCCGGGGACGGTTTTCTATGCCGTTGCGGCCGGTCCAACTGGGCGGCGTACGCTCCGATGATCCACTTACACGCTAAACCGTGAAAATTAAAATTTTTGCCGAGGGAAAAGGAGATTCTATGACCAACGTTTGGAACAGGCGCGCGTTGTTTTTCAGTTTAGTGCTGGCGCCTTTACTCCTCCAGCTCTACCCCGCACAGGCGCAGCAGCTTCCGAAAGCTGTGACGCTCGGAACCAATCCGGCCGGTACAGTCTTTTACGCGCTGGCGGGTGGTCTCGCCAAAGTTGCTACTGAGGGGACACCGATCCAGGTCAATATCCAGCCGTATACCGGCACCAGTACGTTTCTCCCGCTTCTAAACGGCGGGGAGCTGGACTTCGCGGTTGTCAACGCGGTGGATATGGGAATGGCCTACCTCGGGCCGCAAAAGATCAAAGTTGGCGGAAAAAACGACTTCCAGCACTCCCCCAACATTCGTCTCGTGATGCGCGGAGCGCCTCTGATCGTCGGGTTGCTGGTCAAAAAAGACTCGCCTTTAAAAAGTGTTCACGACATCAAAGGGAAGCGAGTGACCGGAGAATATCCCGCTCATCAGGCGGTGTGGTTCAATATGTACGGGGCTCTGGCTGGTGGAGGGCTAACCTGGAAAGACGTCAAAGTTGTTCCCGTGCCAGCGGTCAACGATGGCATCGACGCCCTCATCCAGGGCCGCGCCGAGGTTACCGTGGGCGCCATGAATATGGCGAAAATCAGAGAGGCCGATGCAGCGGTTGGGGTGCGCCACCTCTCACATGACTGTTCATCGGAAGGCGACAAGCGCATGCGCCAAGCCGTTCCTGGCTACTATACGAGGATGATGAAGGCCGGGTCGGCCGCCGCCATCGTCGAAGACACGTGCGCGACCGCTTACGATATCTACTTCGCTACGCACAAATCGGCTTCGGATCGGGTGGTAACTGCAATCCTCAAGGCCCTCTGGGACAATGAAGCGAAGCTAAAGCCAATCCATCCCGTCTTCAGGGAATGGACCAAGGAGCGGGCTGTGGACCCTGACGTGACCATCCCCTATCACCCCGCGGCTGCGCAGTTCTTCAAAGAGCAGAAGAGCTGGCCGGCAAAAATGGAGGAAGCCCAGAAGCGGCTTTTGGCTGCGAACCCGTAGGAAAGCAATCACGCCGCGAAACAGTCGGCCGCATGACGGTTATCCCGGATCAACCTTGAACGGTTTGAACGGCTTGAACGGTTTGAACTGACCGATCGTCAACAGCATGAGCGACGATTTTAACCCCGCCACGAAATTCCGCTCGCTTAGCGGGCCCGCTAAGATGTTTGAGCGAACAATCTTGTTCGCGCTCACATTGGTTTCGGCCGCGTGGGCGGGTGAAATCCACGTTTTCTGGAATTTGACCTTCTTCAAAGAACAGTTCCTGGGTCTTTTCTTCGCTCTCGGCATGGCCGGCGTCTTTCTCCGCGTCAAGGCGCGGATCAATGAGCCAGGCGATCGCGTGCCGTGGTACGACTGGCTTGGTTGCTTCGGCAGTCTACTCGCGGGCGCTTATATCACGGTCATGTACCCGTCCATCGCCTATCGACTCGGAGTCCTTTCCCCCGAGCGATGGCTCCTGGGTGGACTGGCTGTGCTGTTAATACTAGAAACCACTCGACGTGTCGCCGGGTGGGCCCTCGTCTGGGTGGGTGTCACGTGCATTTTGTACGCGAAGTTCGCCTACGTTTTCCCCGGACTTCTCTATGCCCAAGGCTCTTCATGGCAGCGGATTGCGAGCTATCTCTACCTTGATTCCAGCGGGCTCCTCGGTGTCCCGCTCACGGTGGCCGCCAGTGTTGTCGTCGCGTTTATCTTCTTTGGTCAGGCCCTCTATAGCGTGGGCGGCGACAAGTTCATCACCGATGTCGCGCTGATTGCCATGGGGAAATACCGCGGCGGGCCGGCCAAAGTCTCGGTCGTTTCATCGGCGCTGTTCGGCACGGTCTCCGGCAGCGCCGTCGCTAACGTCGCGATAGACGGCGCCATCACGATTCCGCTGATGAAGCGCACCGGCTATCCCGCGCACGTAGCAGCGGCGATCGAGGCGGTCGCCTCGAACGGCGGACAGATCACGCCGCCGGTGATGGGCGCCGCGGCGTTTTTGATGGCCGAATTCCTCAATATTCCCTACGGCCAGATCGCGTTGGCCGCGGCCGTTCCAGCAGCGCTGTATTATCTGGCGCTGTTTACACAAGTCGATCTGGAAGCGGCCAAGCACGGTCTCGGCGGTCTTCCAGCAAATCAGATCCCGAAATTTCGCGGCGTGATGCGACTAGGCTGGGTCTTTCTAATTCCGCTTGGCTTCTTGATCTATGTGTTGATGTGGGAGAACTGGGAAGCGGGTAAAGCAGGGATGGCAACCGTCCTGCTAACTTTCACCGTGGGGGTTTTTCAGAAAGAGACTCGCCCGACGTTCAAGGGCATCCTGAAATGCATCGAAGACACCGGCCGCACTCTTCTAGATATCGTCGTCATCACCTCGTTGGCCGGACTCGTGATTGGCGCTCTGCAATTAGCCGGTCTGACATTCAAGCTCTCGCTCATCTTGTCGAGTCTCGCGGGAGGCAATGTTCTTCTTCTCCTTGCTCTTACTGCCGTCGTCTGCATTCTTCTCGGCATGTCATTGCCTACCTCAGTGGTGTATATCACCCTGGCCGTTCTCGTCGGACCAGCGCTCACTCAGTTGGGTGTCGACCCGCTGGCCGCGCATCTTTTCCTATTTTATTTTGGCATGCTCTCACTGATCACGCCGCCTGACTGTCTTGCCACCTACACGGCCGCGGCGATCGCTAATTCGGACTTTTGGAAAACCGGCTGGACCGGCATGCGGCTAGGCATCGCCGCTTATGTGGTCCCCTTCGTCTTCGCGCTTCATCCGGCAC
>JBOHVN010000194.1:0-21365 GCA_050735675.1 Binatia bacterium | reverse complement strand
CAGTACCGTGCGAGTTGCGACAGGGTCCTGCAGCTTACCCTCGAAGTCCTCACGCGGCATGGCAGCGAGGCTGCTGCCAACGGTGGGCCTGGGTGTCGGAGATTTTGGCCTCGCTTGGCTCGGGCGTACGCGGAATTATTTTTCACGCTGGAAGATAATTCCTTCGGCCCGGTCTTCCCGCGCTCCACCTCCGCCAACAACTGCCCCGCTCTGCGCTCCGCTCTCTGATTCTGATCTCGATTGCCTTGCGCTCGGCATCCACGTTCTGCGCCTGGCGCGCGTAGTGTTCTAGACGGATGAAAAGGACAATTTGAAGGAAGGGGCGCCTATTCCCATGGCCCGCGGTTATTTTCTCTGTTAACGTCGCCGGGTCGGTTGGGCAGTCCGCCTAAATCATGGCTTTAGATCATTACGGCCCACAGGTTCACCTCAAGCGTCGTCCGCTCCGCAGAGAAGACCGTGTTTTTCCGGGATGACCATGAATGGGTTCGCGAATTCGTGAAGAAAAATGCTCATATCGAATAGAGCCGCGCGCCAAAACAAGGCTTAAAAAAAATCGCTTCACTTCATTCTCCTTTCCAGGTTTTCGTCTTCGATGATCGCGGTTCCAGATGGCGACAAAGAGCCGTAAAAGCCGTGCGGGGGATAGGCGGCTAATTTCGTAACGTTTTGCCCGGTTAAGGGTAAGGTGCCAGTTCGGTGAAAATGCCGTTTTTTTCTTTCGCAAAAACAAGGCATTACAAACCTATTTCGTAACACCCGTGACACTCACGAGCGTGGGCTTGCGGTTGCGGTAAGCGCGCTGTTTTTCCGCGTTGGTTTGAAAGACCCGCTTTCGCCCCAGCCGTGGATGAGAATGAAGCGGTCCGGTCCCACTCTTCCGGGGTCGTCGCTTTGCCTCGAATACGTTCAAGCCCAGCATGCCGAGCACAACACCCAGCGCTTCAAGCCTGCGCGTCTCGGCTTTGATAAGCTCAATCTCTCTACGACCCATAGCTAACCTCCAGTAACGTCAACGGATTGGCCGGCTGCGGCGTGCGTTTTCGTGCCAAGCCTGTGCCAAAGACAAGTCAACTGACCTGCATCAGCACATACTCAAACCTTGATTTTTCTAGCTGATATGAACGGAAGGCTATTCAGTTGGACGGGCGTTCACTTTTAGGAATCCTGTGCTCTATCCACCTGAGCTACGGGGGCGCATGGAATAGGCAATTTGGCGATTTTCTTTGTCGTTTCCTCGCCTCTTTGTTACCATCAATCGCAAAGTGGGGTCAAACCGCGATGAAATTTTTCCAAACTCGTGTGTGGAGATCAATAAACTTAAAACTTATGGCACGGAGGGCCGGCGTGATTACCTCCGCGGCGGTGATTACAATCGGCTGCGGCTCAGGGCCAACACCGATGTCCGTAAAAATGGTTCACCCTGAAACAAGGCAAACTCTCACCTGCTCCGCGCGTGATCCACTGGGTCGTTCCGATACGTCTTTGCTCGCCGAAGCGGTGGAAAGCTGCGTCAAAAATCTCAAAGCGCGTGGATTCGTGACGGAAAACTAAAATTCAAAAAGCAGATTTTGTGTCTTGACCCGAGGGAAATTCACCGGCTAATCTCCACCTCGCCATTTCATTTCATTACGTTTGCTTTATTTGCGCGGGAGAGAAAGTGAATAATCATCGAAGGTCGCGCTCAACTGCGAAGACATGGCCGTGAGTCGGTTAATACAGCCGGCGGCGTTCAAGGATTGACGCGGCGAACGCTTACCTTGACTTTCAAACAAGCCGAGCTTAATTTGGACCTATAAGGTCTATATAGCGGAGGAGTCATGGCCAAGAGCTTTCAGGACATAATGGCCGAAGCGCGCAAGGAAATCCCCGAAGTGAGCGCGCAGCAGGTAAATGAATTGCTTAAGAACAACGGCAAATCCCCTGTTTTGCTTGATGTTAGGGAAAGCGACGAGTGGCGCCAGGGACATCTGGAAGGAGCGCTTTCGTTGCCGCGCGGATTTCTCGAAATCAAAGTCGAAACCGCCGTGCCCAATAAGGACGCGCCGATTATCGCCTATTGCGCCGGCGGCGTGCGCTCACTGCTTGCAGCCAAGGCCATGAAAGAGATGGGCTATCAAGATGTTTCTTCCATGTCGGGCGGATACGCGGCGTGGAAAAACGGCGGCTTCAACTGGGTGCAAGATTTTCAATATACGCCCGAGCAACTGATTCGTTACAGCCGGCACTTTCTCCTGCCCGAGGTGGGCGAGGATGGCCAGGCGAAATTGCTACAAGCCAAGGTTTTGATGATTGGCGCCGGCGGGCTGGGCTCCCCTTCCGCTTATTATCTGGCCGCCGCGGGAGTGGGGACGATAGGAATCATCGACAACGATGTCGTCGACATCTCCAACTTGCAGCGGCAAATCCTTCATGCCAATGATCGCGTCGGCATGGCAAAGGTCGAGTCGGCCAAGAAAACTCTCGAAGCGCTCAACCCTGATGTTAAAGTAATTCCGTACCAAGCCAAGCTAACATCTGAAAATATCATGGAAATTATTAAAGATTATGATCTTGTCGTCGATGGCTGCGACAACTTTCCGACACGCTATCTGGTCAACGACGCTTGCGTGCTCACGAGGAAACCCAACGTGCACGGCAGCATCTTCCAGTTCGAAGGTCAGGCGACAGTTTTCTATCCGGGCAAAGGCCCCTGCTACCGCTGTCTGTATCCGGAGCCGCCGCCGGCGGAATTGGCCCCGAGTTGCGCCGAAGCCGGCGTGTTAGGCGTGCTGCCGGGCTTGATCGGTGTAATCGAAGCGTTGGAAGCGGTTAAGATCATTTTGGGCAAGGGCGAAACTCTCGTCGGACGCTTGTTGCATTTCAATACGCTCACGATGGAGATCAACACGCTCAAGCTCCGGCGCGATCCCAATTGCCCCATGTGCGGCGATCATCCGACGATTCACGAATTGATCGATTACGAGGAGTTCTGCAGCCTGCGCCACTAAGCCAGTGATTCCGAAAAGACAGTCCGAGGGCGGCGTCACAGCCGCCCTTGTTGTTTTTGCGCGCGTTTGGTCCGCTGCCGGCGATGGGAAAAAGAATGCTCGCCGGAGCCCGGTAGCCCGACTGCCTTCTTCAGTGATTCGACTTCAATTCGGCTCAGCGGCCGTATCTGTCCGGGCGGCAAAGGCCCCAACGAAACCGATCCGACTCTAATGCGAACCAATTTCTCGACAAAAAAACTTAAGGCTTCGAATATACGCCGCACTTCGCGCTTTCGCCCTTCCTGCACCTCGATCTCGACCCAGGCGTTTTTCCTGAGCTTGTCGATCACCCGGGCGCGCGCCGGGGCGCTCATGCCATCTTCCAGGCGAATGCCTTTGCGCAGCCGCGCCAGGTCTTCGTTGGTCGGGCAGGCGCTCAGCTTGACACGATAGAGTTTTTTCACGCCAAAGCGCGGATGCGTCAGCCGCAGCGCGAACTCGCCATCATTGGTGAGCAGCAAAAGCCCCGTGGTGTTGTAATCGAGCCGGCCCACGGGGAATAGCCGCCGCTTCTCGCCGAGACGTTCCAGGTAAGGGGTTAAATCCGGCCGATGCTCGGGATCATTGAGCGTCGTGATGACGCCGGGCGGCTTGTGGAGCGCGTAATAGAGCGGCGCCGCAGTCGGTCTGATGCGCTTACCGTCGACTTTGATGCTGTCTTTGGCGGGGTTTGCCTGCGAACCGAGCTTGCGAACTACGGTTCCGTTTACCGTAATCCGGCCCTCGGCGATCCAGCGCTCTGCTTCGCGCCGTGATGCCAAGCCCGCCCGCGCCAGGATCTTTTGCAGCCGCTCCATGTCAAGCCGTGACTATTTCTCTTCGAGTGGATCGATGGCAATCGCCTCGCCGGGAATTTCCGGCAGGGAAGTCTCTTCCATTTCCTTGAGCGTCGGCAACTGAGACAGCTCTTTCAAATTAAAAAGCTGCAAAAACTCGGGCGTAGTGCCGTAGAGAAACGGCCGGCCCGGCACATCTTTGCGCGCCACGGCGCGAATTAGATTGCGCTCCAGAAGCGTCGCAACAACCCCGTCGACGTCGACGCCGCGGATCGCCTCGACCTCGGCTTTGGTGATCGGTTGGCGATAGGCGATAATCGCCAGAGTTTCGAGCGTCGCCTTGCTCATTCTGGCGGGCCGCCCGCCAAGATATTTTTTTACCCAATCGGCATTTGCTTTGGCCGTGCGCAGCTGGTAGCCGCCGGCGACTTCGACCAGGCGGATCCCTCTATTTTGACTCTCGTAATCGGCTTGGATCTCGCTCAACACGCCCTCCAGGGTCGGACGGTCAACCGAGTCGAGGATTGCGCCGAAGCGCTGCAAGGATTGCGGCCCGTCGGCGACGAATAACAGGCTCTCGACAATCGATTTGATCTCTTCACGCTCCATCTTGCTTTTCCTCGGCTTCGTCGAGAACGATGCGCTCGGCCGCTTCGTCCATGCCCGCTGCCGCCTCGATCACGATCGGCCCGGCCATGTCATCCTGATAAATCCGAATCGCCTGCACTTTGACCAGCTCGAGCATGGCGAGAAACGTGACGACGATCTCGATGCGGCTTTTGACGCCGGCGAAAAGCGACTCGAAAATCACCCTGCTCTGAGCGCGGAGCTTATCGAGCAGCAGTGTCATCTTCTCGCGCACGGTGACCTTCTCGAGCAGGACCTCGTGAAAAACGTCTTTCGGCAGCCGGTCGATGACCCGCTTGAGCGCGCCCAAAAGTTCGAAGACCGACACTTCGCGGAATTCGCGCGGACCGGCTTCCTCGGTCGGCGCCGAAGCGCGCACGAAGACATCGCGCGTCAGAACTTCGCGCTGTTCCAACTCCGCCGCGGCGTCCTTGTAGCGCTGATATTCCAACAGTCGGCGCACGAGTTCCGCGCGCGGATCTACGCCGTCATCCTCGTCCGCCTCCTCGTCGCCGGCGGGCAAGAGCATGCGCGATTTGATATGAATCAACGTCGCCGCCATGACGAGAAATTCACCGGCGAGGTCGAGGTTCAACGTCTGCATCAGATCCACCGTCGCGAGGTATTGCTCGGTGATCACCGCGATCGGAATGTCGGTGATGCTGACTTCGTTTTTCTTAATCAGATGGAGCAAGAGGTCCAGCGGCCCCTCGAAAATCTCCAGTTGTACTCGCGTGCTCACAGCCCGACGGTCTCGCGCACTTCCGCCATGGTCTCGGCGGCTTTTTGCTTCGCGGTTTGGTGGCCTCCCGCCAGTATTTCTTCGACCGCCTGCGGGTTCTTTTCATAAAGCGTCCGGCGTGCGCGGATAGGCGCCAGCTCTTCGATCACATGCTTGATCATGATTTTCTTACATTCGAGGCAGCCGATGCCGGCCGTGCGGCAGCCTTGGGTGACATATTCGATTTCCTCAGCGGTGCAATAGATTTTGTGAAGTTGAAACGCCGGGCATTTTTCCGGCTCGCCCGGATCGGTGCGCTTCACCCGGGCAGGGTCGGTCATCATGCGGCTGATCTTGGCGTCGATCTCCTGCGGCGAGTCGGATAGAAAAACTGCATTGCCGTAGCTTTTGCTCATCTTGCGGCCGTCGAGGCCCGGCACCTTTTGCGCCTCGGTCAGTAACACCTCCGGCTCGGGGAAAATCGGCCGGTATAATTGATTGAAGCGCCGCACGATCTCGCGCGTCAATTCGACATGAGGCGCCTGGTCAACGCCGACGGGAACTTTATTGGCTTTGTAGATCGTGATATCGGCCGCTTGCAGGACCGGGTAGCCGAGGAAACCGTAGTTTGAGAGATCCTTGCCGACGATTTCTCTCATCTGTTCTTTGTAGGTCGGATTGCGCTCGAGCCACGACACCGGCGTGATCATCGAGTAGAGCAAATGCAGCTCGGCATGCTCTATGACGGAGGATTGCCGGAAGATAACCGACTTGGCGGGATCGAGTCCGACGCTTAACCAATCGATCACCATTTCAAGCGTATTCTGGCGAATGCCTTGGGGCGTCGCGTAATCGGTTGTCAGGGCGTGCCAATCGGCGACGAAGAAGTAGCACTGATACCGTTCTTGCAGGCGAAGCCAATTCGTGAGCGCGCCATGATAGTGTCCTAGATGAAGCTTCCCGGTGGGTCGCATACCGCTAACGATGATTTCCATAGTTTTCCTATCTAAAAGACTCCCAGGTAGAGTTTTAACAAGAACTCGGTCGGCGGAGCGATGATTTGATCCAAAGTCCGCGTCATCAGCAGCACGATCAGGATGATAAAACCAAACGGTTCGATCCTGGCGACTTGCGTTGACAACGGCTCGGGTAGCAGGCCGACTAAAACCCGGCCGCCGTCCAACGGCGGCAGCGGCAATAAATTAAACACCGCCAAAGTCACGTTGATGAGGATACCGCTCTGGGCCATCAAGACAACGGGAGCGAAAAAGTCGATGACGCCTGAATCGGTTTGCGTCCCCGTCATCGGTGCGAGCAGCTTCCAAACCGCGGTACAGCCTGCGGCAAGCAAAAGATTCGTTACGGGCCCCGCGGCCGCCACCCACATCATATCGCGCTTGGGGTTGCGCAAATTATGATAGTTGACCGGTACCGGCTTCGCCCAGCCGAAGACGAACGGTGAGTTTGCCACGATGAGCATCAGCGGCACGAGAATCGTGCCGAAAATATCGACGTGCGCGAACGGATTGAGGGTTAAGCGGCCGAGCTTGGCCGCCGTCGGATCGCCGAGGCGATTCGCCACCCAGCCGTGGGCGACTTCGTGAAAAACCACCGCCACCAGCACCGGCAGCGCCCAAATAATGATTTGACCGATGATTTGTTCCAAGACCGTCCCGTGGGAGAGTTACTTAAATATGAATACGGCAAGGACCATGAAAAGACAAGGTGGAGGAGAACTGGAGTGATGGAATACTGGAGTGTTGGAGTAATGGGTATATCCTCCCGGCACTCCAACACTCCATCACTCCGTTCTTACTCTCTTCCTTGCCGCCCCTCGCTCTCGTGGATGATGCTCACGGTGCACCTTTTTGAGCCGCGCGCCGTCGACATGCGTATAGATCTGCGTGGTCGAAATATCGGCGTGGCCCAACATCGACTGGACTGAGCGCAAGTCCGCGCCGCCTTCGAGCAAGTGCGTCGCGAAAGAATGGCGCAAGGTGTGCGGAGTCACCCGCTTGTCGACTCCCGCCGCCACAGCGTAACGCCGGATGAGCTTCCAAAACCCTTGCCGCGTCAAAGGCTTTCCGGAGCGATTGGTAAACACGTACGGGCTGCTCTTTCCTTTGAGCAGGATATTTCTTCCACGGCCCATGAAATCTGCCAGTCGGTCGCGCGCCCATTTGCCGAACGGCACGGCACGGACTTTCGACCCTTTTCCTTTAACCGTGAGATAATTCCCTTGAAAGTTTATGTGGCGCGTCTCGAGCCGAACCAGCTCCGATACTCGCAAGCCGGTCGCGTAAAGAATTTCCAGCATCGCCTGGTCTCTCGCGCCGAGCGGCTTGGCCGGATCAGGCTGGCCCAGCAACCTACCGATATCGTCGCCGGATAAAGTTTGCGGAAGTTTTCTTGGTCCGGGAGCGAGAAAAACCTCGGGCAATGGATTGTCCTTGAGCAGCCCTTCCGTTTCGAGAAAACGGAATAATCGCCGTACCGTGACGACGTGGCGCGCGATACTTCGTGGACTCAGTCCGCGGCTACGAAGCGCTCTGACGAAGGAGCGAATCAAGAGAGAATCAACGTTTAGCCACTCGTGAACGCCGCGCCCGAGGAGAAATTCCGAAAGCTTGGTCAGGTCGCGGGCGTAAGCGTCGACCGTATTGCGGGCCAGGCCCTTTTCGACCGCAGCCATCGCGAGGAAGGCGTCAATGGAGGGGCTGAGCCAGTCTTTCGTCGGCGTCATTTTGCGCTGTCAGGTTCCGGTGCAAAGCTTCGCGAACGGCTTCAAGCCGCGTAGCGTCGATAATTTTGCCGCCGTCTTGATCGGCCACATAAAACACGTCGGCCACTTGATCGACATTGGTGGAAATTTTCGCCACATGAATCGACAGACCCAGGCGGTGCAGACTGTAGGTGATCGTAAACAAGACGCCGATGCGATCTTCGGTGAAAATTTCGATGATCGTAAAATCGTCCGACACCTCATTGTCGATATTGATCACGGTCGCAACCTTAGGCGCGCGCTTTTGCAAAAATAGCGACGGCTTGGAGGAACCGACCAGATCGGCGACGTCAATTTTTCCTTCCAGAACGCCGTCGAGGATCAAGCGGAACTTGGCCCATTTCGGCTCCGCCATGACGATTTCAGACCGACCCTGATGAGAGATCCTGAACACGTCGAGCACCCGGCCGTCGCTCGAGGTAAAAATGCGCGCGTTAAGAATGTTGAGATTGAGGGCCGTCAACACGCCGGTGATCGAGGCGAACAACCCAGGCCGGTCCTGGCAGCAAACCACCACTGAAGTGCAGTTGCGCTCGGGCGAGTGCGCGACGGATACTTCAGCTTTGTTACCGTCAATACGCTCCATCAGCTCAAAGTGGGCTGGCATGTCGTCTTCGGAGGTCGATAAGAAATAACGCCCGGGCATGGTTTCCAAAAACTTCTCGACCTTGTCCTCCTGATTGTCTTTGGTCAATTGCCGCCGCACACGGGTCTGCACGCGGCGGATCACGGCGCGCACGTCCTGGCGCTGGAACTCGCCCTTCTCCGCTTCCTCCAAAAGATTCAATGCCTTCACGTAGAGCTCGCCCAACAGCGATGCCTTCCAGGGATTCCAAACCTCGGGACCGACCGCTTTGACATCGGCGAAGGTCAGCAAGTAAAGGATCTTGAGGTTGTTGACGCTGCCCATGATCTTGGCGAAGTCGAAGATCGTCTTTTCGTCTTCCAGGTCGCGGCGAAACGCGGTGTGCGTCATCAGCAAGTGATGGCGCACTAAAAATTCCACCAGGGCGCCGTCGTCGGCGTTGAGGCGCATCCGGCGCGCGATCGGGCGCACCATGCGCGCGCCGATCTCCGAGTGCCCGCCGCCGAAACCTTTGCCGATATCGTGGAACATCATGCCCAGATAAAGCAGCTCGATGTTCTCGGCTTCGCGCCCGAGCTGTGTCAGTAGCGGCAAGCTCTCCGCGTACTCGCCGGCTTTCAGCCGTTCGATCTCCTTGATCAGATGCAACGAATGCTGATCCACTGTGTAGATGTGGTAGGCGTCGTGCAGCACCATGCAAAGAAGCCTGCCGAACTCCGGGATGAAAGCGCCCAGGACGCCGGTGCGATGCATCTCCGCGAGCGTTTCGTAAACCGATTCCTTCCATTTAAGAATGCTGAAGAACGGCGTATTGGCATCCGCCGAACGGCGAAATTCATCGTCGATCAGATCCAGGTTTTGGCGCAGCAGCTCGCGCGTTTCGTGAGTCAGTTGACAGTTGTATTTCTGCGCGTCGTCGAAGATTCGGATTAGGTTCTCGGGGCTATTTTTAATCACGTCCGCTTTCGTGACCGTCAAGTGCCCCTTTGAAAGGCGAATTCCCTCGCGCAAGGCTCGGCCAAAAACATAGTCCGCGCCGAAGCGCGGTTTATCGCATTCGGTCACCCGGTGGATGATCAGCGAGGAAAGCCGATTGATCTGCGCGGCATGCATGTAATACGTGCGCATGAACACCTCGACCCCGCGCAAGCTACCTTCGCCTTGAAAGCCGAGCGCCGAGCTGACGTGTTCCTGCTGCTCGAAGGTCAGTTGGTCCTGGTGTCTGCCGGTGGAAAAGTGGAGCTCACTGCGCACGCGCAACAAGAAATCCTGCGATTCTTTCAAGCGCGCGATGTCGGGCGCGCTAACTATGCCGTTGAGCGCCAGCGCGTCGAGATCTTTAGCTCTGAGCTTCGCTTGCGCGATCCAGCGGGCGGTCTGAATATCCCGTAGCCCGCCCTCGCCTTCCTTGACTTCGGGCTCGAGCAGATAAACCGAGCCGCCGTACTGTTCATGGCGCGCGCGGTTTTCTTCGAGCTTCTCGCGGATAAAGCGCCGGATGCCTCTTTTGACCAGGCGCGACGACGCGTTTTTTTCAAACTCCTGGTAGAGCGCAAAGTTGCCGCATAAAAACCGCGCATCGAGCAGCGATGTGCGCACTCGCATGTCGCTCTCGGCCAGGCGCGCGCAATCAGAGATACTGCGTATCGCGTGACCGACCTGGAGTCCTGCGTCCCACAGCGTGTGCAGCAAATTCTCCGTCGCGGCTTCGACAAACGGCGAAACTCTCCACGAGTAGAGGAACAACAGGTCGATGTCCGAATACGGGTTTAACTCGCCGCGCCCGTAGCCTCCCTGGGCGATCAGGACGAAGCGCGGATTGACTTGCGCGAAGCGATCGCTGCACGTGGCGGAGACTGTTGTGAACAGATGGCGAATCAAATGGTCCATCACGGTGGACCACGCCGCGGCGATTTCCAACCCGCCCGCCCCCGCGCGGTGCCGTTCGAACAGCACGCTTCGCCCGGTGCTGACATACTTGCGCGCCAGACGTTTCGGGTCTTGATCGGCCTGGGCGTCTTTTAGCAGCGCGAGGGAAATGGCGACGGCGTCCATGCGAATATCTTACAGCGTTTTAACCATCAGGTTCGACTGGCCGAACTTTTCGATGCCCTCGTAAAGCGCTTCCACCATCGCGTCCTGGTAGCTTCCCCGGCTCATGGCCCGGCCTTCGCTGCGGTGGGTGATAAAAAACATTTCCACCAGGACGCTCGGCATGCGCGCGCCCACCAGCACGTAAAAAAGCGCCTTCTTGACGCCTAGATCTTTGACGTCGCTCATGACTTGGGTCATGCCGCCGACCATTGAGCCCTGCAGTCGATGCGCCAGCGTGATCGAGTCTTCCAGCTTCATGTTCTGGGTCATATCGCTCAGTATGAATTGTAGATCGGAAATGTTGCGGCGCGAAGTGCCGTTCTCCCGCGCCGCCAGGCGGATCGCCGCCTCATCGGTCGTGTTATCGAGATAGTAGGTCTCAACACCCTTCGCTTCCGTGTTTGGGCTTGCATTCATGTGCAGCGAAATAAACAGATCGGCGTCTTCGGCGTTAGCCGTCGCCGTGCGATCCTCGAGCGCGACATAACGGTCGTCGTTGCGCGTCAAAACCACCTGAACGCCCATCTCGGTGGTCAACTTGCGCGCGAGTTTTTTTGCGATACTGAGCACGATATCTTTTTCGGCGATGGCGCCGGGGCCCATGGCGCCGGGATCTTTGCCGCCGTGGCCGGGATCCAAGACGATTTTGCGCAGTCCGTTGATGGCGGGAACCGCCGGCGGTGGCTTGGCTCCCCGCAGCGCAGCTCTGCGCGGCGGCGCATCCGATCGCGATGGTGCGGCCTTGGACGTCCCGTTAGGGATGCCTTTTTGGCCGTAAATATCGATTACCAGCCGATAGGGGTCGGGCAACACAAAGGCGTTGTGGGAGCCGAGATTATTCATGTCGAGCACGACCCGCACCACGTCTTGGCTGTACTGGCCAATGCGCATCTGGCGCAACAAACCATCATCGACCGGTATCGGATCTTTTGACGCCGCTCCTACTCGGGCGCCTTTTATATCGATATAGACTCGCGCCGGCAGTCCCTTGGCGGAGTCCTCATTAAGACGGCGCACCTCGTACTTGGCCCCTCGGGATAGTTCTAACATCACCCGTGTGTAGCTCTTCCAAGACAAGAACCGCACGCCGGTAATCGCCGCTTTATCCGGTGGCACTGCCGTTTCCTCGGCTGCCGGAGCGTTTTCGATAGCGCCGCTTTTCTGCGCCAAGACCACTCCAGTCGACCGCACATCGGCCCGCGTCCATGCGGAATTCGCTATCTGTGCTGTCGCCGGTCCGGCGGCGCTGAACCAACCCAATGCCAGCATCCAAACTACGGCACGACGAAATTTTAGATAAGATGGGCTCTTCATAAAGCTCCCCGCCTCTATGCCTTTATTTCTTGGCTTCTTCAGTGAGCCTGTAAAGCACATTCAACGCCTCGAGGGGCGTCATCTGCGATGGGTCCAGTCTGCTAAGCGCATCGCGCAAGCGATTGTCGGCGCCGCCGAACAGCCCCATCTGCACCGGCTTCGCCGTCGCCGTTTGCGCATCCGCCGTGAAGCTTGGCCCGCGCCCGCCCTGGCCGCTTTCCAGTTGCGCGAGAATTTCTTTGGAACGGGAAACAACTTCCGGCGGCATGCCCGCCAAGCGCGCGACGTGAATGCCGTAACTATGGCTGGCGGCGCCGGCCACCAGATTGCGCAGAAAAATAATCTCGCCCCGCCATTCCTTGACCGCGAAATGGAAATTTTTAATCCGCTCCTTGGTCAGTTCCAGATCCGTCAATTCGTGATAGTGCGTCGCAAATAAGGTTCGCGGCCGGCCGGCGGCGTTGTGCAGCGCCTCGGCTACCGCCCATGCGATCGAGATGCCGTCGAAGGTGCTCGTGCCGCGCCCGACTTCATCGAGCAGGATCAAGCTACGCCGTGTGGCATGATGCAGGACATTTGCGGTTTCCTTCATCTCGACCATGAACGTCGATTCGCCGCGCGCCAGCGAATCCGCCGCGCCGATGCGGGTAAAAATCCGATCGACGACGCCGATGCGCGCTTCGGCGCACGGCACGAAGCTGCCCATCTGAGCCAAAATGACGATCAACGCCACCTGGCGCATGTAGGTCGATTTGCCGGCCATGTTAGGGCCGGTCAGAAGAATAATTTGTTGGGAGTCCGGGTCGATGACGCAATCATTCGGCACGAACGCGCCGCGTCCGAGCGCGGCTTCGACCACGGGATGGCGTCCCTCGCGGATCGAAAGCCCTACGCCAGTGTCGACTCGCGGGCGAGAGAAGTGGCGCGACTCGGCGACTTCGGCCAGTGAAACCAGAGCATCCAGGACCGCCAGCGCATTGCTGATCGCTTTCAAAGCCGAGTAGTGCGCGCCGATGTGCTCGCGCACGCGCGCGAGCAGCGCCAGCTCGATTTTCTCGATCAGGCTCTCCGAGTTAAGCACTTTAGCTTCGTATTCTTTGAGATCAGGGGTGATGTAACGTTCGCCGTTCGCCAGAGTTTGCTTGCGCAAATAATCGCCGGGCACCGACTTGAGATGCGAGTTGGTCACTTCGATGTAATAACCGAACACCCGGTTGTAACGCACCTTGAGAGATTGAATGCCGGTGCGGCGCCGCTCGCCGGTTTCAAACTGGCGAATCCACTCTTTGGCATGGGCGCGCAGGCCGCGAATCTCGTCGAGCTCGCCATCGAATCCGGAGCGAATGAAACCGCCCTCTTTAGTGGTAAACGGCGGCTCGTCAACGACCGCCCGCGCAATCAAGTTCGCGACTTCTACCGGATCGGCCAGACCGTCGCGCAGGCCCAATAACTGCGGCGCCTCGACTGAACCAAGCTGCAGCCGGATCTCGCCCACCGCGCCTAAAGTTTCCTTAATCGCAACGAGGTCCTTAGGCAGAGCTGTCCCCGAAACGACCCGTCCGGCCAAGCGTTCGAGATCCTGGATCTTCGTCAAGCCGCTCTTGAGCTGTTGGCGCAGACCGTAGTGGTCGACCAGTTGTTGGACGCCTTCATGGCGCTCGCGGATCATCGTTTCGTCGATGAGCGGATACAAAAGCCATTGGCGCAAGCGGCGCGCGCCCATGGGCGTCGAGCTAGAGTCGAGGATATGCAGCAACGAACCCTTGCGGTCGCCGTGATAGTTCGCCGTAAGCTCCAGATTGATCCGCGTGCTCTCGTCCAGTACCAGATAGTGAGACGACTCATAGGGCGCGAGCTCGCGCAGCAGTTTCAGCGACTCGGCCGCGTTGGTTTCGAGGTAATGCAGGATCGCCGATGCCGCGCGTACCCCTCCGGTGGCTTCGCCCATTGCAGCAACACAGTTGGCGGCCAGCTTTTGTTCCGCGGCATCGTTAAAAGTTTCGTCTGAAACCGCCGTGAAATGAATCGCGGGGAATTCCCTGTAAAGACGCTCGCGCAATCGAGCGTCGCGATCGCTCAGCAACACTTCGCTCGGCTGAATCCGGCCGAGCTCATCAAAAAGCGCCGCTTCTTCGGCGAGCGCCGTGCAGCGAAATTCACCGGTGGTGATATCGGTTAGGGCCAGGCCGAAACCCTCGCCGCTTTTGCGCACCGCCGCGAGAAAATTATTCCCCCGGGCATCGAGCGCTTCGGCGGCAGTGACCGTTCCCGGCGTGATGACCCGCACGACCTCGCGCTTGACCACGCCCTTCGCCGTCGCCGGATCTTCCACCTGCTCGCACACCGCTACTTTGTGGCCGGCATCGAGCAGTTTTTGAATATACGGTTCGGCCGAATGATAGGGCACGCCGCAAAGCGGCACCGAGCCGTCGTCGCTTTTGTTGCGCGAGGTCAACGCGATGTCGAGAATTTTTGCAGCGGTATGGGCGTCTTCGAAGAACATTTCGTAAAAATCGCCCAGCCGAAAAAACAAGATGGCATCGCGGTAGCGCTCCTTGATCTGGAGATACTGCTGCATCATCGGTGTGACTTTGGCCGGTTCCATGCGTGTCTACGTCGCGCCGTCGCGTTTGTCATAGAGCCGCGCCGGCTTGCGCCGCTTGCGCGGCGCGAAAACCGCGCGTTTGGTTTCCAGGTCGAGCTCGCGCACCAGACTGCCGATGCCGAGCGAGAGCACGAACTGCCGCTTCATGGCATCGAGAATTTTTTGCCGGTCGTTGGTGATCACGAACAGCTTCTCGCCGTCGGTCAAGTAGCGTAACGACTCCATCGAGCGCGCCGTCCGCGCGGAGTGCTCTTTTAGCGGGCGCAAACAGCGCCGGATCATTTGCAGGCTGAAACCGTGATGCGCCAGATCTTTTACGACCTTGAGACAAATGAGATCATGGAAGGAGTACCATCGTTTGGTGCCGCGGCCTCCGGCGAGCTTAACCGAGGGCCGGATAAAATCTTGCTCGTCCCAATATTGCAGTTGGCGTAGGCTCACGCCGACGATCCGGCTGGCGGTCTTGCTGTCAAAGGTTTCCATAGGGTAGTAAAATGAAAACAAGACTGTTTTCATGAAGTTAGACTGCGAGCCGGCGATTGTCAATGAAATAGCTATTGACCGCCATTCGAGGTTAGGGTGAACACTGGCTATGGCTTTTGCGGAGAATCTTTTAGTCGGCGCTCCGAGAGGGTTCGAGATGACAGGACTTACTTTGTTGTCATTCCGAGCAAAGCGAGGAATCTTTTTCTCGTCGTGAAAATTCGCGGGGCATTCTAACTGAACCCCTACCGAAAGATCTTTGGGAAAAGGCTTCTTCGATCCGACCGTTTGACGCACCATGACCGTGCGAAGTATGTATTGATCAACGAACGGAGAGACACTGCACTTAAGCCCGGAGGTGCTCCATGACAACGGCCGAAACGAAAGATCACGCTCTTCATCTCGCCACCCATTCAGGCTGGTATCGCTTCGAGCGGCGCGGCGCCGATTGGCGCCAAGTCGACCGCGCTCTGACCTACTGGCAAATGTCCTGCATCGAAGTCGCGCCCGACGATGCAAAGAAAGTCTATATCGGCACGGAGCACTCCGGCATGTTCGTCAGTAACGACGCCGGCAAGGAGTGGACGCGCGCCAACCCGAATGTGCCATGTTTGACGATGTCGGCGATGCTGGCCTTGCCCGGGCGGTTGTTCGTCGGCACCATGCCCGCCGCGCTCTATGTGACTTCCGAGAACGGCGGATGGCAGGAACTGAAAGGCGTGCGCCAAGGAGCAGTCGATGGGACGTTTCCGCCCAATCCTGACTTCGCGCCGCGCACGCGCGTGCTGAAAAACGAAAAACAGCCGGGCGGCCGGCTCTATGCCGGCATCGAAGTCGGTGGGATTCTCGCAAGCGACGACGATGGTCAAACTTGGAATCCCATCAACGAAGGTCTTACCGACCTCGACCTTCATCAGATTCTGCCGTCGAAAACCAAAGCCGGTCTCGTTGTTGCCGCCTGCGGCGAAGGCGTTTCGCGCAGCACCGATCGCGGCGATCATTGGGAAAAAGTCACGCCGCCCGGGAGTCGCACGTATGGCAATGCTCTCGCGGAAGATGCCGATGGAAATATTTATTTGGGCATCACCCAGGATCGGCCGCGGACCTGGACGCGCGCCGGCCGCGCAAAAAGCGCGATATTCAAATTGACGAACGGCGCCGATTGGCAGTTGGTAACGGAAAATATGAGCGGCGGCGTTATGGATGTTTGCACCGCACCCGACGGCAACGGCGTGCTGGCTGCGACGGCGGACGGCGAAGTGGTCGTAATTACACCCTCGGGCGAAACCCGAACGATAGTCAGCGGATTGCCTTGCATCACGGCGATGGCGCTCGGCGAGTAAATAGGAGTTTCGGGTTGCGAGTTTTCGTGTTTTGAGTTTTTCACCTGAGCCGAAACTCGACACACGGAACGCGAAACGGTTTATCTTACGCTGGCAAACGCTGGTATTTTCCCTTGTAAAAAAGTAACGGTCGCTCGCCGGTGGCGTTTACGCCCAAGATCTCACCAATGACGATGGTGTGGTCGCCGCCCTCGTAACACTGGATGATTTTGCACTCGACGTGAGCCAGGGCGCCATCAATAATCGCGGCGCCGTTGCTGCCGGCGTGCCATTGCAGGCCGGCAAACTTGTCGATGCCCTTGGTGGCGAAGCGCCGTGAGACTTCTTCTTGATCTTCGCTGAGAAAATTGACCGTGAAGCCGTTTTGCAATTCGAAGCAGGCGTAGCAGGTCGCCCCTTTATCGACACTGATCAGCACCAGCGGCGGATTAAGCGACAGCGACATAAAGGCATTGGCCGTAAGGCCGTTCGGGTTGCCGTCTTTATCCCTGGTCGTGATGATGGTCACGCCGGTGGCAAAATGTCCCATCACGCGGCGCAGCTCTTGTGGTTCGATTGCCATGGTCTTTCTCGATTGATGGCGTTTTTTTAAGGGGTAGCAGAGCCTACCTTGCGCTGTCAATCCGCACGGCACTTTCGTGCCGGCCTGGACGCGCGCGAGCGGAAAATGGTAAACCTTATCGCACGGGAGGAACTTACCGATGGCCGTACAAGAACAAAAAGCCGAAAATTCCTTCGATCGTTACGTCGCTGAAGTTCGGGCTGTCTGGGGCGACGGCAAGGACCGTCAACTGCCATTCAAAGTGGCGGCGCTGATGGAAACACTTTTTGCCTCGACGAGTCCGGACGATCCATGGATGGCTGAACTGATTCGCGACGGCAAGCCGTCGCGCGAGCTTTATCGCGACCCCGAGTTAGGCTTCATTCAAATGGGGCACATCCACAAACAAGGCCACGGCAATAAGCCGCATGATCACGGACCTTGTTGGGTGGTGTACGGTTCTTTCAAAGGCGTGACCGAAATTACCAAATACAAACGCACGGACGACGGCTCGCAAGAAGGCGTGGCACAACTGGCCACGGAGCGCCTCGATCGCTTGTCGCCCGGCGTGGTCATTCCGTATCTCCCCGGCGATATACACTCTACCAACGCAGTCGAAGGCCCGGGCGTAGTGTTTCGCTTCTTGAGTTACGACCTGAATAAAATCGACCGCTACCGCTACAACCCGGATAAGCGCACGATGATGAAGGTCTAGGTTGGAAAGGACAACGGGCAAGGGATGAAAACAGATCTGCAATTGGCGCCCTCGGGTTTTATTTTATTGCTTTTATCCTTTATCCTTCAGCCTCTCGCATCGCGAGGTCTTGATGGGCGGTGATGAGATTTTTTTCGAGCAGATTCGCTCCGCCGGGTGTTTATCTTACATTCTCGGCTGCGCCAGAGAGAAAATCTGCGTGGTCATCGACCCCGAGCTCGATAAAGCCGGTGATTATTTAAGCTTAGCCGAGTTTCTAGGATCAAAGATTCTCTACGCAATCGACACTCACACGCACGCCGATCACAGCTCCGCCTGCAAGGTCATGCGCGAGCGCTTTGGTGTCAAAGTCATCATGCACCGCGCCGCCGACGCGCCGTACGTGGATATCCACGTCGAAGAAGGTGAAGCGATTCAATTTGGCCAGCAATCATTGAAAGTCATCCACACGCCCGGCCATACCCAAGACGCCATGTGCCTGCTGTTCAACGATCGCATTTTTACCGGCGATACGCTGTTGATCGGCGGTTGCGGCCGGACCGATCTGCCGGGAGGAAGCGCCGAAGCGCAATACCAAAGCCTGCTGAAACTCAAAGCCCTTGCCGACGACATCCGCGTCTATCCGGGTCACGACTACCGCGAAGCTGTTTCCTCTCTTGGCGACGAAAAACAAAAAAATGCTCGCATGTTGATCCCCACGCGGGACGAGTTCGTCCACTTCATGACCTCGCGCAACCCTCCCCTGCCCCGTAAAATCCAAGAAGCACTCGAATGGAACCGCACGCCGATTCAGGGGACGCAACGAGGGATGGGCGAAGGGATTTAGCAGGCCGCCGAAAAAGCCTCATAGGCTTCGTTCGGCTCGATCGTCTCGCTCCAACGTACTGGTAAGTACGCCTCCGCTACTAGCCTGTCCTGAGCGATAGTCGAAGGATCGAATCATCGCGCGTCTTGCCCCTGAGATCTTTTTGAGCGGCCTGCTCGTTGGCGATTAGTCCAGGAAAAATGAAAACACCGGCAAACTCAACGAGCGTCGACATTCTCGCCACGGTTCGGCGTTACTGGGGATATTCGGAACTGCGGCCGCTGCAAGAGCAAGCCATCAGAGCCGGATTGGAACAGCGCGACTCGCTGGTGGTTATGCCAACCGGCGGCGGCAAGTCGCTTTGCTACCAGGTCCCCGCTGAACTGGCACAGCGGACCGACATGGTGGTCTCGCCGCTGATCTCGTTGATGAAGGATCAAGTCGATGGGTTACGCGAATGCGGCTATCCGGCCGCGGCGCTTTACAGCGGCATGACTCCAGAAG
Source organism: Binatia bacterium (assembly GCA_050735675.1). Lineage (GTDB taxonomy): Bacteria > Desulfobacterota > Binatia > UBA9968 > UBA9968 > DP-20. The sequence continues at coordinate 2,440 of JBOHVN010000194.1, read as the reverse complement.
ATATTCGGCGAACCGAAGAAGCGATTGGCGCCGGCCGGTACCGCCTGGTCTTCGTGGCGCCAGAGCGTTTGCTGACGCCGCGCTTCTTACAACTTGTCGAGCGCCTGAACGTGCGCGCGTTCGCCGTCGATGAAGCGCACTGCATCAGCCACTGGGGGCATGATTTCCGCCCTGAATACCGTCAGCTCGCCGATCTAAAAAAACGATTTCCGCAAACCAGCGTGCACGCCTACACCGCAACCGCCACCGATCGCGTGCGCGCCGACATCGCCGCGCAACTCAAGCTCAAGAATCCCGTGATGCTCGTCGGCACCTTCGACCGTCCCAACTTAGTTTATCGGATCGTGCCTCGGGCCGAGGCGCGAACTCAAACATTGGAAGTGTTGCGACGCCATCCAGGCCAGGCCGCAATCGTTTACTGCATCAGCCGTAGGGATACGGAATCGATGGCGGAATTCCTCCGGGCACACCGACTGCGCGCCGCTTTCTATCACGCGGGCATGGAAGCCGACGAGCGTCGCCGCACACAAGACGATTTCGCATCCGAAGCGCTCGACGTTGTCGCCGCCACCGTAGCCTTCGGCATGGGCATCGATCGCAGCGACGTGCGCTGCGTGATTCACGCCGCCATGCCGAAGTCCATCGAGCATTACCAACAGGAAACCGGCCGCGCCGGCCGCGACGGCTTGGAAGCGGAATGCGTGCTGCTCTATTCCGCCGCCGACGTGCTGCGCTGGGAATCGCTAATCGAAAGAACTGCCCTTGACGCGAAGGAGCCCACCGAGCGCATCGCCGCGTCCCGCGAGTTACTGGATCATATGCGGCGTCTGTGCGCAGGAATTCATTGTCGCCACCGAACACTGTCCGAATACTTTGGGCAGCAATACACCAAGGCCAACTGTGAGGCGTGTGATGTCTGTTTGCGTGAAGTCGAGGGTCTGGCCGACGGCACGGTAACCGCGCAAAAGATTCTGTCGTGCGTGGCCCGCGCGGGCGAGCGTTTCGGCGCGGAGCATATCATCGATGTTCTCCTGGGTGCCAATACGGACAGAATACGCCGTTGGCGTCACGAAGAGCTCCGCACTTACGCCTTGATGAAAGGCACCCCGCGCCCGACTCTTACCAATATGCTCTACCAGCTTATCGATAACGGACTGCTCGAGCGCACGGCCGACGAACGCCCGGTGCTGCGGCTAAACGACGCCTCTCGCGAAGTCCTGCGTGGCGAACGCACAGTTCAGCTCTTGCAGCCAAAAACGAAAGTAAAGAAGACCCGCTTCGACGAAAAATCCTGGGAGAGTGTCGACACGGGATTGTTCGAGGTGCTGCGAACTTTGCGCCGCCAAGTAGCCGAAGAGCGCCGCGTGCCGGCCTACGTTTTATTCAGTGACGCCACTCTTCGCGATATGGCGCGACTCAGGCCAAGCTCACCCGGCGCATTTCTCAGCATCCGCGGCGTCGGAGAACGCAAGCTGGCGGATCTGGGACAACGTTTCCTGGAAACGATCGCGAGTTATTGCCGTGTCAATCGATTGCCGCTGGATGTGTAACTGCGCGATTATCCGGGATGCAAACCCTCGGATAGCATCGATGCTGCACAAAAGCCATGGATAAAGTCTAAGATTGTTATCCCTCACCCTTTTTTAGATAGTACGCTTCCAACGCGGGCTTGTAGGATCGCGGCAGCCAATAAGGCCGGCGCAGGTTATCCGGGCCGGGCGCCGGGCGGGTTTTGAGCAGCCATTTTTTATAGACCTCGTGCGACTTGTGAGTATCGACGAAGATGTCGCCGTATTTGTCGTCGCGACCGGGCTTGGTGATGCGCACTTTTTGATGCCAACAGTGTTGGCCGCTGATGTAGTCGGGCTGCACTGGGAAAGTCAGGTTCTGGTGCACACCGCCGTCTTCCCAGAAAATTCGTTGCGAGTCGGGATCGGCGCTTTCGAACGGCTTGATGCCGTGAATCGTTCGCATCATCCACTTGCCTTCACCCATCTGCTTGAGATCGACGAGCGCCGTCGACCACCTCTCCCCTCCCTGATCTTCCGCCAGACGCCAGCGGCCGAGATGATGCGAGCAGGCGATGACGCCGGGCTTGATGCCTTCGGTCACCCAGACTTTGTCGATGAAATAGCCGATCTCGGTATTGACCTTTAACAGATCGCCCGTTTTGACGTCGAAATTTTCCGCATCTTGTGAGTTCAGCCAAAGCGGGTTGCGGTGGGAAATTTCGTACAGCCACTTGGCGTTGCCCGATCGCGTGTGGATCAAAGTCGGCAGGCGAAAGGTCGGCAGCAGCAGCATCTCGCCGGCAGCAAGATCGATCTGCTCCGGGTGAACGTGGCTCTTGATATAACCCGGAATGGCGTGCTCGGGCCATTTCCAGTCTTTCAACGTGCGGGAAAAAAACTCGAGCCTGCGCGACGGCGTCGGAAAACCG
>JBOHVN010000193.1:0-7444 GCA_050735675.1 Binatia bacterium | reverse complement strand
GCTGTCGAACTCGCGATCCGTTGACCCATGCGGATGCTCGGATGCCGGCTGCAGCTTGAACAGATCCACCACGTTAACGAAGCGCAATTTTAGATCGGGCCCTCGCTCGCGCAAAATAGCGGCTGCGGCCAACGCCTCCATGGTGGCCACGTCGCCGCAGGAAGCCAAAACCACATCCGGCTCCTCGCCCGCGTCAGTGCTCGCCCGCGCCCAGATGCCGATGCCCTTGGTGCAGTGAATGATCGCCTCGTCGATGGTGGTGAACTGCAGGTGCTTCTGCTTGTCGGCCACGATGACGTTGATGTAGTCGGTCGAACGCAGACAATGATCCGCGACCGACAGCAAGGTGTTGGCGTCGGGCGGCAGATAGATGCGTGTAACCGACGGGCCCTTGTTGGTAACCAGATCGATGAATCCGGGGTCCTGATGAGAAAACCCGTTATGGTCCTGGCGCCAGACCGTAGATGACAGCAGGATATTCTCGGAAGCCACCGAGGCGCGCCACGGCACGTGGTTCTTACAGATGTCCAGCCACTTGGCGTGCTGGTTGAACATGGAATCGATGACGTGGGAAAACGCTTCATAGGTGTGAAAAAAACCATGACGACCAGTGAGCAGATAACCCTCCAACCAGCCGAGTAAGGTGTGCTCGGAGAGCATCTCCATGACACGCCCGTCGCGCGAGAGCTCCCCACCGTCGGCGTCTTCCGGCAGCATGTCCGCCATCCAGCTTTTCTTGCTTGCCTCATAAACCGCCTGTAGCCGGTTGGAGGCGGTTTCGTCCGGGCCGAAGACGCGGAAATTAGTCATGTTGTTTTTCATCACGTCGCGCAGGTACTCGCCGAGCGGTTTAGTGTTCTCGTATTCCGCTGCGCCTCGAGCAGGAACTTCGACAGCGTATTTACGAAAGTCGGGAAGCTTAAGTTCTTTGCGCAGGAGCCCGCCGTTGGCGCGCGGGTTGGCGCTCATTCGCCGGTTGCCCTTGGGCGCCAGAGCCTTGAGTTCGGGCATGAGTTTGCCGTTCGCATCAAACAACTCCTCGGGCCGGTAACTGCGCATCCAGTCTTCCAGAAGTTTCAGATTCGACGGATTGTCGCGCACATCCGCGAACGGCACTTGGTGCGAGCGCCAGAAGCCTTCCACCTTGTGTCCCCTGATCTCCTTCGGCCCGGTCCAACCCTTGGGGGATCGGAGCACAATCATCGGCCAGCGCGGGCGGAAGGGGTTTTTCGATTCGCGGGCGGTTTTCTGCTGGGCGCGGATCTCGCCGATAGTCTCTTCCAACGTGGCGGCCATTTTCTGATGCATCGGCAGAGGATCATCCCCTTCGACGAAATACGGCTTGTAGCCGTAGCCGACAAACAGCGCCTCCAACTCTTCGTGGCTGATCCGCGCAAGAATGGTTGGGTTGGCGATCTTGTAACCGTTCAGGTTGAGAATCGGCAGCACCGCTCCGTCGCGCACAGGGTTGATGAACTTGTTCGAATGCCACGCGGTCGCGAGCGGCCCGGTCTCCGCTTCGCCGTCGCCCACCACGCAAGCGACAATCAGATCGGGGCTGTCGAGCGCCATGCCGTAGCCGTGCGAGAGACTGTAGCCAAGCTCGCCGCCTTCATGGATGGAGCCTGGCGTTTCGGGAGTGACGTGGCTCCCGATGTGGCCGGGGAATGAGAATTGCTTGAAGAACTTCTGCAGGCCTTCCGCGTCTTCGCTCTTGTCCGGATAAATCTCGGAGTAGGTGCCTTCGAGATAAGCCGGCCCCAAAACCCCGGGCGCGCCGTGGCCCGGCCCGGCCACGAAAATCATGTCGAGATCGTGCTTGTTGATCATCCGGTTAAGATGCACCCAAACAAACGACAATGCCGGGCTCGCGCCCCAATGGCCGAGCAGCCGGTGCTTCACATGCTCGGTCTTCAAGGGCTCCTTGAGCAGCGGATTGTCCTTGAGATAGATCATCCCTACGGAAAGGTAATTGCATGCCCGCCAATAGGCGTTCATCAGTTCCAACTCCTTATTGCTTAATGGATTTTCCATGGCACCCTCCATTTTTTTCTAAAGTTCGCGGCCCGGCGCGCTACATTTCAAGCTGCGGCCGATTCGTCTTCCATGGCAGCAGTATATTTGCCCAGCGCAGCTGCGCTGTCGCATTTGGCCCGATGATAAAAAGCCCGTTGGCCCGCTTTGAGGTTTTCGCTTTTTCCATGCCAAGCCTTGAGCGCTTCGTCTTGCAACGCGCGCCCATAGGAAAAACTGAGCTTCCAGGGTTTTGGCCATTCGAGTTGATTGATCGCGCTCAGATGCGCTGTAGCAGCGAGGTGACTCTGGCCACCCGATAGGAACACAATCCCCGGGACTGCGGCCGGCACATGCCGGCTGAGACAGCGCACTGTGGCGAGCGCGACTTCCTTGACAGAGGCCTGCTTGCTGGACTCCTTGGCCGAAATGACCATGTTGGGCTTGAGCAACATACCCTCGAGAGACACTTTCTGGTCAAAGAGAGCGTTGAAGACCGCGTGCAGGACATTACCTGTCACTTCTTCGCAACGCTCGATGGTATGCGATCCGTCCATCAGAACTTCGGGTTCAACGATGGGTACCACACCCTGCTCCTGGCAGAGGGCGGCATAGCGAGCGAGCGCGTGCGCATTTACATTCACGCAGGTCGCGCTCGGCAGCGTATCGCTCAGCGCGATCACCGCGCGCCATTTGGCGAAGCGCGCGCCCATTTCGCGGTACTCCTTGAGGCGGTCACGCAGTCCATCGAGTCCTTCTGTGATATTTTCTCCGGGCGAGCCGGCGAGAAGTTTCGCGCCGTTATCAACTTTGATGCCGGGTATGATGCCCTGTTGCGCTAGCAGATCCGCTAGCGGCATTCCTTTCGAATTCTTCTGGCGGATCGTTTCGTCTTGCATGATGACGCCGCTGATGAATTCAGCGATCCCGGGGGTGGTGAAGAACATCTCGCGGTAGGCTCGACGACTGTCCGGCGTCGATTCGATTTTTAGCGCGTCGAGGCGCCTCGTCAGAGTGGGTGGAGTCTCGTCGGCCGCCAATATGCCTTTCCCGCCGGCGACAAGCGCCTGCGCGGTACTTCCTAAGTCGGTGATTGTCATACATATCCTCCTTAGATTTGATCACCACGAAGACCGCGAAGCCACGAATTGTTCCCCCTCCTTTCATCCTCCCCGCGTCGCTCGGGAGGAAAGAGGTGGGAGCGAAACTTCGTGCTCTTCGTGTCCTTCGTGGTAAGTATTCCTTAAACTTCCCCTACGGTACGAGCATCGCGTTCCAGCGCTTTACTGCCGGTATTCCCCGGTAGTAGCTCAAGATGTTTAACGTCGCGGTATCAAGCAGGAAGTGACATCCTGCAGTAGCCGGAAGTCCAAGCCACCGGGCCGCGAACGCTCGGAAAATATGTCCGTGCGCGAAAAGAGCGACATGTCCATCCACCGCGCGCACTCTTGCAATCACACGATCGGCCCGCGCGCCGACCTGCTCTGGATCTTCGCCACCGGGGCAACCATCTCTGAAAAGCATCCACCCGGGCGCTTTCGCGTGGATCTGTTTTGTAGTTAGCCCTTCGTATTCGCCGTAATTCCATTCCATCAGATCGCGGTCGATTTCAGCACAGGCGCCGAGGCCGGCTAACTCGCACGTCTTTCGAGCGCGCTCAAGCGGGCTCGTCAAAACCAGCGCGAAGCTCTCCTTTGCCAACACCGGTTCAAGCAGTTTGGCCACCTTTCGGCCATTTTCCGTGAGCTGAATATCGGTGATTCCAGTATGCTGCCCGCTTAAACTCCATTCCGTCTCGCCATGTCGAATCAGATAGACTTGCTGGATCGGCATTGGATCACCTCACTTGTGAAACGCCTTCGGCGGCTACTTGCAGCGCCAGCGCGAGCAGGGCCAAAGAGCGCGGCTGCGCCACATAAGTGGCCTGCTTCACTAAAGGCGCCTTGTCCCAAGGGTAGATGTCATCGGGGGACGCAAGCGCGGTGTCGAGACAGCGCCGCCAGGATTGCTGGCTTTCGGCGGGGACCGGCGGCAGCTCGAAGGTCAACGGTTCCCAATAGGCGTTTAGCATCCCGTAGAGGAGAAAACGCGCGCGCAGGCTTCGCAAGGTGAAGGCCAGGGAGTGCGAATGCTCGCTCCAGTCCGGGCGGTTGAGCGCTACTCCGTGCCACTCAATCTTTGCCCGCTGCAAGAGTTGATTCAGGCTAAGCTTGCTCTCCTCCGCCACCACATCGCGGCGCTGGCGAAACGCGTTGAGCTCTTTTACGAAACGATGGATGCCGGCGTGCTGCTGCAGCAAGCTCCAGTCAAACCAACTGATATCGCTGTCCTGGCAATAGGCGTTGTTGTTGCCCCGCTGTGTCCGGCGCACCTCGTCGCCCATGAGCAACATCGGCGTGCCGGCCGCCAGCAATGCCAGCGCGAAAAAGTTTTTAACCTGCCGATCGCGCAGCGCCTCGATCGCCGGATCCTCGCTGGGCCCTTCCGCGCCGCAGTTCCAACTCAGATTGTCATCCGAACCGTCGCGATTGTTCTCGCCGTTGGCCTCGTTGTGCTTGTGGTTATAAGAGACCAGATCATTGAGAGTGAAACCATCATGGCAGGTTATAAAATTGACGCTCTGCTCGGCCTCCCGTTCCTCGTGACTGTAAATGTCCGGACTGCCCAATAAGCGGCTCGCCACCGGAGATACCGAGTCATTATCGCCTTTCAAGAAGCGCCGCACATCGTCACGGAATCGGCCGTTCCACTCTTGCCAGGTGTCGCCCACGAAGCTTCCGACTTGATAGAGTCCTGCGGCATCCCAGGCTTCAGCAATCAGCTTGGTGCCGGCGAGAAGGGGATCCGATTCGATATCCCAGAGGACCGGCGGGTTGGGCAGCGGGCGGCCGGCCTCGTCGCGCGACAAGATGGAAGCGAGATCAAAGCGGAAGCCATCCACATGCATCTGGGTCACCCAATAGCGCAGGCTATCCTGGATCAGCCGGCGTACGATAGGCTGGTTGGCGTTCAGCGTGTTGCCACAGCCGGTATAGTCAGCGTAACGCGATTTATCCTTCTCAAGAATATAGTAGAAGTCATTGGCAAGGCCGCGGTAGCACAACGTCGGCCCACCCTGGCCGCCCTCCGTGGTGTGATTGAAGACCACATCGAGGATGACTTCGATACCCGCGCGGTGGAGAGCCTTGACCATGTCGCGAAATTCATCCAGGACGCCAAGCGGTTCTTTTCGCGAACCGTACGCGTGATGCGGCGCGAAAAATGAGACCGGTTGGTAACCCCAGTAGTTTACCCGGTCTGGTGGCGCATCCTGAGGATCGAACTGAAAAACCGGCAAAAGCTCCACCGCGGTAACGCCCAAATCTTGAAGGTAGGGAATCTTTTCGATCAATCCGGCGTAGGTACCGCCCTTTTCAGACGCTACACCTGAGCTTTGATGGCGGGTGAAGCCACGTACATGAAGCTCGTAGATCACGGTTTCGGTGAAGGGCCGCCGTAGCGGCAGGTCCCCTTCCCAGTCATAGCGGCCGGGATCGGCCACCACGCTTTTCATCGCCACAGCCGCGTTGTCGCCGGGCCGGCTCGCCGCTCCGCGGTCATAGGCTTTGGGGATGGCTACGGCGAGACCATATGGGTCGAGAAGAACCTTCTCGCTATCAAACCGAACCCCACGTTCCGGCGCGAATGGCCCATGGGCCCGGTAGCCATAAACTTGCCCCGGCTTGAGGCCTGGGACAAGGACATGCCAATAGTGATAGGTGCGGTGCCGGCTGGGATCGAGGGAGATGACGTTTGCCGGCTGTCCGGCATTCCCATCATTGAATAACAACAGCTCGATTAAGATGGCGTTTTTGGAAAAAACACTGAAGTTGACGCCGCCCGGATAGACGGTGGCGCCGAGGGGAGCGCTCGACCCCTGCTTCACAGCACAGGCGTTCATGTTTATCCCTCGTTTGTTGTTATCGGGCTTACGTTCCAGATGTCGCGGCAATACTCCCGAATCGAGCGGTCCGAAGAAAAGCGGCCGACCCTGGCGCTATTGAGGATCGACATGCGCGTCCAGTTTTTCTGATCGCGGTAGGCCTCGCTCACCTGCTGTTGGCAATCCACATAATCTTGGTAATCGGCGAAGAGCATGTAGTCGTCGCGGTTGAGCAGCGACTCCACCAGCGGTCGAAAAAGCTCGCGATCGCCATTGGAGAAAAATCCCGAATCTATCAGGTCGATGGCCTCGCGCAGTGCCGGGTTTGATTCATAGATGCCGCGCGGGTTGTAGCCGCTGGCTTTTAGCTTTCCAACCTCCTCAGCCGTCAAGCCGAACAAAAAGAAATTCTCATTGCCCACGGCGTCGCGGATCTCAATGTTGGCTCCGTCCAAGGTGCCGATCGTCAACGCTCCGTTCATGGCGAATTTCATATTGCCCGTGCCCGACGCCTCCTTGCCCGCCGTGGAGATCTGTTCGGAAAGATCGGCGGCGGGATAGACACGCTGGCCGTTTTTTACGTTGAAGTCCGGGATAAAAACCACCTTGAGGGCCTGTGAAACTGTTGGATCTTGATTGATGACCGCGGCGACGGAATTGATCAGCTTGATGATCAGTTTGGCCATGCGGTATCCGGGAGCGGCTTTACCGCCGAAGATCACGGTGCGCGGCGTTACGCTCGCATCGAAACCGCGCTTGAGTTGGCTATAAAGAGTGATCGCATACAGCGCGTTCAGGTGTTGGCGCTTGTACTCGTGCAGCCGTTTGACCTGGATATCGAAGAGCGACTGTGGATCGACACTGATGCCGCAGCGCTCCTTGATAAAAGCGGCCAAGGCGCGCTTGTTGTCGGCTTTGATCGTTTGCCACTCTTTTTGGAAAGCGGGATCGACGGCAAACGGCTCGATGCGTTCAAGCTCTTCTTCCAGGTCTGATATCCATCGATCGCCGATCTTGCTGGTGACCAGCGCGCTCAACTTCGGATTACTCAGTACGATCCAGCGCCGCGGCGTCACGCCATTGGTCACGTTGAGGAACTTCTCAGGAGCCACTGTGTAGAAGTCCCTGAGCACCGTCTGCTTGAGCAACTCAGTATGGAGCGCCGCCACCCCATTGATCGCGTGACTCCCCGCGCTGGCGAGATGAGCCATCCGGACATATTTTTCCCCCGATTCATCGATCAGCGACAAGCGCCTGAGAAACTGGTCGTCACCTGGATAGCGCAGCCGCAATTCGTCAAGGAAGCGGCGGTTGATCTCATAAATGATCTCCAAGTGGCGCGGCAGGAGCTCGCCGAAAAGCGCCAGCGGCCATTTCTCCAGCGCCTCGGAAAGGAGCGTGTGATTGGTGTAACCGCAGGTTCGCTGGGTGATCACCCAGGCTCGATCCCAATCCACCGAGTGCTCGTCCACCAGCAGCCGCATCAATTCGGCGACTGCGATGGAGGGA
>JBOHVN010000192.1:0-30507 GCA_050735675.1 Binatia bacterium | reverse complement strand
TAGTTTCTGTCGCGAAACTCATGATTTCTTCGTTTCAAGCTTTATGGCATCGAAAAAAATGCTGAGTTATCAAGGGCGCCGCATCGTGACACCGGGTATAATAGGCAATTTCGCGACAGAAACTAGGCTAGGCTGGGCTGAGATGACTCGTTGCGGGAGATCATCGATATCGCCGAGCCGAGAAGGCGATATGAACTCGCGGCTTTTGAGATAATCGGAATGGGTCAAATGGAAGTTTTCGATGGAGTCTATCTCGACATCGGCGTCCGGCTGCTAGCATCGTTAGTTGTCGGCCGGCTGATCGGCCTCGAACGAAGCTATCACGGCCGGCCGGCGGGATTTCGTACGCATTCGCTGGTGTGTCTTTCGACCAGCTTGTTGATGCTCGTGACCGTGTATGAAACACGTTGGTTTTCGAGCATCGCGCCGGGCCGTATTTCACTCGACCCGACGCGTATGGCTCAAGGCATCATGACCGGCATAGGTTTTCTCGGCGGTTTCACGATAGCCAACTTAAACTATCGGCTCGATGTGGAATCCGATTCTTTCGAGTATCAAATGGTGATTCGAACCAATAGAGCGGATAACGCGAGCAGTCACTTAACAGGGTCGTGTCGGTAAAAGAAGTATCGCGTTTCGCCTACGGGAGACTAGCCACGACAAACCTATGCTGAGTTATGACGTCATCGAGTGGGGTAAGCCACTCGCGAAAATCGAGCGGCGAACGCCCGAGCCACAGGGCACGGAAGTGCTCGTCAAGCTCAGATACTGCGGCGTGTGCCACAGCGACGTGCATATTCGCGACGGCTATTTCGATCTCGGCGGCGGCAAGCGTCTACACATGAGCGAGCGCGGCATGGCGCCGCCGATCACGCTTGGCCACGAGCCATATGGCACCGTGATTGCCGGTGGCGCAGACGCGGGCGATGTGCCGGCCAGGGAGGAGCGGCTTATTTATCCCTGGACGGGTTGCGGCAATTGCGTGCGCTGCTCGGAAGGTTTGGACAATTACTGCATGGCACCGAGCATGCTCGGTATCCAACGGCCAGGCGGCTATGCCGACCATGTGCTCGTGCCCCATCCCCGTTATCTGATCGACGCGAGCGGCATCGATCCGGTTTGGGCCGCGACGCTTTCATGCTCGGGATTATCGACCTATTCCGCCGTATCAAAGTTACAACCGATTCCGCGCGACGAGTGGGTCGCCGTCATGGGCGCGGGCGGACTCGGCCTTTCGGCGATCGGCATGCTGCGCGCTCTCGAACACATACGCATCGTCGCAGTGGATATCGACGATTTGAAACTGACGGCCGCAAGCGCGGCCGGAGCGGCGGCAACGATTAACAGCCGCGGAGGCGAGGCGCAGCGGAAGCTAAAAGAAATTACCCGAGGCGCGCTATGGGGCGCGGCCGATTTCGTCGGCAGAGCGGAGACGGCGCAGCTGGCTCTCGGTGCGCTTCGGAAAGGCGGTAAGCTGATTCTGGTCGGCTTGTTCGGAGGTGAAATTCCGCTCTCGATCGCGACCACGATCCTGCGCGCGACCACGGTGCAGGGCTCGCATCTTGGCAGCGTGGAAGAATTAAAGTCCGTCATTGCGCTGGCGCGCGCTGGAAAGATCAAGCCGATTCCGATTCAGAAGCGGCCGCTGTCGGAGGTGAGCCGGACGCTGGATGAGTTGAAGGCAGGAGGAATTATTGGGAGAGTGGTCGCGCAGATTTAGCGGCAACGAACTGCGGATGTGGGTGGTGCCATTTTCGCGAGTCACTTTCGGTTCAATGGAGAAAGATTGCCGCTCTGCTCGGAATGACACTTGCCGGGTTCCTGAACGATTAGTGAAGGAGCTGGTGTTAAACTGAGTCACCACCCGGATGTGAGAATGAATCGAATTCTTCAATTGGCGATCGACGTGATCATGCCTTTTTGGAGGCTTGCGGCCGAAAAGAATTCATCTGACGCGGCAGTTACACGAATCAGCGTGCTGATGACGGGAAAAATTTTGCTGGGCGCCAAAGAAGCGACGGTCTCAGACGTGAAAAGAGCCTTGGATCGTGCGAAAACGGAAAGAGGCGTCGTGTGGTACTATCGTGAGAGTGGTAAAGGCGAGCCGCCGCCTGAGGCCATCGAGGTCTTTAACCTGATTGTCGAAAACAAAGTCCCGATCATTCTTTCGAGCAAACCTGATTTTTCGGATTATATTGACGAGAAGGGACTATCGCATCCTAGAAAATAGCGGGTTTCTACGTGGCGCGGATGAAGCGCTGCGCGTAATCCGGGGTACTATCCTGGATTACGTTTCCCTTCATCCAGGCTACCCTAATTCGTAAATCACCATGCCCAACGACAGCGCAAACTCCTGGCTATTCCTCACCCTCGCCGCCGCGGCGATGTTGATGGTGACCATGGGGGTGCGGCAGTCGCAGGGATTATTTCTCTTTCCGATCGCCGGCTCGACCGGCGTCGGTATCGTGACGATCAGTTTCGCCATGGCCGTTGGGCAATTCGTCTGGGGCGCGGTGCAGCCGGTGACTGGCGCGTTGGCCGATCGTTTCGGCGCGGCGCGCGTGCTGATCGGCGGCGTGCTTATTCTCGCTTTGGGGTGCGCGCTAACGCCGCTGTTGACGTCGAGCTTCGGCCTCGTGCTCACGATCGGCATTCTGACGGCGATGGGGTCGGGAGCGGGGAGTTTCTCGGTACTGCTCGGCTCGCTGGCGCGGCGGCTGCCGGCGGTGCATCGCGGCACTGCGGCGGGAATCATCACGGCAGGAGGTTCGCTCGGACAGTTTGTTTTTGCGCCGGTCGCGCAGGCTTTGATTTCGCTGTGGGGCTGGATGGGCGCCATGTGGTCGCTGGGAGCGATCACGCTGCTTGCTCTGGCGCTGGTGCGGCCGATCGGCGGGCGGGTGGCGATGGGCGACGGCAGCCTGGTTTCCACCGCCCAAGGCGGCATGCGCGTGGCGCTGCGAAATGCGTTTCGCAATCGCAGCTATTTGCTTTTGCACGGCAGCTTTTTGACCTGTGGATTTCATATCGCATTTTTGATTACCCATTTGCCCGGCGAAGTGGATCTTTGCGGCTTGCCGGCGTCGGTGGCGAGCTGGTCCTTGGCGATCATCGGCCTGGCGAACATCGCCGGCAGTTTCACCGCCGGCTGGCTGCTCGGACGCTTCCGCGGCAAGGATGTGCTGTTTTGGATGTATGCCTCGCGTACGATCCTGATTCTTCTCTACCTCGCCGCGCCGAAAACTGAATGGACTTTCTATCTTCTCGCCGTGGGACTCGGTTTTTCCTGGTTGGGCACGGCGCCGCCCACGGCTGGGGTGGTCGGAAAACTCTTCGGCATGCGGTACCTTGCCACGCTGTACGGTATGACGATGGTGTCGCACCAGATCGGCGGCTTCTTCGGCGCGTGGATCGGCGGCTTGGCGTTCAGTTACTATGGAAACTACCTGTGGATGTGGTACGCAGACGCGCTCTTTGCGATGATCGCGGCCTTCCTCAATCTGCCGATTCGTGAACCGCGTGTAGAACGTAGCGCCGTGCCGGCTTGATGCTGGTCTCCGTTTCCGCTCGTATATAGTTTTGGCTCGCCGCGAAAGGCGTAGTACTTCCGCTTTGACGCGTGAAGATCTCCTCAATGCCAACCGAGTCAGTCGCAACCGTAGTTTACAGGCACCGTAACCAACCGTTGCACCCGGGAAAACGATAATTCACTGATACAAGCGGGAGCGGCAGGGAGCGATAGTTCAAGACTTCAATCGACGCATGATGATCGGTTTGTATGCGCCAGCCGCGGTCGAGTATCTGCCGTGTGATTCCAATGCGCGTTGTGTTGCCCAACTCGTCGCTGAGGCGATCCAGGATTGCAACCCGAACCTGAGCGTCGAGCATATCGGCAGCACGGCCGTGCTGGGTTGTTGGGGCAAAGGGGTCATCGATCTGCTCGTGACCCATGGCCCGGACGGGCTTGAGGCTGCGCGAAACAGCTTGGACGATCTTGGGTTTCAGCGCCAGAGAGGCCCCGAACCTTTCCCCGAGTCGCGCCCAATGCGCGTTGGCAGCGTGAAATATCTTGGCCGCGTCTATCGACTTCACGTCCACGTGATAGAGGCCGGCTATTCCGAGGCGCGCGACCTGGTGCGATTCCGAGACATCCTGCGTGAAAACCCCGGCTTGCGCCGCGCGTACGAGGCGGAGGAACGCACCATCCTCGCGCGCGGCATCACTACAGGTGCCGAGTATTCCAATGCAAAAGGTGAGTTCATTCGCCGCACGCTGGCCACGACCGCCGAATGGTGATCATCCGCGCTCGGCGCCGAGCTCGTCCAGCTTTGGGCCCCCTCACTCTGAGTCGCGGCTCGATAGCAAAATCTCCGAGGCGTCGATGGATTGTGAATCTACGCGCGTTATGCCATAAAAATTTGTGCCCTTCTCCAAGCTCGGACTCTCCCCCAAAGTGATCGACGGCGTGCGCGCCGCCGGCTATGCCGAACCCACGGCGATTCAACTGCGCGCGATTCCCCTGATTCTGGAGGGCCGCGACGTCATCGGCTCGGCTCAGACCGGCACGGGAAAAACCGCGGCGTTCGCGCTGCCGATGATCTCGCGCCTGGGGCAGCGCGGCCGATTGCGCGCGCTCGTGCTCGAGCCGACGCGCGAGCTTGCGGCGCAGGTCGAAACCGCGATCCGCGATTACGCGCGCTTCACCAACTTGCGCACCATCGTGCTGTACGGCGGCACCGGCTATGGCCGGCAAGATCAGGTGCTGCGCCAGGGCGCGGATATCGTCGTGGCGACGCCGGGCCGGTTGCTCGATCAGTTGCAGCGCCGCATGCTCCGGCTCGACCAGATCGAAATGCTGGTGCTCGACGAAGCCGATCGCATGTTGGACATGGGTTTCATGCCGGACGTGCGTAAGATTGTCGAGCGCTGCCCGCGCACGCGCCAGAGCATGCTCTTCTCCGCGACCATTCCGCCGGAGATCGAGCAGCTCTGTAAGTGGGCCCTGCGCAATCCCGAAACCATCGAGATCGGCCAGCGCCGTTTGCCGGCCGAGACGGTGACACATGCTTTGTATCCGGTTGACGTGGCGCAAAAGCAAGATCTCTTGGAGGAACTATTGCGGCGCACCGATTACGATCAAGTGCTGATATTCTGCCGCACGAAAAACGGCGCCGATCGCGTCGCGCGCAAGCTCCATCAGCAGGGCCATGCAGTGGCGGTATTGCACTCCAGCCGCACCCAGCGCGAACGGGAACAAGCGCTTAACGGTTTTCGCAACGGCCGCTACGAAGTGATGGTCGCCACCGACATCGCTGCGCGCGGCATCGACGTCGAGCAAATCAGTCACGTGATCAATTTCGACGTGCCCCATCATCCGGAAGACTACGTCCATCGCATCGGCCGCACCGGTCGAGCGCAAAGCGTCGGCGATGCCTTCACGATCATGACGGCGGAAGATCTCCAGGAAGTGGCGTCGATAGAACACTTCATCGGCCAGAAAATTCCACGGGTCAAGTTAGACGGCTTCAACTACGCCTATAGCCGTCTGCTCGATCCCCATCCAAAACCGATCTTCGGCGGGCGTTCGGCAACCAAACGATCCTACGGCGCCGGGCGGCGCCGGTGGTAGCGAGTGGGACGGTTTTCGATTCTTCACCTTTTCCCCAATGCAAAAGAAAACTGACGCTATAAGGCATTCACTCGATCTTGAAGCTTTCGTGCAGGCCGCGGCGGATGCGATCATCGCCGCCGGGGCGGATGGAAAGATAATTTTTTGGAACCCGGCGGCGGCGCGCCTGTTCGGTTTCACGGCGAAGGAGGCGCTTGGCCAGTCGCTCGATTTGATCATCCCCGAACGTTTGCGCGCTCGCCACTGGGAAGGTTATCGCCAGGTGATGCTATCGGGAAAGACCAAGTACGGCTCGGCGGTGCTGCGCGTGCCTGCGCAACATAAAGACGGCAAAACACTGTCCATCGCGTTTACCGTCAGCCTGTTGGATGCACTTGGCGGCGCGGGGCGGACGATTGCGGCGATCGTCCGCGACGAGACTACGCGATGGAACGAGGAACGTAAACTGTGCCGGCGTCTGGCTGAACTGGAACAACAAGCAAAGTAAGGCGCCGCCTTGTGCCGATCTGAGGCGATCGCAATCAATCGCAAGCACCGCAACGATGCGCAGGCACGCCGGCTTTAGCAGGTTGTTTTCGGCAACCTGCTAAAGCGCGTCGATAACCAGTGGATCTTATCGTTACTGCGTAAACAGCTTCTTGATCTGAGCGATCACTTCAGGCGGCTGATTCATGACCTCTTTGGCCATGCCTTGCAACTTTTCACCGGTCAACGGCGTAACGTCGATCCGCATCTTTTTTGCTTCGGCGATCAGTTCGGGGTCCTTGGCGACCTTTTCGTAGCCGGCGCGCAGGATTGCAACCCGGTCGGCAGGCGTGCCTGGAGGCGCCATCAACGGCCGAGCCCACTCGCCGCCTTGCAGCATGGCTTCGGCGACGCGGCGTTTGGTCGCCGGGGTTTTAAACTCGTCCATGAGCTCGTAAATCGTCGGTGCATCGCCCACCCGCGGATCTCTCTCGCGGCCGCTTTGAGCGAGGAAGCGGACGAATTTGGTCTTCAGCCAGGTCAGAAACGGTTCGCGTCCGTAATAAGTCGAGATCGTGAGGCCCATGCAGAGAACCTCACCGCGCTCGAGCGCGATGGCGATCTCGCTGCTGCCGGGGTAGCCGGTGACATGTTGGATCTGCGCGTTGATCGTTTCTTCCAAGATCTTCGACATGACGTAGTCGGAGCTGCCCACGCCCGTCGAACCGCACTTGGGCGTCACTTTTTGCCGTACAATCTCGCTCATAGATTTAAACGGCGCGTCGGCGCGGGCAAAGATCATCATGTCGTCGTTTTCCAACGAGCCGATCCAGTTGAATTTCGGCAAATCGAATTGCACTTCCTTTTGCCCGGAAAGCTGGGTCAGGTAGAAGTTGTTATGCGGCGCGAGCAGCGTCAAGCCGTCGGGTTTCGCTACGCCCCAGACATAATTGGCCGCCGTGACGGACCCGGCGCCCGGCATGTTTTGCACGACCAGACCGGGGTTACCCGGAATATGCTTGCCGATGTGCCGGGCGAGCAGTCGCGCGGCCCGGTCATAGCCGCCGCCGGAGCTTAGGCCAACGATGATGCGAATTTGTTTCCCCTTAAAAAAGGCTTCCTGCGCGTGCAGGTCCTGGCCGATCACCGGCAAAAACGCAAGAGCGAAAGCGGCGATTAGCAGCATGGTTTTCAGTTTCATTCTGTCCTCCTTTGCCGGGTCTAGGCCGCGGCGCTCAAATAATAGTTAATTGCATGCTCTTTTCAATGGGTCGGAGGGAAAAACTATCAATTCCACGACATAGCGGGTCAATTGGGCGCAACATGGGGTTAATGAAATCACCGTTATGGACGGCCTGCTTGACAGGTCATTGTCTGAAAGCGATATTTCCAGCTAAAAAATTTTCTTCGTGAGTCGGAGGGAGTCGGACAGCCAAGCTGGTATACTGGCGCCGGTGCTGACGGGCTGTTTAGATTTACGCCGCCGATTTCCGGGAGCTATTTCTCGTGTCCGCCCGTGCTCGGAGGTAAACTCGACATGCGCGCGCTGGAGCTTGAGGCGTTGTGTGCCGGCGAGCAAGCCTTGGGTGCGGTATTGTTAAATCCCATTGCTCTCGTTGCATCACCTCAACGACGGATAAGCGACTATGTACATACCGGAACACTTTAGCGAGCAACGGGTCGACGTTCTCCATCAGCTAATGCGCGAGCGGCCGCTCGGCACGTTGGTGACGCTGGCTGCCGGCGGTCTCCAGGCAAATCATCTGCCGTTCGATTTCGATACGGAACCGGCGCCGTTTGGAACTCTGCGCGGGCATGTCGCGCGCGGCAATCCGGCGTGGCGCGATTTTTCGCTCGACGTCGAAGCGCTAGTCATCTTCAACGGACCGCAGGCGTACATCACTCCGTCGTGGTATCCGTCCAAGAACGACACGGGCGAAGTCGTGCCCACTTACAACTACGTGATCGTTCACGCCTACGGCGCGTTGAAGATCGTGCACGATCGCGAATGGCTGCGCGGATTGGTCACGCGACTGACCCATCGTTTTGAGTCCGGCCGCGCCGTCCCCTGGCACGTCAGCGATGCCCCGGCGGCATTCATCGACAAGCAGCTCGGCGCCATCGTCGGCATCGAGATTCCGTTGTCGAGACTGATCGGCAAATGGAAGGTCGGCCAGAACCGTCCCGAGGCGGACCGAAACGGTGTGGTTGCCGGCCTGAGCGAGCGCAAAGATGCGGACAGCTTGGCGATCGCCGGTTGGGTAAAGGACACATTGAAGTCGTGACCATGGTCGCAGCCATTGTCGCGCGCGCGTCGATTTGATTGGACGCTATGGTAGAGACGCCGGCCGGACAATTGCGTATTCATGCTCACGCCGCCCCGGCGGCGGGCGAAGCCTTGCGCCCTTACGACTACGTGCCCGCGGAGCTCGGAGCGCATGAGGTTGAGATCGCGGTGACTCACTGTGGCATCTGTCATTCCGATCTGCATTTGATCGACAACGATTGGGGCGTATCCGCGTATCCGCTCGTGCCGGGGCATGAGATCGTCGGCACGGTTGTCCATGCGGGCAGCGAAGCGGCGGGGTTAGATATCGGACAGCGCATCGGCGTCGGTTGGTTGGCGGGCTCGTGCATGGTTTGCGAACAATGTCGCGGCGCGAACGAGAATCTCTGCCGTCAGGCCCGTCCGACCTGCGTCGGCCGCCACGGCGGCTACGCCACGCATGTGCGTGTCGATGCCCGCTTCGCCGCGCCGCTTCCCGATGCTTTGCTGTCCGAATACGGCGCGCCACTTTTGTGCGCCGGCATCACCGTGTTTGCGCCGCTCAGCCGGCGCGGATTGAAACCGGGCGCGCGCGTCGGAGTGGTCGGGCTCGGCGGCTTGGGCCATCTGGCGGTGCAGTACGCCAGCGCCATGGGGAGCGCGGTTACGGTATTTTCCTCGACGGCGGATAAGCAAGACGAAGCGCGCCGGTTCGGCGCCGACCAATTTGTCAATGTAAGCCGGCGTGGCGCGCTCGCCGGGGAAGCGAATACTTGCGACTTGATCGTCGCCACGGTGCCGGCCGACTTGCCGTGGGCCGATTACGTGAGCGCGCTTAAACCCAACGGCCTGCTTTGCATCGTCGGCGTCTCGCCGGGCGAAGTCAGAATGCCGGCATTGGGCTTGATCGAGGGCCAAAAAACCATCGGCGGCAGCGCGATCGGCTCGAACGCCGAGATTCGCGCGATGTTTCAGTTCTCCGTAGAACACGCGATAATGCCGGTGATCGAGCTTTACGCCATGAAAGACGTCAACAAAGCGCTCGAGCGCTTGCGCCAGAATCAAGTGCGCTATCGTGCCGTCCTGGTGAATTAGGCTCAACTCAGCGAATTCGAGAGTTGGACGATGGCGCCGGTTTACCTGCTTCTTGCCGTGATCTTGCTGCTCATAACCTGCGGTCGGGTGATTTTCCGCTTTACTCCCAAAGGAGTCGACTGGGCGTTGGAAGTCGCGTTTATCCGGCTCGAATTTCCGCCGGATCAGCGCGTCGTCGCGCAACAACTCGCCGCAGGCCTCGCCGAGGTTGTCGGCATGCGGATCAAGCAGCTAAAGCCTGAACATACCTTGAGCCATATTGCCGATTGGGCCGAAGATAAGGTTTACGCCAAAGATCTCATCACACTGTTTGTGGTCGCATTCAGCGTGAAATGCGATCACAACACCACCTTTCGAAACCTAGTCGAGAAGGTCGCGCGCAAGCAGGCCGAGCGCGCTAAACTGGCGGTATCGGCCTAATGTTTTCGATCGTGTTTTCGTACAAGTCGGATTCGTCGGGTTTCATGGACTCGGGTCGCGTAACTTGACTATGATAAAAGCGCTGGTTTTCGATTTTGATGGGTTGATCCTCGACACCGAGAGCCCGGAATTTCAAGCCTGGCAGGAAGTGTTCGCCGCGCATGGTCATGAGTTGGCTCCCGACCTGTGGGCCGATCTGGTCGGCCGGTCGCGGACCTATTTCGACATGGATGCTTACTTCAAAGCACTAAACGGGCCGCTGACCGATCTCGACGCGCTGCGCAAGGATCGCCGCGCGCGCGTCATCCAGTTGGTGCTTGAACAGCCGATCTTGCCGGGTGTAATGAACTATTTGACCGAGGCCAAGGAGATGGGTTTGAAGATCGGGCTGGCGTCGAGCTCCGGCGGCGATTACGTGCGCGGACACCTCAAGCGACTAAACTTGCTTGAATATTTTCACGTCACCAAATGCTTGGAAGACACCGAATCGCATAAACCGGATACCGGTCCCTACCTGGCTGTACTCGACGAGATCGGCGTTTCGCCGCGCGAAGCGATGGCGTTCGAAGATTCGCCCAACGGCGTTGCGGCGGCACACGCGGCGGGACTATTCTGCATTGCCGTGCCGAATCCGATCACGCAATGCCTATCGTTGACCCACGCCGATCATTGCCTTAAATCCCTTGCGGATGAGTCCTTGCGGCAGCTCCTGTCGCGCGCCGCGGCGGCGGATAGAAACGGCAGATCCGTTTGATTCTGACAGAAGGAGATTTATGACAAAATCTATTTTTTTGTCGCTCTTGGCCGTTTCATTACTCTCATCTTTCACTCCGCGGGCTCTGGCTCAAGCTCCGCTGGAAAAAGTGCGCCTGGCTTACAGCGCGCTCGGCGGCTCGCAAGCGACATTCTGGATTCCCTACGAAGCCGGCATCTTTCGCAAGCATGGGCTTGACGTGGAGCTTGTCTACGTCGCGGGAGGCGGGCGCGCGGGCCAGGTGGTGCAGTCGGGCGAAGTGCCGATCGGCGTTTTCACCGGCGGCGCGGTGATCAACGCCAATCTCGCGGGTGGCGATTTGGTAGTCGTCGCCAGTTCGATGAACGTGATGACATTTGTCGTGATGACTCGGCCGGAGATCAAGCGCCCCGAGGACCTCAAGGGCAAAAAGATCGGCATCTCGCGCTTCGGCTCGGCGACTGATTTCGGCCTGCGTTACGCCGAGGAGCAGTGGCCGATCAAGCGCCAGCGCGATTTTGCCGTAATCCAAGTCGGGGGCGTGACCGACGTCTACAACGCGCTGCGCGCCGGCGCTCTGGACGCGGCGGTGGTCAACGCCGAGCTGGCGATCCTTGGGCGCCGGGAAGGCTTCCGCGAGCTGGTGGACATCGCCAAGCTCGGCATCAACTTTCCGACTTCCTCGGCGGTTACGACGAGATCTTTCATCAAGCGCAATGAAAACACGGTGCGAAAATTTGTCCGGGGGTTCGTCGAGGGGGTTCACTTCGCCAAGACCCAGCGTGGCCCGGCCATTAAAATCATGCAGAAATACCTGCGCAGCAGCGACGCGGCGATGTTCGACGAGCTTTATGAGATGTACATCGTGCGCAACATTCCGCGCATACCGCGGCCCTCGCCAGAGTCCCTTAAAACCGTCCTGGATCAAATGGTGGAAACCGATCCGCGCGTCGGCAATCTCAAGCCCGAACAGTTCATCGATGCGCGTTTTTTCCAGGAGCTGGAGAAAGAGGGCTTTATCGAAAAATTGTGGAAGTGAGCCCAGCAGGCTGCTGAAAAAGACTCATAGGCCGATCGCCCTGAGCATTGTCGAAGGATGCGCTCAATCGCCTCGCTACAACGCACCGGCTAAGTACGCGTCCGCCTAGCTTGTCCTGAGCCAAGGCGAAGGATCGATTTTTCGCGCGCCTCGCCTCTGAGATCCTTTTGAGCAGCCCGCAATCAGAGTTTTTAAGCATTCTGCTAGGGCAATAACGAGTCGCCGATCGGCCGGAGCCGGCTCGTTGCGCCTTTTGATTTTCAACATCGATGGTACGTTGACCGCTACGACGGCAATCGATAGCGAATGTTATCGTGCTTTGACAGAGGCGTGCGGGGGTTATTGAAATCGACAGCGATGGGTCGTGCTACAAACCGGCGCCGGTGCCTTGCAAGAAATCAAGAGGTTGATTTTAACCGCTCATGCTGAACAGAAAAATCTGCGTCTTTACCGGATCGCGCCGCGGCTCGTGGCCGCTGTATGCCGAGGCGGCAACCGCGCTCGGTTGCGAAATCGTCAGGCGCGGTTACGGCTTGGTTTATGGCGGCGGCAACGTCGGGCTGATGACTGTAATTGCCGACACGGTGCTTGAGTCGGGCGGTCATGTGACCGGGGTCATTCCGAACGCGCTGGTGAGTAAAGAAGCGGCCCATCGAGGACTGTCGGACTTGCGCAGGGTCGGCTCCATGCACGAGCGCAAGGCGCTGATGGCCGAGTTGTCGGACGGCTTTGTCGCCATGCCCGGCGGCATCGGCACCATGGAAGAATTCTTCGAAGCGCTAAGCTGGGCGCAGCTCGGGCTGCACGAGAAGCCGTGCGGCCTACTGAACGTTTCTGGATACTACGACCGGTTGATCGAATTTCTCGATCGCGCGGTGTCTGAGGACTTTATCAAGCCTGAACATCGCGCCTTGATGATTGTCGAAGCACAACCGGACAAGTTGCTCGACCGTTTTGAGCAATCCTGGCGCAAGCGCTCGCCTAAAGAATTCGATTCCACCATCACATAAGGCAGAAGACTCCGCGACCAAAACTGAAACATAGCTTTCATCACCAAGGGCGAGCGCGGCAGAGCCGCAACCGAAAGTCGAATCCCCCGCAATAAAGACGCAAAGACCGCAAAGGACTCAAACGGCAAATTCGACGAACGAAATCCGAAGCTCGACAATCTCCAATAGACAAAACACCAATGTTTCAAACCAGTTTCGTTTCGGATTTCGCTTTTGGAATTTACGGTTTAGCATTCTCGGATTGTTTCAGTTTCGATATTCAGATTGCGAAATTGGGAACAATCTTGGCGTCCCTTCGACGTTGCTCAGGACCTGCTTGGCGAGCAATCCGGCTTTTCAGAGAGCGACGGGCGCCGAAAAATTCGCGCAAGCTGCGAAACTTTCAAGCATAGTAACGAGAAGTTTAAGAATTAATGTCAGAAATCTTCGTAAATTGGCAAATTCGGTTCGCTAAATCGGTCGCATTAATTCCGGCGAAAAAGTAAAATCGCTCTCAAGAAAGGATTTGCCATGAAGAGAATTGTGCTGTGCTTCGACGGCACCTGGAATAAGCCTGCGGATGAAGCTTTGCCGGCAGATGGCCAAGTGGAAACCAACGTGTGCAGGTTTTATAAGTCCGTGAAGGATCAGTCGGCCGATGGCACCAAGCAGGTGACATGGTACGACGAGGGCGTCGGCACCAAATGGTACAACAAATACCTCGGCGGCGCGCTCGGCGCAGGTCTGGAGTTCAACATCGTGCAAGGCTATGAGTTTTTGGCCAACGATTACCAGGACGGCGACGAAGTTTATATTCTGGGTTTTAGCCGCGGCGCTTACACGGCGCGCAGTCTGACCGGCATGATTCGGAACTGCGGCTTAATCCAACCCAAGCATCTGACCCTGCGCGTGCCGCTGGCCTACGGCATCTATCGAACGCGCGATGACCATGCCGACTCGTTCACCGCGAAGATTTTTCGCTCGGCATTCTCCCGCGAGATCAAAATAAAATTTCTCGGCGTGTGGGACACCGTCGGCGCCCTCGGCATCCCGCTCGATGTCCTCAAAGACTTCAATATGACGTTTTATGAATTTCACGACACCAAGCTGAGCCACATCGTGGAAAACGCCTGCCATGCCCTGGCCATCGACGAGCATCGCCAGGATTACGATGTCTGTCTATGGAATCCCGACGCGGCGCCGCAGCAGAGGATGGAGCAGCGCTGGTTTCTCGGCGCCCATTGCGACGCCGGCGGCGGCTACGAGGACCGCCGGCTTTCGGATACGACGCTGCGCTGGATGCAGGACAAAGCGCGCTCGCTCGGTTTGGCACTGGACGCCGTGCAGGTCGCGCCGAAAAATTATCTCGGCGAGTTCACCGATTCCTACGCTAAATTTCTCGGCGGGATTTACGCGCGTAAGAATCCACGCCACTATCGCGCCATTCGCGCGACCCGATTCGGTAACGAAACGATCGATGATTCCGTGCAGCAGCGCCGCAAGGAAGACCGCGATTATGAGCCGCAAAATAACGGCCTGCCGAAGTTGCGCTAATCGATTACTTGTTCATTCGCACGTTTTGAGAATTCTCAAAACGGCGCAAGTGTCCACATTTCCGGATCTGTCCTTGAACCTTGGTCACCAACGGCCATGCTGGGTGAAGAAGTTGCGCAGCGTCGCGCGCTAGATCTTCACGTTGGTATAGTGAACGGGTCTTCGCGGTTTCGCGTCGCCGGGACAAACGCGCGCCATGACGGTTAACCAATGAGCCAACTCGTCAATGCCGATGCGCCGTTCCATTGCCGCGGAGTTCCTGCGCATGATGCGAAACTGTTCCCGCAAACTGTCCGACGCGGCCATTTCTTTAAGTTCTTGTTTCTCTTTTTCACTGAGCACGATCGAACCGCTCCCGTAGTGTTTTGGCTTCCTCTGAAAGACCAAACACGTCATAAAACTCTTGAATCCGGTTCCAGTCTAACTGGCCGCCGTGCCGGGCCATGAGTCTTTCGATGTCGTTTTGCTCTTGAGGCCTACGCTCTGGATCGTTCGACATCGCCTGAACTTTCAAGCCGATGACGTCCTCGGGTTGCGCGGTTCTCAGACTCTGCTTGCCGCCAAAGGCGGGATAGTCCTTCGCCCGATCGAGCATCGCAAGTGAAATCTGCCGGAAGGCATGAATAAAATCCACCGACCCCCACGCGGCGTCTGGATGGCGATACTGAGATACGTTTTCCGATTGAAACACTCGGGTGTAACCCAGCGTGGTCAGAACGCCGTCGAGTTTTTTCAGATCATCCCGGTGGACAAGAAAATCCAAGTCCATGGTCTGCCTGGGAATTCCTAATACTCCGAGAGCGAAACCGCCGATTGCCGCGCAGCGGATCTTTAGACGCGCGAATTCCGAGATGAGCGTCTTGAGGACGAGTTCGAAATCCACGGCTCATTGTAATCGTTACCACTCGTCGCCGCAAACCAGTTCAATTAGAAGGGGGAAAGGGGACTTTTTGATCCTTTTTGATTCCTCAACGTGGTAACATAGGCGCTATTTTGCGATGCCGGATGCGGTGTATTCGGAGCATTAATTCGACGAGTCGTCGATTGATTGGATCATTGGAAAGATGCCCACTCCGCTCGATATTCTCATTACCGGCGGCACCGGTTACATCGGCCGCAACCTGATTCCCGTCTTATTAGGCCGCGGCCATCGCGTGCGCGTGCTGACGCGGGCCGAATCCGCCGAGCGCGTGCCCGCGGGTGCGACGCCGGTTGCCGGCGACGCACTCGATGAAGCGTCGATCACGGCGGCGTTGCGCGAGGGCGACACCGTCGTCCATCTGGTCGGAACGCCGCATCCGAGCCCGAGCAAGGCCGATCAATTTGAAAAGGTCGATCTGATCTCCATCCGCGCGACCGTCGGTGCGGCGAAGCAATCGGCGATTTCACACTTAGTCTACGTCAGCGTCGCCCAGCCGGCGCCGATCATGCAGTCGTATCTTTGGGTGCGCATGCTCGGCGAGACGATGATTCGCGAGGCGGGATTGACGGCGACGATCCTGCGGCCGTGGTATATTCTGGGTCCGGGCCGCCGATGGCCCAAAGCGATCGTGCCGTTGTACAAGCTTGCTGAACTGTTCCCCGGCACCCGCGCCACCGCCGAACGGCTAGGGTTGGTGACGATCGAGCAGTTTGTTCGCGCGATGGTTGCCCAGGTGGAAAATCCGCCGCGGCGCGGGCAGTGGCGCATCGTCGACGTGCCGGGGATCAAGCGCGCTCGCGCATGAAAAATGCTGGTGAGCGCGGCAGCCGAAAAATCGCGAAAGCTGCGCGATCCATAAAACAACACCACCGCAGCCCGGGTATCAGCAGGCCACGCATGGCTCGCCCACGTTGTCACCCCCGAATTTAATCGGGGTCCAATCCGAAATTCGCCTGGATTCCCGCTAGAAGCATGCGGGAATGACGGACTCTTGCAAAGCAATTACTGCGCAACAATTTGCCGAGAACTCACCCGACAGGATTAAACAATTGAAGCGGTTTGGGCGTTTCGATTGCGCGCATGGCTCGCGAAGTCCGTGTCGCGATCCGCGTCGTGACCGACGGCAGCGAGGAATTTCTTAGTACCCGGATCGGTGAGGGTGAATTATAATATGGGGAACCCAAAATTTTTACGATTTTGCGATGATTTGCCGGGATAAGACTTACGCAGCCTGAGACCCCGCTGGCTTACAGCGGCCTTGAAGGAGAGTTGCATGGCGGCGAATATTCCGCTCAAGCTCGACGGTATTCCGATCACCCATCCTACTTTACCCGCAGCCCTGCGTGCTGCGGCGCGCGGCGCTGATGGTGTTAAAGCGAGGGAGTTTTTGCCCGACGGTTATCTGAAAGTCGACGCGGCCTTCGATCTCAGCGCGCGGGCCCGGTCGACGCCCGAGGGCGCTGTCGAGAAAACCATTCAGGCCAAGGACGACCAAGTCATCGTGCTCGAGATGGCGGACGGCGTGACCGTCATCACCAGCGCGAAAAAACTCAAAGAGTCACTGCAACGAGTGAACCCGAACGCCGTGGACGCGGATGGCACCCTCAAGCTTGGCGCGCTGCGCGAGCGCGGTGAAGCGACGCGCGGAATTATCGGCGATACGGTCAGCGATTTGGTGTCTCGAGTTTTTACTCTGACGGTGGGGGATGTCGCTGATCCGATCATCGACGCGGCCAAGCGTAAAGCGGCCGAGTGGCTCGGCGTGAAAGCCGAAGAGAAGATCCAGGCATATCCCGACCTCGGCGTCACTTGGCGCGGCACCAAGGCGCTCATGTGGGCGATCGAAAATCGCCTCGATCACAAACCGGGTCTATATCGCTGGCCGGGCGGCATGGGCCAAGCGGTCGATCTTTTGAGCGCCGGCGACCAGGATCTCGCGAATGACGCCAAAGAAGGCCCGCTGCTAGTGTTCATTCATGGCACCGCATCGTCGAGCACCGGGAGCTTCGGCGACCTGCAAAAAGTTCCCTTCGACGATTGGCAAGCGTTCCAAAGCAAATTCGGCGGCCGCATGTACGCTTTCGAGCATCGCACATTTTCCGAGAGTCCGATCGAAAACGCGCTCGAGCTTGCGACCAGGTTGCCTAAAGGCGCCCGAATCAATTTGATCGGACATTCGCGCGGCGGATTGATCGGCGATCTGCTCTGCCTGCAGTATTTCACCGACGAGCTGATCGAAGGATTCAGAACGGAGTTACCGGAGCCCGGCGATGTTTCCGAAGAGGAGCGGGAACGCGTAAAAGAGGAAGTTGCCAACGCGCACGAGGAACAGCGCGCGCGGCTGCGCGATCTGCGCAAGCTGCTCGGAGAAAAACAATTCGTCGTCCAGCGCTACGTGCGCGTGGCCTGCCCGGCGCGCGGCACCCTGCTGGCCTCGGGGAACGTCGACATTTTCCTGTCCGCGTTGCTGACTTTGATCGGCCGCGTGTCTTACCTTTATGGCAATCCGCTTTACTACGCGATCAAGCGTATCGTGCTTGAAATCGCCAAGAACCGCACCGACGCGAGGCTCGTGCCGGGTATCGAGGCGATGCTGCCGGAGTCGCCGATGGCGCGCTTCTTGGCGACGGCCAAACCGCAAGAATCCACGCAGATCGCGGTGATCGCGGGCGACATCGAGGGCGGCGGCCTACTCAAGCGGCTGGGTGTGCTGTTCGCCGATTACGCTTTTTTCAGCGGCGTCGACAACGACTTGGTGGTCGACACCGACTCCATGTACGGCGGCATCGCCCGCCGGGCAAACGGCCGGGCTTTTTTCGATCGAGGACCGACGACTTCGCACTTTCATTATTTTCAAAATGACGACACCCGTATGGCGCTGCGCGATTGGGTAGTTTCAGAGGCCGTCGAGCGGATTGAGCTGTTCAAACCGTTGCCCGGTGATTTGCGGGAGCCGACTTTGGCCGAGGAAAAGAACCGCTCCGCGGCGATCCGCCGGAGCCGCGGCGGCGAGGACGCGGAAAACACTTTACCCATCGTCGTCGTGCTGCCGGGCATCATGGGCTCGCATCTCTGGCACAATGAAAATGATCGCATTTGGTTCGATGTATACGACATCGCATCCGGCGGCCTCAGCGAGATTCGATGGCGTGACGGCACGGGAACAGCGGCGGGCGACGGCATCACGGCCGAAAAACTGTTCGACATGTCCTACGGAGATCTGTGCGAGTTCCTGATGGACTCGCACCGCGTCGAGCGTTGGCCTTACGACTGGCGCCTGCCGCTCGATATTCTCGCCGACCGGCTGCAAGCATTTCTGCGCACGCTCCTCGTTCAGACCCATGATTCGCAGCGTCCTATTCGGCTGCTCGCCCACAGCATGGGCGGTTTGGTCGCGCGTTCGCTGGTTCATCAACATACCGAGCTTTGGGATGAACTCATGGGCCGCGACGGCGCGCGCTTCATCATGCTCGGCACGCCGAACCAGGGCGCGCACTCGATGGTCGAAGCGCTGATCGGCAAGTCCGGCACGCTGCGCGATCTCGCCCGGATCGATCTGAAAAATGATCTGCAGACGATTCTCGGCATTATCGCCGAGTTCCGCGGCGCATTGCAGCTTTTGCCGAAACCCGGTTTCCAAGACGCCGGCGGTGTGCAATTCGACAATTATTTTCGCGCCGAGCTCTGGCGCGGCCTTAAAGACGAGATGGAGGATTTTTGGTTCGGCGACCAGGTGGCGGCGCTTCCGAGCAGCGCCGCGCTCGATCAAGGGAAGTGGCTGTGGGAGCACGACGGTGTGGTGACGCCGATGTTGCCGGAAAGCCACAAGGAAAAAACTTTCTACGTGCACGGCTGCGCGCCGCTGACGGCGTGCGGCATAGAAAAAGTCGACGGCCGTTGGAAGATGATCGGCACGGCGGAGGGAGACGGCACGGTCACCTGGAAGTCCGGCGCCATCGACGGCATCGCCAGGCGCTACTACATGCCCGCGTTGCATGGCGATCTGGCTGACACCGATGAATATTTCGGCGCCTTGGACGAATTGCTACGCACCGGCGCAACCGCCGGATTGATGGATACACCTCCGGCGGTGCGTGACGTCAGGGCGGTGAAGCCGATCGCCTACGAAGCGGGGCCGCCGCGCTATCCGATGCCCAAGGAAGCCGCCCACCCGCTGATGGGTAAATCGAAACACAAAGGTCTGAAGACGCGGCCACTGACGACGCTGAAAGTCAAAGTCAAGGCGATGGATCTCCGTTTCGTGACCCAGCCGATCATGGTCGGCCACTACGAACAAGACACGATCTCCGGCGCGGAATCGATCATCGATCGCGACCTCGTCGACCACGCTTTGAGCGAGCGGCATAACCTGGGTCTCTATGCCGGCCCGGTCGGCACCGCGGTTGTGGTGCTGCGCATGCCCAACGACGCTGAACGATTGCGCGGCAGTCTTTGCGGCGCGGTGGTGACCGGCTTGGGCAAGTACGATGGCACGCTGGCGACGAATACGTTGACTGAAGCCGTGCGCGCCGGGGCGCTGCGCTATCTTCTCGAGTACGCCGACTGCAGCGGCCGGCGCAGCGGAGAGGTGGCTCTATCCACTTTGTTGTTGGGCTACAATTCCACGGCGAATCTTACGATCTCGGCTTCCGTCGAAGCGCTGATTCGCGGCGTGGCCGAGGCCAACGTCAAGTTCAAACAGTCCACGGGTGGCTCTTTGAGTATCGGCTCGCTGGAAATCGTCGAGTTGTATCTCGACAGCGCGATATCGGCCATGCGCGCGCTAACGGATCTCGCCGTGAAGATGAACATGAGTATCGATCAGCTCGGTGTTCGCCTGGAAGCGCCGCAGGAGCTGGATCGAGGCATGGGCATCCGGCAACGGCTCGACGATAGCCGCGTGATCGCTCACTGGCCGCGCATGATCGTCACGAACGCGGAGGGCGGCGGAGATGACTTTTCCAGGGAATCTGCCGGCGCATCACGGCGCGAGGATGGCGCCAAGCCGCGGCAACAGACGGCGATCGCCGAGCGATTGCGCTTCGTGCACGTCGGCCAGCGCGCGCGCGCCGAAACCATCGTGCAGCAGCGCCAGCCGGGTTTGCTGGAATCGCTCGTTGCCCAGCGGCTCCAAGTGCACAGTTACCAGCCGGAGTTTTGCCGGACGCTGTTCCAACTGATGGTGCCGCATGAATTTAAAGATGCCGCGCGCCGGCTCGCTCGCATCGTGCTCGTGCTGGACGGCTACACGGCAAATTTACCATGGGAGCTGATGCTGGCGGATCAGGAGCCGCTCGCCGTGCGCGCGAGCATCATCAGGCAACTCTCATCAAGCACGTTTCGGCGCCACGTACGCCAGACGTTGCAGCCGCTCGCTTATGTCGTCGGCAATCCGTCCACGGAAGGTTTTTTCAAAATGTTTCCGCATCCGAATAGGCGACCGACGGACGGATTGGACTCGCTCGCAGGCGCCGAGCAAGAGGCGGAAGTGGTGGTCGAGGCGTTGAGCCGCCAGGGTTATCAGGTCGAATCATCGATCGGCCAGGGGCGCAAGGCGCTCGACGTCCTCACTCCACTTTACCAAAGGCCCTACCGCATCGTGCACATCGCGGCGCACGGGCTCTTCGAAGAGCCGGCCGCGGACGGCCTCGCCCGCACCGGCGTCGTACTGTCCGATGGATTGTTGCTCGGCGCCGCCGAGATCGGCCAAATGGAAATCGTGCCGGATCTGGTATTTCTCAATTGCTGCCATCTGGCTCAGGCCAATCCTATGCCCGTAGCTTATAATCGTCTGGCTTACAGCATCTCCCGCGAACTGATCGAGATCGGCGTGCGCTGTGTTATCGCCGCTGGTTGGGCGGTCGACGATGACGCGGCATATAGCTTTGCCGAAACATTTTATCGCGCCGTCCTTCAGGACAAGTTACAGTTCGGCGATGCCGTATTCGAAGCGCGTAGAGATGCTTATCGAAAACATGGCAGCAGCACCACCTGGGGCGCCTATCAAGCGTACGGCGATCCGGGCTGGCGGGTGGATCCGCGCGCCGAGTCGAGCAGCCGCAGCAGCGACCTCGGCAAATTTGTCGCGCTGGAAGAGCTGGTTGATCAGATCGAGCGAATTCGCTTGGGCATTTACCGGCGCCGAGAGGCGATGACCCAGTCGGACGCGAAGAGTATCGTCGCTCAACTGAAGCAGCTTCTCAGCCGCTGTCCGAGCGGCTGGCTTGGCCATCCGGCAGTGAATTTTGAACTCGCCCAGACCTACGCTTTGCTCGGCGAGAAATACTTTGAAGACGCGTGCAAGTTTTACCGCGCGGCCATCGCAGCCGAGGACAAGCGGGGCCGCGTGCCGGTCGCTGCCGTCGAGCAGCTGGCCAACCTGGAATCGCGCCTCGCGGACAACAAAGGCGAGCCCGAATTGGCTGAACGCGCTATCGCGCGGCTGCACAATCTAACCAAGATGGTCGCCGGAGGGCGCGATGCGGACGGCGGCGACCATGCGGCTGGGTCGACAACGAACCTGGAGCGCGCGTCTGTGATCGCCAGCGCGTACAAACGCAAGGCGGCCATCTTCGCACGCAGGATCGTGGCTGGTGACAGCTCTGCAGCCGCCGTTAAGGGATTTAACGACGCGACTGAGGCGAGCATCGCCGCCTACGACATCGCCTCGGGGAAGTCGAGCGACGAACGATTCGATCCCTATCCGGCGCTCAATGGGTTGTCGTTGAGGGCGCTCGAAGGAAATTACCAAGCCGGCGTCGCTGATTGCCGCGCTTGCGCCGAAAGAGCCAACGAGAGGTTCAAGCAGTCGCCGGATGTTTGGAACGCGGTCATGGCCGCGGAAGCGTATCTTGTCGAATCGTTGTGCCGCGGCGCTTTCGGAGGCGATGATGCTCAAAACGAAAAAACCTTCGAGAGAGTGTGCAAACGCTACGCGGATGCGCTGGCTAACATCCAAGTCGCGCCCAAGGACCTCGACTCAGTCGCCCAGCAATTCTGTCTGCTCGCGCTATTCTTCGATGCCAAGGGTGCAACGCGGACTCAAGCGACGCGAGCCAAAGCGGCTGCCATGACGGCGACAAGGCTACGCCACTTGGCCGACAAGATCTTGCCGGGAAGCTGCAAAACGCCGGACAATTCGGCACGACACGACGGGCAGAGAGCCGGCTCTGTGCAAGCGGCCCCTAGACGCAAGCCGAGACGCCGCCGGCGATGACTCTTGCAGATCGACACCATGTGCCCGGTTTATTTTGTAAACTATCTTACCTGTTTGTACGTTTTCGACATCCTCTCCCTCTGGGAGAGGATTGAGGTGAGGGCAAACTTTGTCGCATACCCTCACCCTAAGTCTCTCCCCGAGGGCGGAGCGAGGGTTTCGGGAAGCCCTTGAGCGATCAAATGCTCTTGTGTTGATGATCACTCTCCTTTATCGTCGCGGATCATCAACTCTTAGACGGGCGGATCGATGTCGGACCGAGCAAAACAGGTTATTCCGATCGGCGGCGGCGGATTCTATCGCGACTCGGAAAACCTGGAGTTGGAAAAATATATTATTCGCCAGAGCGGCACTGAAAATGCCCGGGTTGCTTTCGTGCCTACGGCTAGCGGCGAGCCGGATCATTACGTTTCAAGCTTCTATTCGGCGTTCTTAAAGCTCGATTGCCGGCCGTCGGTGCTGACGTTTTTTAGACGCACTCCCGATCTGCGCTCGTTCCTGCTCAGCCAGGACATAATTTACGTCGGTGGCGGCAACACCAAGAGTCTGCTGGCGGTGTGGCATGACTGGGGAGTGCCGGAAATCCTCCGCGAAGCGTGGCAATCCGGCATCGTGCTGACGGGAGTGAGCGCGGGCGCGATCTGCTGGTTCGAGCAGGGCCTGAGCGATTCTTTTTCCGATGGGCTCAGGCCGCTCGACTGCTTGGGTATTCTTCCCGGCAGCTGCTGCCCGCACTACGACGGCGAAGCGCAGCGCCGTCCGTCTTATCACCGGCTGCTCGCGTCGGGAGAAATATCAGCCGGTGTCGCCATCGAGGACTGGGCCGGCGTGCATTTCAAGGGGACGGAAATTCATAAAGTCATTGCTTCCAAGCGCGGTGCAAGGGCTTACAGCGTGCGGGCGGTTTACGGCTCGGTACAGGAAGTGTCATTGGCGAGCGAGTTTCTCGATTCGGCCGCGGCGTAATCGATGAAACCGGCTAATCGGAATTTTTGCCATCGCCGGGTGTGAGGTCGCAAAAATGGCGGCACTCAAAAAACGCAGAAGAATGCCCATCGTCGGCGCGGTGATGACCTCGTTTCCCTACTTCGTCGAAGCTGACGACACGGCGGCGACCCTGGAGCGCATGATGGACGAGCACAATATTCGTCACTTGCCGGTGCAAGAGAACGGCAAAGTCATCGGCATCGTGTCGGAGCGCGATTTGCATCACCGCGTCAAGCGCGATGCGCCGAAGGCGGAGAAGAACAAGATTCAGGCGCGCCAGATTATGATTCCCGATCCCTACATTGTGCCGTTTCGCACGCCGCTTCATGAAGTCGTGTTCGAGATGGCCGCGCGGCGCATCGGTTCTGTGCTCGTGCAACGCCAGGGTAAGCTGGCGGGAATTTTATCGGCGATGGATGTCTGCCGGATCTTCGGCGAGTACCTCGAGTCAATGTATCCTGGTGGAAAGCCGGGCGGCGATTCGGCAGCGTAAAAAATCTAGCGCGGATGCCAGGCGTCTCATCATTGGAGTGTTGGAGTACTGGAGTATTGGCAGGGCGGACAGGAGCGATTATTCCAAATACTCGGCGACGAAAATGAAACAGTAAGAAGGCCATGCTAGTTATGGATTAGCCCTTCCGTGATGTACCGGAGACCGCGTAGCCCTTAGACTCGGAGGAAAGGTCATGACCTTGACAGCCTATAACCAAGTTCCAATTCCTTCTTTTATGTATGGCACAGCTTGGAAAAAAGAGGCCACTACGCGATTGGTGCAACTCGCAGTCGCTGCCGGCTTCAAGGCCATCGACACGGCCAATCAACTCATCCATTACGAGGAAGCCCTGGTGGGTCAAGCTCTCCAGGCACTCGAGACGAAAGGGAGCAAGCGAGAGACGCTGTTTCTCCAAACCAAATTCACTTCCGTTGCCGGCCAAGACCATCGAACTCCTTACGAGGCATCGGCTGATCTCACCACCCAAGTGAGACAGTCTTTTGACAGCTCGTTGAGCCACCTTGGTACCGACTATCTGGACTCCTACGTTTTACACGCACCGTTTCAGAGGCGCGGCTTGGGCGAAGCGGATTGGGAGGTGTGGACGGTCATGGAAGGGCTCTACCAATCGGGGAAAGCCAAAATGATCGGCATCAGCAATGTCACCGCTGGACAACTCGCACAGTTCTGTGAGCGGGCGAATTTTAAACCCATGATCGTGCAAAACCGCTGTTTTGCCGCGCTCGGATGGGACAAAGAGGTGAGAGAGATTTGCCAGGCCCACGGCATCATCTATCAGGGCTTTTCGTTGTTAACCGCCAATCGAGAAGTGCTTGTCGATCCGGAAATTCGCAAGGTCGCCCAACGACTAGGCGCGAGCGTCGCGCAGGTCATCTTTCGGTTTGCCATGCAGATCGGCATGTTGCCGTTGACCGGAACCACGAGCCAGCAACATATGAAAGAGGATCTCCAAGCCGAGCAGTTCACACTCTCCAGAGCAGAACTCCAGACCATTGAAACGATCGCCCTGTAGAGAGAAATATCCGCGCGGTTCCTTTCGCGTTTGGGTTGACCCTCAAGGAGCGCTGGAATGAAGGCGTACTTGGCGATTAGAACGCTGAAGAACTCGCTTTCATGAGTCCGAGCTGGTGAGGGCGCGCGGGGTTGCCTACCGAGTGCGGGAGAAGGAGTCGATTCTTGTCCGTAAGGACTCGCGGCCGCGCTTTGGCTGCCCGGATTCCCGTTTAAGAAACAGCGGCGTCTCGGTCGGGTTTAGTACCACGGCTGGGCGTGCTCCAGAGACGCCCGCTCGGGTAAAAAAAGTGGCGAGAATGTTCTCAATCGACAGTATGCCTGCCGTGTTATGGTTGCCGTTGACGACCAATCCAACCACGTATCCCGAGGAGTCGACGACCGCGCCTCCGCTCATGTGATTGTCGACGCGCATGCCCCACTGCGTGTTGGCGTCGACGCCGAGGCTTTTCAGGTAGGGGGTCGAATAGACCTTCAGATCGGCGGCGAAATAACCCCGGTTATACTCTTCCGTCAAATTCAAAAAGCCTTCGGAGATCACGAAATCATGATCGTTGGGAAATCCAGCGATGAAGACTCGTTTCGGCGGCATCAAAGGGCTCAGGCTGAAATCCGCTTTCGGATTGCTAGGATCGACGCGTTTTTGATCGAAATCCTGTAACCGCCAATACGAAAATCTATCCGCGCTGTCCGTCTTTAGCTTGGCGATGACAAAATCGCGGTGCTTAATAATTTCGTCGGGCGTGTTATTTCCCTTGCCGTTGGTGGAATCCGTTTCCTTTAAGTACGA
This sequence comes from Binatia bacterium, assembly GCA_050735675.1. GTDB lineage: Bacteria > Desulfobacterota > Binatia > UBA9968 > UBA9968 > DP-20. Next base: position 4,877 of record JBOHVN010000192.1, on the reverse strand, counting down.
GGTAATCTCTATTTCGAATTCCCGATCGCCGTTCTGAGCGATGTAACGAAGATTAGGCCGTGCTGTCGAACAATCGATCTTCACGGATAGGCCGCTAGTTTCCCGCTGGGCCTCTAAACAATATTTCATCACATGGTAGGCGCTGACGAAGAGACCGTCGGGCGACAGGAGAAAGCCCGAACCTAAGTTCAGCCGGCGCCAGGTATTGTCCGCGTCGCGGTACTCCAACAGAATCTTAAGACTTCTCGACCGCGCGTGGGTCCAGGTAAAAGCGACGTTTTTGGACGCAGAAAATTCTTCCGCGCTGGTGCTGAATCGGCTCGACGCCGGCGCAGGCAGTAGGAACAAAACAATTATAAAAGTGAGGTAAAGAAGCAAGACCACGGTACAAATTTTTTATTTTTTATCCTATATCGGCACAAAATGCAAAGTTTTTTTGGCAGGCGCCCAAAAAAAGACGCTGTTTGGTGGGAGGGCAGGTAAAAAGGGAAAATTAAAAGGCGAAAGTTTAGAGCAGCTCTCCGCGCTTAGCGAAGATGAGGTCACTGATCGCCAGCGCGCAGAGCCGGAGAAAGGAAAAAAATTACAAAGTGAGAATCAGACCAACCGGGGGGCGATTCGGTAAAACTATTACAACGCGGAGACACGCAGGAAGGGGAACTCGGAGCTGTTAAACTTCAGGCTCGTCTGGCTTCTGGTGAGTCGGTTGTCTTATCTGTGCTTCTGGCGCTTCGACGTTCCGAGAATCCTGGAGCGATCGAAATGACCGCGATACGCCGAGAGCTTTCGGGATAAGATATCCACAATGCGGCCTGAGACGGCATGCTGGTGCGCCCTTCGGCTATCGGATGGACCCGAGCGCACCCACAAGACCAGAAGCAGGATCGCTCCACTTGCCGTCAGAAGCGACGCCAGCGCTATCCAGGCCATGCCGAAATTGAGCAGGACCGCACCGTGGACCAGGCCGATGACAAAAAAGATAACCGCCAGGACCGCGAATTTGATCCCCATCCAAACGGACAACCGCGTTTGCTTCGCTTGGCCAAAGATTAAGCGCCACTCGGAGTCACTCATCATAGACGCGCCGTTCGCCGCTCGCGCCAGGGCGACGAGCCCGAGGGCCAGCGGTATCGACCAGAGAAGCAGAAGCATTATCCCCATAAGTCACCTTAGTTGAAGCGACGCAGCTATCGTGAATTTTTTCACGCAAAGTACGTTCCATTCACTGACATCTTGATTTCATTCAGGAAAACGTTTTTGAAAAATAGTCCACGGAGGGAAAAAACCGACAGAATAAGAAATTCACAAGTAAAAAGGAAAATGAAGGAGTAGTCGCGAGCGACGTCCGTGTCTCTTCTGTGAAAGAGTTCGAACTATTCATGGTTCGTGGTGCGGAGCTGGATGCTTTCGCTCCGTGTAGCGCCGTGTTATGCGATAGTCTGGCTGCGAATTCCAAATCATCGCAGCGGGAATTTCCTTTGTTCAAAAAGTTATCCGGACTCTTTTACGGCTGGCGCATGGTGGGCGCGGCTTGTGCGCTCCGCGTGCTCGGCGCGGGACTTCATAGCTTTGGCTTCACGGTGTTCTTTCTTCCTCTCAGCCACGATCTCAATCTCAATCGGACATCGACCTCTCTGGCCTTTTCACTGGCGCGCGCGGAAGGCGCCATCGAAGGACCGATTGTCGGTCATTTGCTAGATCGCTACGGGCCAAAGCCGATCATGCTGGCGGCGGTTCTACTGATGGGAGTCGGCTATCTGCTGTTATCCCAGGTCGACAGCTACGTGATGTTTCTAATCGTCTATCTCGCCGTTATCTCGCTCGCCCACGCCGGCGGATTCATGCATGCGCCGATGGTGCTAATCAATACCTGGTTTATCCGTCACCGCGCCCGCGCGATCACGATCAGCAGCGCGGCGTTCGGAATGGGCGGGATTCTCATCGCTCCGGTGCTGAGCATTATCGTCCAATCCTGGGGGTGGCGTTGGGGCGCGGCCATCGCAGGGATCTTGTTTCTAGTGATCGGCATACCGTTGACCTCAACGATTCGGCGCTCGCCGGAAGGCATGGGGCTCCTGCCTGATGGTGATGAGCCCATGCGCCGGGAATCCGGCGGCGATGGCGCGGCGCCGGCTAGTAAAGCGGAAGTCGATGTCACCGTCGCCGACGCACTGCGTTCGTTTGCATTCTGGGGATCAGTGTTGGCAGCGGGTATTCGCAACGGTTCCTACCATGCGATCTCGGTTCATTTCGTGCCGTTGATGGTGTGGAAGGGACTTAGCCAATCGGAGGCAGCTTTGTTGCTGAGCGCTTATGCCTTTCTCGGTATGGCGGCGACACTCATCCTGGGCTGGTTTGCCGACAAAGCGAACAAGCCGCGCCTGACTGCGGTCATCTTATTCGCCGCCGCGGCGGCGATGTTGCTGCCGATTTTCGGCAACTCGCTTTGGGCGTTGTGCCTGTTTACTATTTTCTTTGCCGCCGTGGAGACGACTTTTCCGCTCGGCTGGGCCGTGGTCGGCGATTTGTTCGGCAGGAAGCACTACGCCAAGATCCGCGGCTACATGACCTTATTTTACACCTGGGGAGGAGTCATCGGCCCGGTGATCGCCGGAGCGATCTTCGACCGCTGGGGAACCTACGAGCCGTTATTGTGGTCGCTCATCGGTGTGTTCATCGTGGCGGGACTGTTCTTCGCAAGCCTCAACCGATCGTGGCAGAAAGCGACGGGAAAAATTCAAAAGAGTGATTCGATAAGGCAAAAGTTACAAATAAAAAAATGAATTACAAAAATGCCATGAGAAAAAGCTTTAGGATAACGCGCCGCGGAACTCTGAGACCCGAAACCGGCAGAGACTAAATGTCGGGCTGCCAGCCTAGTGTTACGGAAGGAGCTTTGTCGGCTCCTAAAGGTCGTAGACAGGGGTGTGAATCGCGACGTGCTCGCCGCGGGCGATGGCGCTGACGATGTCGGCGCGGCTGACGATGCCGACCACGGCTTTGTCGCGCATTACCGGGACGCGTTTGATTCTGTGCGTGGTCATGAGCTGGGCGATTTCTTCGACGGCCGTCTCTTCGCCGACGCTGATGATTTTCTTGCTCATGATTGCTTTAACATCTTTGCCTTTTTTGGCGACAATATCGGCTTCGGAGACCACGCCGATGATCTTGCCGTTTTTACCGGCCACCGGCGCGCCGCTGATTTGATTTTTGATCAGCGTCATCGCCAGATTTTTGATCGTCAGGGTTGGGCTGACGGTGATGATATCGCGAGTCATGATGTCCTTGGCCTGCATTGTAGTGACCTCCTAAAAACCTTTTTCCGCCACCAGCTTGGCGAGATCGCCGACGCGGCAACTATAGCCCCACTCATTGTCGTACCAGGAAAGAACCTTGGCCATCTTTCCTTCGAGCACGACCGTCGACAGGGCGTCAACAATCGAGGAAGCCGGATTACCACGAAAATCACTGGAAACCAAGGGCTCCTCGCAATACTCGAGGATGCCGGTCAGGGTTCCTTCGGCGGCTTCCTTGAGCGCGGCGTTGATCTGCTCGGCGTCGGCGGATTTCTTCAGATCGACCACGAGATCGACCACCGAGACCGTCGAGGTCGGCACCCTCAGCGAAATACCGTGCAACTTGCCCTTGAGCTCGGGCATGACCAGACCGATGGCCTTGGCCGCGCCGGTGCTGGTCGGCACGATGTTCATCGCGGCGGCGCGGGCGCGGCGCAAATCCTTGTGCATCAAGTCCAAAATTCTTTGGTCGTTGGTGTAAGCATGAGTCGTGGTCATCAATCCGCGCTCGATGCCGAAACGATCCTGCAACACCTTCGCCACCGGCGCCAGGCAATTGGTCGTGCAAGAAGCATTCGAGATAATGTGGTGGCGGCGCGGGTGGTAGTCCGCATCGTTGACGCCAAGGACCAACGTGATGTCCTCGTTGGTCGCCGGCGCTGTAATAATCACTTTTTTCGCGCCGGCTTCGATATGGGCGCGCACCTGGGCGCCGTCGGTAAATACGCCGGTCGATTCGATGACGATGTCGACACCGAGATCTTTCCACGGTAAACGCGATGGATCTTTTTGATTCAACACGGCGACGTTGTGGCCGTCGATCTGTATGACGCCTTCGCCGACGGTAATCCTGGCGGGAAAAATTCCGTAGGTGGAATCGTGGCGCAGCAGGTGCGCGTTGGTCTTTAAATCGGCCATGTCGTTGACCGCAACCACTTTCAAATCTTTGCGGTGACGTTGGTGCATCGTGCGTAGTGCGAGCCGGCCAATCCGGCCAAATCCATTGATAGCGACTTTGGTGGGCATGTTTTCTCCTCTTGTGACGACCAAGTATGAGCGATTTTCGTGCCGGGCAAGAATTTCCAATTGTTCTACGAAAAACTGTAGCTCCCTCGGGTTTCCTTCTCAAGATTGCGAAGCGCTTTTACGAAATTCTTAGAATTAAGAAAAAGAGCTCCGACTGCACCCACGATCGTAGCTATTTCCGGCACTTGCTCGCTGGCATAGGCTTTGCCCAATGGCAATTCACAGTGACCGATTAAAAAATGGGGGAAAACGTCATGAGTACGGAAAGAGTGATGATCGAGGAGCCGCGATGGGCGAAACTGTTGTTTAGCGATACTCGATTCGCCTGGTTGTGGCTGCCCTTGCGCCTCTATCTTGGCTACATGTGGTTCGAGGCCGGGTGGCATAAGTTCGTCGACCCGAAATGGATGGGAACGGGAGAGGCGTTGTTATTGAGTCTCGCATAAGTAATGGATATATCGCTCACTAAGGCCACGGCAGTTCGGAAGCGTGAATGCAGGACCAAAGAAGCCTCTGGGAGTTTCGGATGCGATGCATGGCGCTGCGGATTCGACG
>JBOHVN010000191.1:0-12292 GCA_050735675.1 Binatia bacterium | reverse complement strand
CTCTACAACAGCTCACCCCGTCAAAGCGCCCATTACCCAGCCAGGGGGATTACGGGTAAAGATAAGCACTTCGTGGGCGAGGGAAAAATTGAAAACGAGCCGTGGCAATGCATCTATTTATTTGAATGAAACTGCTCGTTGACTTTGCTCCACCCGTGCCGCAATGATGATCGTCCGTACTTTTCATCATGCCAAGAGACATCGCAGCAAAGGAAACATCTCAGCCGGAAAAATGGCTTAAAGATTTCCTTCTCACCTGGCTCAGCCGCTTCGGCGTTTTTCTTGCGCATCATGTCAGTCGTCCGCTGATCCCGCTCTATCTGATCACCTTCGGCGCCTCTTCCACGGTCATCGGCGCGTTCATGGCCGTGTTTACCGTCACCGCCATCGTGATGCGCGTGCCGACCGGCATGCTGATCGATCGGATTGGCCGCAAGCCATTTCTGCTCTACGGCGCGGTTCTTTTCGGCATCGGCAACTTCGGCTACCTGTGGGCGCCGTCGATCGCGCTGATGATTCCCGGACGCATTCTGCATGGCTTGGGATGGTCCGGTTGCACGACCGCCGTGGCGACGATTGCCGCCGACATCGTGCCGCCAGCGCGGCGCGGCGACATGATGGGCTATGCCGGCATGGCGAGCAGTCTTGCCGCCGCCCTGGGCCCGGTGCTCGGCTTCACACTCTTTCATCGCTTCGACTATCCCGGAATATTTTTCGGGGCCGGAGCGTTACTGGCGCTGAGCTTCATCGCCAGTTTGCCGGTAACCGAACCGAAGCGCGGCGAACCCGTTCAGCGCAAATCCTCGCATTGGCTCGACACCATCGCCGTCAAAGAAACGATTCATCCCGCCATCGCGGTGGCCTTTCTCTCCTTCGGCCACGGCGGCATTCTGACTTTTTTGCCGATTCACGCTCTGAAGCTCGGCCTGAGCAATCCCGGCATCTGGTTCGCTGTGTATGCCGCGTGCATTTTGCTCAGCCGTCCGATCGCCGGTCCTCTGTCCGATCGCATCAGCCGGCGCGCGGTGATCCTGCCGGGATTGATTCTGAATATCGCCGGCATCCTGCTGCTCGCGGCGGCGACGTCGCCCAACTGGCTTCTGGCCGCGGCGATCCTCGCCGGTTTCGGCACCGGCGCGGCGCAACCGGCGCTCATGACCGTGGCGGTCGACCAGAGCGCAGCCGCGAGGCGCGGCCAATCATTGGCACAGTTTCAATTGTTTTATGATCTCGGCATTGGTATCGGTTCTCTGACACTCGGCGCCCTGCTCGATCTTGTCGATCAGGATTTTTCGACCATGTATCTAACGACTGCCGTCGTCGCGCTGGCCGGGCTCTGGCTGAACTGGAAGAAGAGCTAGGATAGCTCACCACGAAGGCACGAAGGACACGAAGTTTTTTACACGGTGCGCTGCGCACCGCTCTGTAGCCCGGATGTAGCGTTGTGAAACTCGGAGTCGGAATTCCTCCCGCCAAGGCGCAAAGGCGCCAAGGGTTTAACCCTCGATCTCCGAACTTTGCGGCCTTTGCGTCTTTGCGGGAACAATTTTCGAATCCGAGTGCTTCAGCTTCCAGATCATTTGCGCAGGCCACGCAAATTTTGAACTATAGTAGTACGAAGGACACCAAGATAGTAAATATCCAGAGCGTTCATTATGACTCCGCTCCAGTCTGTCATTCTGAGGAGCCGAGCGACAAAGAATCTGCTTGTTCTTTCCTGATCGAATGACTCGGAAAAACACAAAGCAGATGCTTCACTTTGGTTCAGCATGACACAACAGCCAAGACTGAGAATACAAAAAGTCAGGAGCCCAGATGGAGCACAGCGGGATCGGGTTTCAGAGACCCGAAACCTTCGTGACCTTCGTGTGCTCGTGGTGAGTAAATTGTCCTTTAACTCGGAGAATTCCGCATGCTGATCGACGCCCACGTCCACTTGGATAAGTACGGCGACCTGCTCGACGCGGCGCTGCGGGAAATCGAAGAGAATCGCATCTTCACAGTCGCCACGGCGATGGATGTGCCTTCCTATCTGGAACTGCAAAAAATCGGTGAACGCTCCGACCTCGTGCTGCCGACTTTCGGCATCCACCCGCGGCGCGCCGCGGAATACGCCGGCAAATTGCGCGACGTCGGCCGCTACATCGAAATGAGTCCCGCCATCGGCGAGATCGGCCTAGACTTTCATTGGGTGAAAGACGCATCGACTTATCCGGCGCAGCGAAAAGTCCTGGAATATTTCATCGCCGCCGCCGCTGAACAGAACAAGTTCGTCAACCTGCACACCAAAGCTGGCGAGAAGGAAATTCTCGATTTGCTGGAAAAATGCGACGCCCGGCGCGTCATCATCCACTGGTACTCCGGGCCAATGGACATCCTGCGAGCCATGATCGATTTCGGATGCTACTTCACCATCGGCGTCGAGGTGCTCTATTCGGACTACATCAAAGAAATAGCCAAAGCCGTCCCCGATCATCTCCTGCTGACCGAGACCGACAACCCCGGCGCACTCAAATGGTTGAAGAAAAACGATGAGGTCGGAATGCCCACGGCTATTCAAAACGTCGTCCATAAGGTCGCCGAGTTGCGACAGTCAACGCCCGAAGACATTACCCGACTAGTGCATGCTAACTTTTCTCGACTCATCGCCGGCGATCTCCGGCTTAACCGATTCGCCAGCTTGTTGTTACCCGCCACTTTGCTGCCCACAGAATAGTCGATCTGGACAAATTGACTAAACTGGCTATAATAGCCTTCACATGAAGGAGACCGTCCCATGTCCACGCTAACATTCCGAAATAGCCAGGGCGCTCTCGTCGATCTTCCGACCGTCGCCGCCACTCAGGTCAAAAACGAGTTCGGGGCGATTCTGGAAAAGGCCACTCACGGCGGCGCCGTCGCGATTACCCGCCACGACACCCCCAAAGCCGTGCTGCTTTCTTACGAGGAATTCGAGTCGCTGGTGCAAGTACGATCGCGTACTCTCGAAAGGCTTGGCGCCGAGTTCGACGATCTCTTGGACCGCATGCAGACTCCTAAGGCCACAAAAGGGATGGAATCTGCGTTCCACGCTTCCCCCGCCAAGCTTGGACGCGCCGCGATTAAGGCCCGCCGTAAGGCTCGATAGATTTCTTTCTCCTCCGGCCCATACTGCGCAGACTGTGAGTGACCGCGTAGCGAACCGATTCTCGGAATGAGCTCGCCTAAATCGCCGCGTATTTACGTTCTTGCCGGCGTCAATGGCGCAGGCAAGAGCAGCATCGCCGGGGCGACCTTTCGCGCAACCGGCGCCGATTATTACAATCCCGACGAAGCCGCACGCGAATTAATGGCTGCGAACCCAGCACTAACTCAAGCGGAAGCCAACAGCGCTGCCTGGCGCAAGGGCGTGGAACTGTTGACGCGGGCTATTGGCGAGCGCAAAAACTTCGCCTTCGAAACTACCCTCGGCGCCAACACGATCCCGCGCCTGCTCTCGCAGGCCGCATCGCAAGGTATCGAAATTTACGTCTGGTACGTGGGCCTTTCCAGTGCCGAGTTCCATATCGAACGCGTCCAGGCGCGGGTCCGCCGGGGCGGCCACGACATCGCCGCCGAGCATATTTACCGGCGCTACGAACACAGCCGCCTAAACCTCATCGATCTCTTGCCACGGATCACGGCCTTGCGGATTTACGACAACAGCGCAGAGGGAGACCCCGCCGCCGGCAAAATCCCCAAACCAAAACTGGTATTACACATGGAAGGTGGAAAGATGCTCAATCCCCGCGATCTTAAGAACACGCCGAACTGGGCAAAACCTATCGTCGCCGCCGCGCTAAAGCTGAGGACGAGCTGAGAAAGCTACCTCGACACATCGAAGTGATCACCAAAGAAATCCCGGATCATCTGCTGCTCATTGAAACAGACAACCCCGGCGCACTGCGATGGTTAAAGAAGGATGATGAAGTCGGAATGCCGACATCCATTCAAAACGTCGTCAATACAGTCGCCGAGTTGGGGCAGACAACGCCAGAGGGAATTGAATCCTTGGTTCAAACCAATTTCTCGCGCCTGATAGCGAATGATCCGTGGGTGAGTGAAGGGAAACGGAGACTGTTGTTGGTTTAAACCCGAGGCTTTGAAGATTGATAAGATTGTTATGCCAGACCCCAGGGTCCCCAGACCCCAGGGTCCCCACCGAATCCCTGGTTCAGGCGACTTTTTGACGACTGATTGCCGACGACCCGAAGATTGGAGATATCAAAAGTCGGCTATTGCCTGTAAACTATACAGTAGCGCCTCCAAAAACCTCGCAACTCCTTTCCGACCCGCGAGGCCAATCCAGAAAGGCGAACGAGAGCTTTAATCATCCCCGTACCACAGCTTCACGGAACTTTTGGAAATTCGGACAACGTTCCGACAAGACATCGATATTAGAAGCGCCTGCAATCTGTCGGGCTCTCTCTGCGGTGTAAGTAATACGGGAATTCGAAAGAATGTTTTTGAGTCTTACTTTCGGATCATAAATTGTCTCTGGGCTAAGCACCCGCTGTTGAGGTCTTCCTGTCACGGTCACCAAAGCGGTTTCGTCTGCCAAAAGCCAAGCTTCCATCTCTTCCACAACAACGAGCAAATCTACAGGGAAACTATACGAACGACCACTGATCTTGTCGTTCATATTGGCGATTAATTCATCAGGATTCTTGTGATCTGCATCACGAATAACAATGGCCTTGTCCACTGGCCGGCCTGCATTCGCGTGCTCGAATTGTTTCAGTAACGCAGGAAATTTTTTCATCACCTGTATAGCATTCCCGCAAGTACGGCAGATCACCTCAACGTCGAACGAAGCTGATTTTCGTACGAACTCTGAGAGGGCAGCTTCATCGTAGAACCCCTCAACAATCAGCCCGATGCGAACCATTACCTAGTGACTCAGCGCTCCCGAATACCAGAGATCTCCTAAACCCACCTCCTCTTTCTCCAATAATTCTTTCAGATGCCCTTTGGAGGCTGGACGAGTGAATATCGATTCACCGTTTTCCTTCTCAACGACAATGAGGTCCTCGATCTTCACTTTGTCAATTAGGCAAGGAGAATGAGTGGTTGCAACAATTTGGGCCACATTCGCACCCAATTCTTGTTGCCTTTGCGAAAGAATTTCCGTTAGAGCTTCAATTAATCTTGGATGCAGATGACTCTCGGGTTCCTCTACGCAAAACAAGGGCGAACCGAATTCTGCAGGTGCAAATACAAGTGACAGCAGAGCGAGGAAGCATAACTCGCCGTCTGACATGCGCCAAATATTAACAGGTCTTTTAAGATACTTTTCTTGAGTCATTACATATGTGGTTGCCACTTGGGTAGGAGGAGTCAGAATCTCCGTAAGACTTGGTAAAACATCCGTTGCAGTCTGTCTTATTCTCCTGAATTCTTCCGGGTGTTGAGTGAGTAATGTCATGAACCAACTCGAGAAGTTGTTCCCGTATTCATCAAGAAAAATTTGACTCGACGCCGCGTTTGCCTGCTTCATCACGGTTGGAATAAGGCTATAAAACCGCCACGTGGACACAAGTGCTCTTAGTACACCACCCTCCCATCCGGGAACGTCATACTGTAAGGCCGACTTCGTAGGGTCGCCACCAATCGTAAAGGCGACACTGCCGTCTTCTTTTCTTACCTCTCCGTGCCCGCTCTTCAAATCTATGAGAGTTTTAACGCCGCTGTCCGTTTTGAGAGTTAACTTCTCCTTTTCCACCGCGATCGTCCCTGCTTGACCTCCAAGAATCGAAATCTCATAATCAAATTCCTTCTTGCCAAATGGACTTTCAAGCGGCGTTTCAACAGTGAGACCGAAATAAATACGACTCTCATCTCCACCTTTCCAGGCGACTTCGTGAAAACCGCCACGGTCTAAAAACGCTTTGTTCAGCCCTTGAGTCACCATCGCTGTCAAAAAGCGAAAGCAGTCCACGAGATTGCTCTTACCGGACATGTTCGCACCAACAACGAGGTTGTTGACCCCAAGCTCAAGGGTAATGTCTCTTAGACTCAGAAAATTTCGGATTCTAATTCTTTTGATCATATCGCCTCCAAAGTTTCAGGCGGATTTAGTATATCACGTCTCGCCTTGTGGTATTAGCAGGGCCGAAGGCCCTTACAGCTCTCCCTTAAACGCTTTGTCGAGGATCGAAGGCAGCAGCGCTTCGAGTTCGGCGGCGGTCTCGGCCTGGAGATTTAGTAGGGCATTCAGGTGTGACCCAATGGCATCCAATTCAGCTACAACGCGTCGTTGCTTCGGGAGCGGATGCGGTGGAAGTAGCAGTGACATCACCTTTTCTTTTGAAATGTTCTTCATTGTTGGGGATGTGCCACTTGCTCCACGCTCGATCTGTGCTCTAACGGCGGGCGATTTCATGGCGTGGTCCAGCCACTCTAGTGGAATTTCGGCGTCGGGCCTGAAATGGAAGCGAAAGGTCTTATCGCTCAACAGTAGCTGCCCACGCGTTTCACTGACGATCGCACAAGCTCCGACGAGCTCAGTGGTATTGGCGCGACTCATTAAAAAGTCGCCGGCGCGAACTTCGTGGCGAAGATCGAACTGAATGCCAACCGGCAAAGCCTTGTTCTCACGCTCATCAAATGATCCAAAAGAAACTGCCCCGACTTTCAGCACACCCCACTCTTCGCTTGTCGCCGGGCGAGATTCACATTGCGGGCTCTTTCCATTCTCAATCTCGGTAACGTACCGGCTTAGTGGAAGCCAATCTGCGCGTGGAGTTTGGCCGAAAAGCGAGCACCTTGCGGAGTTTAGCAGCGCCTTAGCTTCTTCTTTCCCCTTTTGCCGCAGTCCGCGTGCCTCGTTGATTTTGACGGCCAGTTCTTCGATCCGCGCCACGATCCGCCGCTGTTCTGGAAGTGGGGGAAGCGGAATCTCAAATTGAAGAAACCGATCCTCCTGGAGGCGAACGCGGTTGGTCGTGCCTTCACTCGCCTTTTGGCAAAGTTCGACGAAGGACTTCGTCTTACTCAACCAATTCAAGTAATCAGGCAAACCGCGGCTTGTGTCGATCCGAAATAAGGGAAAATCGGTGCTTACTACGGAGCCGTCCAAATATTCCGGCACGAAACCAATAGCACCGTTGCGCGCGTCGATGCGAGAGAGGATCATCTGCCCTTTTCGGGCGAGAAATCGGCGAGAACCATTAAACTTTGCTCCACCTGTGACTCCTCGCAGAACAACACCTTTACCCCACAGCTTGACGGTGATCTCTTTGTAGGATTCGTCGGGCTGAATTTCCTCGATTTCGTCGGATCGGGAAAGTACTTCGCCCAGGGCGGTCGGCTGCCAAGCAATCATCGTGTCGTTGCGAGCTGTGCCTTGATCTCCACCATAATCTCCATGATGCGCTGCTCTTTTTTCAGAATACCGTCCACGAGCTGTTCCGGTGGGAGATGCTCGATATCCGCGACGGCATTGGGGTTCTTGCGATCGAGGTTGCAGCCGTTGGCCAGCAAGTCGGACGCCGCAACGTTCCAAGCGCGTTCATTTTCTTCGCGCTTGCTCCACCACGTGAGGCAACCGGCGAACTCTTCGTATTGGATCGGCTGCGTCTTCGTGTAGTTCTTCCGGCCCTCGGGGAGCGGCTGCTCGTAGTACCAGACTTCTTCCGTCGGATGAGAGCGGTCGAAGAAAAGCAGATTGGTTGGGATGCTCGTGTATGGGGCGAAGACGCCTTTGGGAAGGCGGACGATCGTGTGAAGGTTGAAGTCCTTGAGCAGTTCCTCCTTGATCCGCGCGCAAATGCCGTCGCCGAAAAGCGTGCCGTTGGGAACAACGACGGCGCCACGGCCCGGCTTTGGCGGGCGTTTCAGCTTGCGCATGATGAGCTGGAGAAAAAGAAGAGCGGTTTCGGAGGTCTGCTTGTCCTCGGGGAAGTTGCCGAGAATGCCGCGCTCTTCTTCGCCGCCGAACGGCGGGTTGGTCATGATGATATCGACGCGGTCTCTGTCGCCGATCTCGCGGAGTGGGAAGCGAAGGCTGTTCAGCGGATCGATCTTGGGCGATTCGAGCCCGTGCAAGACCAGATTCATCTGCGCCAGCAGATACGGCAGCGGCTTGGCCTCGCCGCCGAAGATGCTCTGGGTCTGGAGAATCCGGCGGTCTTCGACCGTCTTGCACTGCTTCTCGAGATGCTTGAAAGACTCGACCAGAAAGCCGCCGGTGCCGCAGGCCGGATCGAGGATTACCTCGCCGAGTTTCGGGTCGATCACTTCGACCATGAAGCGAACGACCGGCCGCGGCGTGTAAAACTCGCCGGAGTCGCCGGCGGCGTCGCGCATTTCCTTGAGCATGGATTCGTAGAGATGCCCGAGGGTGTGAATCTCCTCGCTGCTGGTGAAGTGGATATCGCTCACTTTGTTGATCACGTCGCGCAGCAGGTAGCCGTTGATCATGCGATTAATGGTCCCTTTGAAAACCGTCGCGATGACGTCGCGGCGATCGCCGCCGTTGGCGCCCTGCAAGCCGCGCAGATAGGCGAACAGCCCGGCGTCTTTGTTCCCGTCCGGCCGCACCGCTTCCTCGTTGTTGACGAACGAAATCAGCTCGTCGCCGGTGATGCCGTCTTGTTTCGCCGCCCAGTCGCGCCAGCGATACGGCGGTTCGAGCGCGGGCCGGAAGCGTTTGCCGGCCATCCGCGCTTCCTGCTCGGCAATTTGCTCCATGTCGTCGAGGAACTTGAGGAACATGATCCAGGTGAGCATCGGCAGCCGGTCGAGGTCGCCGTTGAGCCCTTTGTCCTTGCGCATGATGTCGCGGCAGGACTTGACGATCGACGAAAGGCGCTGGGCGGTGGTGAGCGGTTGTGCGTTTTTTTGCGCGCGTGCCATGAGCTAAACTTTCCTCTTAAGAAACTGTGCCGCAGCTCTTACGAATTCGACTGCTTGCCCGATCAACAAACCCGCATCTTCTGCGGTTAAATCAGCCTCTATGCCGTAATCTCCAGTAATCCGTTTATTGAACGCTGCAATAAACCACCGGTGGTACCTTTTGTCTATCAATCCCGTCTTGATGTATTGCTCCGCAAAAGCGTTGTGTACCCCAGAATGGCGTTGAAACCGCAAGGTTTTCTCATTGAGTAAGGCTTGGGCTGCGTAAAACATCGCATAGTAGGCCCTACCAATGGCGAATTCCGCGTCGCCATCCTTCGCCAGAAGTTCGGCAGCTCGCACCGAGCGTGAAGCTTTTTCCAACAATTTCTGAGTTGTCTCTTTCAACCGGCAACGGCCTCGTCACGGACGTTCGAGAGAAAAGCTGTGTCTCCGTGCAGCCACTCGCGTTCACGAAAGAACACAAGACTCACGGTAACGCTATATTTTAGTGAAAGTTCTGCAGCCAACTCCGCGGTACGATCGACCTCAAGGGCGTAGCGTGCAAAATCCTGCAGAACGACGAGGACATCCAGGTCTGATTCCCCATCCGCATCCCCACGTGAGTAGGAACCAAAAAGATAAACGCCCCGTAGTTGTTCCCCATAAATTACTTGAAGCCCGTGTTTGATTTCCCGGAGAATGTCTCGAATCGCTAGCTGAGATTGAACAAGCCTAACGGTACTCTCTCTGACTTGCGGCAAATCATGGGCGGCTCCCTTGTCGACGTATTCAATATGTCCATTCACAGTTGCAGCAATCCGCAGTGTGGCATGAGCGGCTGGGTGGATGTCTTTGGGCAAGTTTGCGAGCGTCTCGAGCAGATCCTTTCTATGCAAGAGACCCTTTTGAATGGCATCTTTAGTTACTGCCGATAACCGTTCGTCATCCAAATGCGCGCGTGCGAGATCGAGCACCGTGCGTAGCGGTGTAGTAACAAAAAGATCGTCTCGCTTTTCTATTTCCGACTTGAGCAAGCGTGCTCTATGAAGGACAAGGTGCTTAGGCGGTCGCTTCCGAAAATCAGGCGGCACAGTGAGGTGAATCCTTGATGGGAGCAAATCTCCAAGCTCATAGAGCGCTGCTGCGGTCTCATGCGATAGCACAGCTTTCTTGCGGCTCCACAGCCACCAACGCATCAGGTCCTCATGCGGTGCCGCAGGGAATTTCTTGAGCCGGTAAACACCGTGGTCCACGCGAACCCAATTCCCCCGCTTAACGTGAAAAGACTGATGAGGATAATCATATCCCAGCCTTTTGGCATCCGCAGACGTGAAGTATCCCTGTTGGCTCTCCGCTACCTGAAAGAGTTGGTGAGATTTTTCCGCCCTAGTTTTCACGCGAAAACCTTACATTAACTTTAAGGTTTTTACAATCCGGTTTAGCAATTTTGCCAAATACTTACATTTAATGTAAGGTTTTTGTTATGCGGCATATAGCAGGGCCTGCAACTCGGCGACGGCTTGTCGAAGCTCATCCGGACCGCCGAACAAGCGGGCGATCTCGATTACGTTGCCGCGCTCCGAAATCGGCGGGACTTTGAGAACGTCGGGAATGACGAATTGGGCGGTGCCGTGCTCGGCATATTTTTCCAACAGATCGGTCAGTATCGCGCGCGCCTCGGGTCCGTATTTCTCGAAGAAACTCTTCTCGTCTTTCTTAACTCGATCGGCCCGCTCGCGCCGCGTGCGCAACGGACCATTGAAAGCGAGATGGCAGAGCAGGTCGAACGGATCGGCTTCCGGCTGGTTGCTGGTTTCTCGCAGTTGATCGAAGTCGATGCCGCGCTCTTCCAGTTTGGCGATGATCTCTGCGCGAAGCACGGGATCGGCCCACTGTTTCCGCAGATCGGCCGCGGAAGGATAAATGGTTCGCACTTTTTCGGCGGCATAATCGGAAAAGCGCACCACGCGCAGTTGCCGCCCGTCCGGATCGAGTTCGTAAACAAGATGCGCGGCGATCTCGACGTGGCCGCCGTCGAAATAATATTTCCGCCGAACTCCTTCCAAATCGTCGGCGATCGTCGGGCCGTCATCTTCTTCGCCCTCAGCCACCGTTGTTTGCTCGGTTATAATCTCGTTTATTGTTTCACCGCTCTCGGTCATCTCCAGCTCGGTCACCAAAGCCGGCTCACCGTCGAAATCCGGGTCGGCAAAGAGCCGCGTCGCGGAACCGGTGTAATCCAGTATGTTGAAATAGTACTTGTCGTAGTCGTCGCGCACCCGGGTCCCGCGGCCGATGATCTGCTTGAATTCCACCATCGAGCCGACCACTCGGGCAATGACGATATTCTTGCAGGTGGGAATATCGACGCCGGTCGTGAGCAATTGAGATGTGGTAACGATTACAGGGGTTACCGTCTCCAGTTCCTGGAACTTGCTGAGCAGTCCTTTACCGATGCTCCCCTCGTCCGAAGTGATGCGGCAAACATAGTCGGGATACTGTTTAACCAGATCATTGTTGAGATTGTTGAGCGCGCCGCGCATCTCGTCCGCGTGCTCCTGGTCGACGCAGAAAACGATGGTCTTGGCGAAGCGATCCGTCTTCTTGAGAAAGTCCGTAATATTGCGCGCGATCGCCTCTGTGCGCGCCTTGAGAGCCACGGCGCGCTCGAAATCAACGGTTTGATATTCACTGTCGGGTATCGCGCGGCCATACCGATCGAGGTCGCCCTGGCTCGGACGCCAGCCGGCGGCGTCCCACTCCGTCACAATCCGATGAACCCGATAGGGCGCGAGAAATCCGTCCTCGATGCCCTGGCGCAAGCTGTAGGTGTAAACCGGATTGCCGAAGTAGCGGTAGGTATCCCTATTTTCTTTTCTCAACGGCGTAGCGGTCATGCCTAACTGGAAAGCCGGTTGAAAGTACTTCAGTATCTCCCGCCAGTTGCTCTCATCTTTAGCGCTGCCGCGATGGCATTCGTCGACGATGATCAGGTCGAAAAAATCTTTCGAATATTCTTCATAAAGGCCGGGACGATGCTCGTCTTTGGCGATGGCCTGGTAAATGGCGAAATAAAGCTCACGGCCTTTGTTGACTTCACCATTCTCGATCTTCCAGCGAGCATCGCCAAAGGTCGTGAACATCTTGTCCTTGGGGTCGTCGATCAGAACATTTCGGTCAGCGAGATAAAGAATTTTGGGGCGGCGGTGCTCGCCGGCGCGGTTCCAGCGCATGTTCCAGAGCTTCCAGCAAATCTGGAAAGCAACCGCCGTTTTGCCGGTGCCAGTTGCCATCGTAATAAGAATACGTTTCTTCCCCTGCAAGACCGATTGAATTACTCGGTTGATGGCAATTTCTTGATAGTAGCGTTGGCCTTTGCCGATGGCAGCGTTGGCGGGGGTTAAGAGTCTCTTCGCGGCTTCTTCATCTTCGATCC
>JBOHVN010000190.1:0-15514 GCA_050735675.1 Binatia bacterium | reverse complement strand
GTATCCGTTCAGGGTCTCGTCGAGGATAGAAGCTGAGCATCTGTTCGAGAAGAACGGAGTCCTCACCGTCCCACACGGACGGAAGGGGACGATAAGTGTGGCCCTTTCTCTCGGCAACTGGACTAGTGTCGGGCAACACCAGAGCCATTTGTGACGCGCCAAGATAACGACTTGGTGGGACAGTGGACATAATGAATTGACTGAATATTGCTCACTCGAAACAAACGTGTCAACAACAACTGAGGTCTTCTATCCGGCTTCTATCTCTTGCTCTAGCAAATCGCCAATTGATTTCCGATCAATTCCACCTCTCGATAAGAGATCGCTGGATTACGGTCTCCCGACGACAGATTGATCCGCGAGCTCGGAGCAATCGTTTCCAAGAGAGCTGTTTGCTTTCGAAACTTATCCGCCAGATTTGACTTTCTGACTTCCGTATTCTTGTCCAGGCTCGAAGGACGAGCACCGCCTCAGGTGGAGTCAAGCGTAGCGATTCTCCCGCGCTAGATGATGCCTTGCGTTCTTTGTGCTCAAGACGAGAGCGTCGCTAATTCCCCCAAACGTCTCTTGCCACCTGAACGACCATTTTAAGCTTGGCAATCTGATCCTGAATCGTCAGCTTGTTACCGAGCACCGTACTGGAAAAGCCGCATTGCGGGCTGATACCGAGCTGGTCCAACGGCACGAGCTTCGCCGCCTCGTCAATGCGGCGCTTGAGATCGTCCGGCGTCTCCAATTCACCGGTCTTTGAAGTCACCAGTCCAAGGATCAGTTTTTTTCCTTTGGGCAGGTAGCGTAACGGCGCAAAGTTTCCCGCGCGCGGCGTGTCGAACTCAAGAAAATAGCCGTCGACGTCGAGCGCATTGAACAGGACTTCGGCGACCGGGTCATAGCCGCCTTCGGCAACCCAGGAGCTGCGGAAGTTACCACGGCATAGATGGGTGCAGATCACCATGCCGGCGGGCCGATCTTTGATGCATTCGTTGATGAGATTGGCATACAACAAGGGCAGCTTATCCGGGTCTTCGCCGATTTTTTTTGCGCCTTCGCGCATTTTCGGGTCGCACAGATACGCGAAGTTGACGTCGTCGATTTGCAGGTAGCTGCAGCCGGCGGCGGCCAGCCCGTCGATTTCCTCGCGGTAAACCCGCGCCAGATCGGCGAAGAATTCATCCATGCCGGGATAAGCGGTCTTGTCGACGCCCGCGCGTCCGGTGCGAAAATGCACCAAAGACGGCGAGGGGATGCACTGCTTGGGAGTTTGCTTCGTCACCGACGCCAGAAATTTGAAGTTGTCCGTCTCGATGCCATACGGATGTCCCAACTTTCCCGTCACAACGAATTGGGTCGGCGACCGCTGCACGTCCGAGTCAGGATTTTGAAAATGGCGCGCGGATTCGGGCAACAAGCCTTCGACGACTTTGATCCCGTCAAACTGGCTCAGAAAATCGGCGTGCCACAACGTGCGGCGAAATTCGCCGTCGGTGATCCCCCGCATGCCGACATCCTCCTGCATCTTCACGGCGTCGCGAATGCAGCGGTCTTCGACTTCCCGCAATTCTGCGGCATGGATCTCGCCCTTTTGATGTTTCTCCCGCGCCTCGAGCAGTTCCGGCGGGCGCAACAGACTGCCGACATGATTGGCGCGAAACGGCGCCCTTTTCTGATTAGCCATGAGCAATATTCCTCTTTCAGAATTCGTGGTGCGCAAGCGCACCCTACGGCGTTGTAATCAAAGGCGATCCGGAGATAAGTTTAGATCGAAAGTTTAACGAGGAGATTTCCATGCGAACCGAGCTCATCAGCATTCCTACCTCGACCATCCTCTCGACGGTCTTTACTACACGCCCGACGGTCCGAGCAAGGGCGCCGTCATGTATTGCCACGGCAACCAGATGAATTTTTACGTCTGTGCCGCGCGTTTTCTCGCGCCCCACCTGACGGCGCTCGGCTACGACTTCATGCCGTTCAATCGCCGCGGCCACGATTCGGTCAGTACCTGCGACAGCCGGGAGTGCGTCGGCGGCGCCTATCAGACCGTCGCTGAAGGAATCGAAGACAACGAGCTGGCGGCGCGGCACCTCGCCGGCAAAGGTTGGACAAATCCGATCGTCGTCGGCCACAGCAACGGCGGCGTGCTCGCCAGCGAACACGCCGCGCGCCATCCGGAGACACGCGCGCTGATCCTGCTTTCCGCTCATGCCGGCGGCAATCGGCTGCAAAATCCGCGATCGGCGCGCAATTTTTCGCTGGCCGGAGACACCGCCGGGCAGATCAAAGAAGCCGAAGAGTTAATCGCCGCCAAGCCGCGCCAGCTCATGCTGATTCCCGCGTGGTGGTGGGTCATTTCGGCGCGCACCTATCTGGACCGGCTCACCAATGCGCCCGATCTAGTCGAAAACGCCAAAAGAATCAGATGTCCGGTACTGTTTATTCGCGGCGATCAAGAACCCAAAGACAATTATCCGGCGGAGCAATTCAAAGAAAACTGCGCCGGCCCGTGCGAGATCGCGATCGTCCCCAACTGCGATCACTTCTACGCCGGCGCGGAAGAGCTCGTAGCGAAACCAGTGACAGATTGGCTAGAGCGCACACTCGGGTAGCCTCTGCTCTTCTCAGAGGATTTTAACGGCTTGAACGATTGGAACGTTTTGAACGACCGGAACCCTTACATTTGGAGCGCCGGCCACTCGCGCAGCAGTCTGCCGTAGCCAGTGATCGGATAGGAGAGTTTCAACTTGGAAAACACGTACCAAAGCATCGCCGGATTGCTGGCGATCACGGTGGCCTTGAGCTCGGATTCGATGCGCTCAAGACACTTGATCGGATCGAGCACCGCGCCCTGAAAATAGATCGCGTCGACCTTGCCTACCGCAGCCAGGTTGCTCTTCGTCAGCTCGAAAACCTCATCCGGCGTCATTCGCTTCGGCACCGCCAGCTCGGCGAAAGAATGGGGCGAGATCGCCGTCACCCCGGCTTTGGCGAGATGCGCGACGATCAAATCGTTCATGCGCGCGTCGAATGGGGTCAGCAAGAGCACCCGCGGCGCCGAGTAGACCCGCAGCGCCGCCACGCAAGCATTCAACGCCGTGGTGAATGGAATCGATAATGCCGCTTTCAGCGCTTCGTAAAGCCCCGGATTCAAAACTTCGGTCGGCGCCGCAGTGACGATCACGCCGTTCCAAATCCGTTGGGCGACGAAATCCGCGACGCGCTTAACAATGACATCCTTTTTGTCCGCGATCTCGTAGAGCGAATTACCATAAAGCTCCAGCCCTTGGAAATCGAACTCGATCTCCTTTGGCACGATCGGCAAAAAGCTCTGGTAGTGCGGCATGGAGCTAGCGCCGCCGCTGACGAAACCGATCCGTGCTTTAATTTGCTCAACCATGACGAGACCTCCTCCCTGACAGTTTTGCGTCCTGCGTCTACTTCCCCCTCCTTCGTCCTCCCCCGCACGCAGAGGAGGAAAGAGGCGGAGCGCTGTAAAATCTTGCGCACGGCGCCGGTTCGTAACCCCGAGGAAACTGTTTCCTACTTCTTCTTCGCTTTATAGGCGTCGATCGCTTTCTTGAGATCGTCGTACTCCTCGCAGCTGCCGAAGAACGGACAGGCTTTTTTCAAAGCCGCGAGCTGCTTCTCGGCGTTATCGAGCTGGTTTAAGTCGAGATAGAGCTCGCCGAGATATTCGCGCGCGCTGCGATGGTTGGCGTCGAGCTTGAGCGCTGTCTGGTAGTGTTCCATCGATCTATCGAAAGTTCCGGCCTTCCGGTAGCTATACCCGAGCATGTTGTGCGCGTCGGCGTTTTTCGGCTCTTCCTGAACCGCTTTTGTCAAGTGCCCGACGGCGGCTTTGTAGTCCTTGGCGTCGAGCGCCTTCCGCCCCGCTGCAACGTTGGGGTTTTCCCCATCTTTCTCTCTGGGCAGGTCGGCGAGCGCCGGTGTTTGGCAAACCAACAATAGTCCTACGGTCAGAATGATAAATCGGCCCAAATTTTTCATACAACCTCCGCAAGCTTGAGATCGATTGGCCACAAATCTTACTCGCCGCTCAGTAAGCCACTACCATACTTGGCTCGTTCATAAAATCTCACCTATTTCCTTTTCAACTCCGCCTTGACCTCACGCAAGATCGAGAGATCGACCAAACGTTCGAGAGGCACCTCCGCGGCAACACCGGACTCCTGCCGGATCTTGTCGACAATGGATTGGAGCACCGGCTCTTCGATATCGCCGTCGGCGTTGACGATCCGTTTGAGAATTGTGTAAGTGTCCGTGGCGATCTTGGGCTCCAAACCAAAATCCCGCTGCAAATAAGCAATCACCTCGGATTCGTTCTTGACGATGTTGTCCATGCTGCCTAGCGTCGCGCGTATCATCGCTTTCACCCGGTCGCGATGATCCTGAATATACGGGAGCCGCGCCACCAAGCCGCCTTGCAAGTCGCGGACGTCGTAGGTATTGCCCAAATCCGCATAGCCGGCCAGGGTCGACATGGAGGTGTAAGGCGGCGTGATGATGGCAGCGTCTGTCGCTTTTCCCAACAATGCCGTGTAACTGTTGCCGGTGGTGTTGGTCGTGATGTAAGTGACCTTCTCGTTGCCGAGTCTTTTCATCAGCGTGATCGCCGCATAGTGTGCCAACGAGCCGATGCCGCTGACAGCCACATTGCGAATGCGCGCCGCCGTCATGCCCGGCTGGCCGATGAGACTAAAGCTCAAACGGGTCTGGATGAAAGCGATGGTGCGAATCGGCACGCCTTTCATCGCCGCGCGAATCGACAGGCCGCCGGCCGCGGTGTAATCGAGGTCGCCAGCGACCAGCGCGGTCACGCCCAGCGGCGGGCGCATCACGATGATTTCGAGGTCGATCCCTTGCTTGGCAAAACTCCCTTGCGCCTTGCCGAAATAGTAAGGCAAAAAGGTCAGCGATTTGGCCGGCACCGTGAGCCGCACTTTTTCGAGCGATTTTTTCGCATCCTGTTGTCCGTGCACCGGCAGCACCAGAAATGTCATCAAACCTACAATTGCAGCGGCCGTCCATGTCGAGAAATCTTTCATAAAATATCGTCCTGACTTTTTGCGTACTTTGCGTTCTCTGGGTGACGCCCCGATTCCGATTCTTCCTACTTTGTAACCTTTGTACTACTATAGTTGAGAACTTGCGCAGCTTGCGCAAATCTCACGGATTCGAACCCTTTCGAACTCGGATAATCCTCCCGCAAAGGCGCAAAGACGCCAAGTTAGGAAATTGTTTTTTACCTTTGCGTCTTGGCGCCTTGGCGGGAGATATTCCCAGTTATTTTTTTGCGTACTTTGCGTTCTCTGCGATAAATTCCCTTCTGGGTCCTTTTTCCGAGGGCGCGATCAATCGCGCCCCTACCTTGTGACCCTTGTGATCTCTGTGGTTAATTCTTCTTATTCGGTTGCGGCTCTGCCGCACTGGGCTCTAGCGCTTTGCGGTCAATTCAACTTCTTCCCCGCCAGGCTCGCGGCGAATTTCTCCGCGACTTTGGCTTTCAACTCCGCGCTCGCCCCGGAAACTTGCGGGAACTCGCTCATCCATTCGTAGGGCCGGCAGGCGTCGATGATGCCGCGCGACTGAAAGCCGCGCTCGCTCGGCGGGATGATCGGATCGATGGGATTGCTCCAGCAACGGCGCATAATGTCGATGTCTTTAGCCGGATCGGTGCGCGTGCAGAGCGCCCATAACAGATCGTTGCTGTCCCAGATGTCGATATCTTCGTCAACGACCACCACGTAACGCGTGAGCAGCGCCGCCGCGCGGCATTGGGAGGCGATCAGCGCCGCTTGCCGGGCATGACCCGGATAGCGTTGTTTGATCGACACGATCACCAGCATGCGCGTCTGATAATACGCCACGCCGCGCACATCGGGCACGCCGGCCTTTTCGAGGTAATTCCAAATATAGGCGGCGCGGATCAAATTATTTTCCGCGCCCGGCGCGGGGCGAAACGGCGGCGCGCCGGTGATGATCGGATCGTTGCGATACATCAGCCGCTTTACTTTAAGCATGGGTTCCGAACGGTGCCCGCCGGCGTAGTAACCGGTGAACTCGCCGAACGGCCCCTCGGGTATTTTCGTACCGGGAATCACTTCGCCTTCGATGGCGACTTCGGAGTAAGCCGGAATCGGCAACTTGGTGCGCTCGCCCAACAGCACCTCGAACGGTTCGCCGCGCACGCCGCCGGCATAGTCGTATTCCGATTGCCCGGCGGGAATCTCCATCTGGCCAAAAAACCACAGCAACGGGTCCGGACCGAAACTGATAGCGACCGGAAACGGCTCGCCCCTGTCAAAATATTTTTGCCGGTGAATGTTGCCGTGATGCCCCGGTGAAATGTAGAGCGCCAGCGTGTCGCGGTCATGCACCATCACGCGATAGCAGCCGAGATTGATCCAATTTTCGTCCGGGTCGCGGCTGATGGTGATATCGAGCGAGCCGAGATAGCGCCCGCCGTCGCCTTCGTGCCAATGCGGCGCTGGCAAGGACAAAAGATCGATGTCCTTGCCTTCGAATACATTTTCCATCAGCGGTCCGGAGTCGACCACCCGCGGCGGGATCAGCCTCGGATTATCCAAACGCTTCTTCCAGGCGTCGATGAATTGATCGCGGCTGTAGTCGAGCGGCAAATGATTAGTCAGGCATTGACGCTTGAGGGTCGGATTGTGGATGCCGGTCAGGACCCGCCGGCCCGCGGGGTAGTCTTTGATCTTGTCGAACAGCACGGCCGGCGGCGGCTCCGAGCGCGCCGCCACTTCCGCCACCGCGCCGATTTCCTGGTTCCAATCGGCGCCTTCGACGAGCCGAAGCTCGCCGAACGAGTCCACGCCCTCCAGCCAACCGCGCAAATCGCGATAGTGCATTGCTTCTCCTCTGGACGGGCCGATATTAGAACGGACAGGCCGCCCGCACAACCGCCAAACCATCTGCTTTGGCCAGGCGGGCGGATTATTGTATTTTGCGTTTCTACCCGGCAAAGTTGTTTGAGGACTTGTTTGAAAAGGGGGAGGACAAGCTAATGTTTTATCGCGCTCCGTTTGCGATGGCGCTCAGTCTATGCGCCGCATGGCTGTTTTCTTGCTCGATGACCTCGGAAGGCCCCGTCACAGCGCGCTACGCGCCGGGGACCGGCCCCGCCGATCAACTTCGGCTGCCACCGCCTTTCGATACGCCCTCCGTGCGCAACGCCTCCAAAGTCATTGGCTGGCCGAAAGGTCGAATGCCGACGCCGGCGCCGGGATTCGAGGTGAGCTTGTTCGCGGAAAATCTCGCCAATCCGCGCCAGGCCTACGTGTTGCCCGACAAGGACGTTCTGGTCGTCGAGGCCGCGCGCGAATGGCCTGACCGCCCGCAAAAATCGGCCAATCGAATTACACTGTTCCGCGATACCAATGGTGACGGCAAGCCCGACGTGCGCGAGGCGTTCTTAACCGGACTGAATATGCCGCATGGCATGCTGCTGTTGGGCAGTTGGTTTTACGTCGCCAATACCGATGCCGTGGTGCGCTATCCGTATCGCGGAGGGACGAAGATCGCTGCCAAGGGTGAAAAAATATTGGACCTTCCCGCTGGCGGACACTACACGCGCAATCTGATTGCGGATCCCACCGGCAAAAGGATCTACGTCGCCGTCGGCTCCGCCACCAATGTCGACGAGCAAAGAATCGATGAGAAAGACCCGCGCCGCGCCGCGATCCTGGAAATCAATCCCGATGGCAGCGGCATGCGAGTCTTCGCCGGCGGACTGCGCAACCCCGTGGGCATGGCTTGGGAGCCTCAAACAAAAACTCTATGGACGGTCGTCAACGAGCGCGATTTGCTCGGCGACGACTTGGTGCCGGACTTTCTAACCAGCGTGAAGGAAGGCGCCTTTTACGGCTGGCCCTACTCTTACTTCGGCCAGAACGAAGACCCGCGCAAGAAAGGCGAACGGCCCGACCTGGTCGCCAAGGCGATCAAACCGGATTACGCGCTCGGCGCCCACACCGCCACACTCGGTTTGACTTTCTATGACGGCAAGGCATTTCCTCAACGCTATCACGGCGGCGCGTTCATCGGCATGCACGGCTCGTGGAACCGCTCCAAGATGGTCGGCTATAAAGTCGCCTTCATTCCATTCAGGAATGGCAAACCGGCAGGACCGCTCGAAGACATCTTGACGGGATTCATCGCCGATGAAGCAAAGTTTGAAGCCTACGGCCGCCCCGTCGGTGTCACGGTAGCGCCGGACGGTTCGCTGTTAGTCGCCGATGATTCCGGCGGTAAAATCTGGCGCGTCAGCGCAAAGAAATAAAGCTGGTGTAAGCACGGTCACCGCGAATGTGGACCATCGCATTGATTGCGTGCTAATTTTTTCCACCCGAGGCGCGCTCCAAACGGTCTTCGACTTCACCGATATACGCCGCCAGGGTGTTGGCGGACTGTTCGATGGCTGAACGCAGATCGCGGTCGGCCTCGTCCAGTCTGGTGAGAACGGCGGTCTTGGAGTCCGCGCTCCGATCGGCCAGCTCTCTAAGCTCCGTTTCCAGGAAGGATCGTAGCTGACTAAAGCGCGACGCTTCCGCGTTCTCGGCAATCTCTCGCTGCAGTTGCAATTCGCGCGCATGCCGGCGGCTTTCCATGAGCGAGGAGGACTGCGAATAGACAAGATAAATAAGAAATAGCAATGTGAGCACGCCGGTGACAGCGAGCAGAATCAAGCCGAGCGGCGCTTCCACCGTAGAAAAAATGAGAGAGAGCGTCGTCTGCGTCGTGAAAGCGCTCCAATTGATGGCCGCGAACAAACCCAGCGCGACTAGCACAACGATGATCAACAATGAACGTAGGTACATGATTGCCCTCCCTTGGTTGCGGTGACCACAGCCGCATGGCCAAACCCGGGAAACGCCTTTTCTGCCGGGTCCCAAAATACCCTAGGCCTAACGCTTAACCACTTCCCGATCATCTTGCCTAGACCAAATGTGAAAGCCATTTTTCCCGATTCCCTCTCTCCCCGCCCAATTTACACACAGACTCATACATCACCCCGCAAAGATACCGCTTGACGGCGCAGGCTACTTCTCTGATAAACTAGCAAGGTGACTTAGACAACAAGGAGGATCGCACGAGATAATGGCAATCCCTGGAGAAAAAGCGATTCAAATGGTACGAAATGCCCATGCCCAGGCAGCACAGCTCGACATCTCCGTGACGGCTGTGGTGGTTGATCAGAGTGGCCGCATGATCGCGTTGGGACGTATGGACAAGGCTCGGCCGATTACAGTAGAAATCGCCCTCAACAAGGCCTACACCGCCGCCAGTTTCCAGCAACCAACCAAAGAATTGGCCGGCGTCGCCGGCAATCCGTGGTTCCAAAGTCTGGTGGTGTCGAGCAATGGCCGGATTATGCCCGGTGGCGGCGCACTGCCGGTAGTCGAAGGCGGCAACGTCGTCGGCGCCATTGCCGTCGCGGGCGGCACCGATGACCAGGACCAGAAGTGCGCGGAAGTGGCGCTGGCATCCTATGCATGATGACCATCGAACGATTTGAACGGCTCGAAGTTTATTCGTAAAATCGTTCATGCGAAACTCTCAGCGCAAGGCTGAGGAAAAAAGGAGTTCGATATGGCTCTCACCCAGGAGACGAATACCCAGCCGCCCAGTAACGGCACGAGCTCTAACGGCGCCGACGCGGAATTTCCCACGCCTTATCTCGGCCGAACGGTGCGAATCGTCGGGCCCCATGTCAATGTCGACATGAACCAGTCGCCCCATCCGAAAAACGCGCGGGGCGAGCTCGGTAAACCGCTCTTCAACTGGTACCGCAATACGGTCTCCAAAGATCCGTTGACCCGGGTTTCGGCGCCCAATCACTTCGCCGACCGGAGGCAGTTTCTAACCAACGTGATCAACCGCTCGACCGACGGCAAAGTCAATCCGCAAAGAGTAGCGGTGGATGATCCGGCGGCAATGACGCGTCACATCAAAGCTGTCGCCCTTTACATGGGCGCCGACGTCGTTGGCGTCGCCACAGCGCACCCGACGTTTCTTTACGCGTCCGGCGGAGGACGCTACGTCCAGGACGGCACGGCGAAGGACGAATACCAAAACAATTCGCCTCAAGAGCTAGCGCGCAAGTTTCCTTACATTATCCAAGCAGCGACGGCATGGGATTACAACAAACTCCAGGCGCACCGCCATCTGATCGGCGACGCCGCCTACCACGTTTCACAAATGAAAGGCGTTTTAATACTTAAAGCTCTCGAAGGCTACATCAAAGAGCTGGGATACACGGTGCTCCGCGGCGTGGTGACCCCGCAGGCGGCCGGGGTTGCCGGCGGCATCGGCGAGTTAGGCAGAAACGGTCTTGTGATCAATAAAAATTTCGGTGCTCGTATTCACATGCCGGACCCCATCCTGACCGACCTACCGCTGGTTCCTGACGAACCGGCCGACATTGGCGTCGAGGATTTTTGTAAAATCTGCCGCAAGTGCGCCAACACTTGCCCGACCAACAGCATTCCCTTCGGCGATAAAGTCGCCCATAACGGGGTGGAAAAATACAAGATCAACTGGCTCACCTGCTACAAGCTCCGGCCCTACGTGCACGATCACTGGGGCAGCTGCCTCACCTGTGCCGCGGTGTGTCCGTTTACCAAACCCAATGCCTGGTGGCACACCATGACCGTGTCGCTGCTCCACGCCTGCCCCTTTTTCGCGCGACCGGCATTGGTCCATTTTCTCAAATGGATCGACGACCGTTTCTGGGGCATCGTGCGCAACGGCCGCGTGCGCTGGCTCGGCTACGATTCGGGGGTGAAGCCCGGCGAGCACGCGTGCACGGTCGCCGGTTGCAACGCGTCGCACGAGGGCAAAGCCAAAGCCGTGGTCGGCGAGGCCGGCTACTATGCGCCGCTCAAGGAAAACACCAACCGATTCGTCAAGCGAGAGGCGTAGTGGCGTTCAAATTCTCCTGGTCGGGAAAACAGTCGCACCGCGACGATCCTTACTGGAATTTTTTCATCGATACGCCGCCGGCCGACCTCACCAACACGGTGACCGAGCTGATCCGCAAGGCGCCGGAAGGAAACATCTTCCCGACCAAGGCCGATATTCACACGCCGGAAATCACTTCGAGCCATGTGAAAGACATGGCGCGTTATTTCGGCGCCGCCCTGGTGGGTATAGCTAAACTGGATCCCGAGACTGGAGATCATCCCGAAGGCCATCCCTTTGCCGTGCTCTGCGCCGTGCCCGCCGACTACGATCCACAAACTTCGCCGGGCATCGGCGGACAGGTGCCGGTGCAGAACGGATTGTTCATCACGTTTGTGTTGAGCGCTTGGATCCGAGAGCTGGGCTTTCGCGCCACGGCCAAGCAAAATGCCGACGCGGAAAAGCTCGCGGCGCAGGCGGGATTGGGCATTCTCGACAAGCAGGGCCGATTAGTGACACCGAGTTTCGGCGCCAACGTGCACGTCGCCGGCGCGGTCTTCACCGACCTGCCGCTGGCCGCCGACGGCTAGGCCTACGGCCATTTCAGATTACAGATCTCAGATTTCAAATAGGGGATTTTGAGCTGACTCTGGGATCTGGAATTTGTAATTTTAAATTCCGAGCCAAGCGAGGACCCATGCCTTACGTCATCACCAGCTTATGCACCAACGACGGAGCATGCGTCGAAGTCTGTCCGGTCGCCTGCATTCACACGACGCCGGGCGCGCCGCAATTTTACATCGACCCGGAAGTTTGCATCGATTGCGAGCAGTGCGAGATCGTCTGCCCGGTGGACGCGATATTCAAAGATATCGACATCCCCGCCGAGCATACCGCATCGATCGAAGTCAACGCAGTTTTTTTCCGCCAGAACAAGGCAGCAATCGGACCCGTGCCTTTTGACACCGCCTGGGCGATGGTGCAAAGCGCCCAAGAATACGCCCAAATGATGGGGCTCGCCGTCAGCGCCGTGGTCGTCGACGAAGCCGGCGCACTGATCGCACTGGGAAAGATGGACAAAGCCGAACCACGCACGGCGGAGATCGCTTTCAACAAAGCCTATACGGCCGCAGCGTTCCACGTGGCCACGGCGGAATTGGTGCCGCAAGCGCGCCAGCCTTGGCTGCAAAGCCTGGTCGTTTCCCACCGCGGGCGAGTTCTGCCGATGGCCGGCGCAATCCCGATCATCAATGGTGTCACCATCGTCGGTGCCATCGGCGTCGCCGGCGCAAGCCGCGCGGAGCAGGACGTACTATGCTGCCGCGCCGGTCTCGCCGTCTGGGAGAGTCACTAATTTTTTTCTTGGACTAGAGTCGTGGGCATGAACGTCCGTAATGGAAAGGACAGACGTCAGCTATTCGAGCAGCGTAAACATCAGAGCGACAATGACGATGACCGCTAGAAAAGCGGCGGACGCGGCCCAGGCCGCGCCCAGGGGAAAAACGAAAACGATGATACTCACGCCGACGCACAAAGCCGCAAAGGCGGCGATAAAAGTTTTCAGCCACATCTCGCCGCTGAGAACCGCTTGCGGGCGAAATGCGAACAACGCGCGCCAGTCGATCGATTTACGCCCGGGCTGAGCGGCGGCGGCGTTCTCGCCGTTTTCAGACATCTTAGTCTTCTCAGCTTCTTTCTCCGCTCTCCGTTTCATCAATAGCCAGATCAGCGGCACCAGCAGGATGCCAAATATCGTCGCGTATAAGAACACCGCTTGTTCGATGGTCATAAGCTTTTGTCTGCCTTTGCCGCTTGGATTTCCGCGCCGGAGTCGCGCCCCCAGGACAGGGGTATTGTAAGCTATTTTCCTTGCGCCGCGCCATCGCCAACTGCGGCGTTTAGCTGGCTTGGGAAGCTTTGCGGACGGCAAAGGTAGGCAGGGGTCGATCAAACACAAGAAACCTTGAACGATCGATGGCCACAGGTGGTCAGCGCCGGAATAACGGCGACAATGAGGCTTCTTGTATTCCGCCGACTAGTAAAATCTCCGGACGGGAACGCCAGCAGACGGTCATTATTGAGAAAACGAGTTATGTTTGGCGGGCCGCGAAGAGTCTTTGGAACTCGCCGCTGTCAAGCCAGATGCCATGACAATCGGCGCATGCGTCTAAGACAACGGAACGATCGATGCTGCTGTAAACGCGCAGCAGTTCTGCCCCATCGCGCGGGCATTTCCCCCTTTTACCGTCGGCCTGCTCGTTCTCGCCGCCGCGCCGAAGCGTCGCCACCTGGCGCGCATCTTCGGCCAACAACTCGCTGAGCTCGCGAGCGTCAAACCAGATCCCGTAGCAGGAAGAGCATCGGTCCACGGCCACACCTTCGACGGAAAATTCGCCAAGACTCTCACTTTCGCACTTTGGACATTTCATGGTCGTATAAGACTCGCTTATCGAAAGCTAGTGGAATCGATCGCTGACTTCAATACGTTGCCGGCGATCAGAGGATTGCTTGCGCGGTCGAATATAACGTGTAGGCTCGAAGCCAGAGAATCGTGAAGAGTTGCTCTCGTGACTCAAGATTCGTGATTGAGTAGATCGGTATTGCCGCACGATCCGCGCTCTGAAAGGAGGTCTGCCATGAAAACCGTCCGAGACATCCTCCACACCAAGGGGCATGACGTTTGGTGCATCGGTCTGGAAAACACGGTCTTCGAAGCGCTGCGGCGCATGGCCGAAAAGGAAGTCGGCGCGCTCGTGGTCATGGACGGTACCCGGCTTGCCGGCATAATCTCCGAGCGAGACTACGCGCGCAAGATTGTTCTGCTTGGCCGAACCTCCCCGAGCACTCTGGTCAAGGAAATAATGACCAGTCACGTGGCCTACACTCACCCAGAGCAATCGATCGAAGAATGCATGGCCATAATGACGGATAAGCGCATCCGCCATCTTCCAGTCATCGAAGAAGGAAAGCTAGTCGGTATTATCTCGATCGGCGACCTCGTCAAATCCATCATCGCCGACCAGAAATTCATCATCGAACAGCTCGAGCGTTACATCACAAGCTGAATCTATTCGGAATAAAAGCTTGAATTCAGCCATCACGGAGTGTATTCGCCTGTTCCATGATCTCGAACACTAGTCAGTTCCTGGCGAAGAAACCGACGAGCTTGTTGCTAAAAGAGGCTGAGGGCGGGCATGGCTTGCGCCCGGTGCTCGGGGCGCTCCAGCTTAGCAGCCTGGGCGTCGGCGCGATTATCGGCGCGGGAATCTTCGTCATCATCGGCGTGGTCGCCAAAGACAAAGCCGGCGCCGCGACCATGCTGTCGTTTGCCGTCGCCGGCACGGCCTGCGCCTTTGCCGCGCTTTGTTATGCCGAGTTCGCCTCCATGGTACCCGTGGCGGGCTCGGCCTACACCTACGCTTACGCGACGTTGGGCGAATTGTTGGCCTGGATCATCGGCTGGGATTTATTGCTGGAATACGGCGTGGGGGCGGCGAGCGTCGCCCATGGCTGGTCGCACTATTTTATCGATTTCATCGGTCAGATGGGGATCAAATTGCCGGCCGCCTTGGCAAACGCGCCGTTCGACTTCGATCCTACGGTCGGCAAGTTCGTCGCCACCGGCGCCATTATCGACTTGCCGGCGCTGCTGATAGCAGCTTTTCTAACGACGGTTCTGGTCGCGGGTATTCGCCAGAGCGCCGCGTTTAATTTCTTCATGGTTGTCGTCAAGCTCTCCGTTGTTCTGCTGATTATCGCCATAGGAATTTTCTACATCGACCCGCAAAACTGGCGTCCTTTCGCTCCCTACGGATACTCGGGGATCAGCTTCTTCGGCTACACGATCCTGGGGCAACACGGACCGGCCAGCGAGCCGCTCGGCATGATGGCCGGCGCGGCAATCGTCTTTTACGCCTACATCGGCTTTGATTCGGTGTCGACGCACGCGGAGGAGGCGCGCAATCCGAGCCGCGACGTTCCTTTCGGCATCATCGCATCGCTCACCTTGTGCACGGTTCTCTACATCGCGGTCGCCGCTGTCCTGACCGGCATGGTGCCGTATCAGCAGATCGATATCGACGCGCCGCTCGCCAAAGCTTTCAGCCGGGTCGGGCTACCGTGGGCGCATGCGCTGGTCTCGTTCGGCGCGCTCACCGGCATCACGTCCGTCTTGATGGTGCTCATGCTGAGCGCGCCCCGCATCATGCTCGCCATGGCGCGCGACGGTCTTCTGCCAACCGGCTTTTTCGCATCGGTGCACCCGCGCTTTCGCACGCCATGGAAGTCGACGATTTTAAACGGCATGGTGGTCGGCCTGATGGGCGCATTGCTGCCGCTTCGCGTGCTCGCCGAGTTGGTCAACATCGGTACGCTGCTCGCGTTCGTAATCGTATGCGCCGCCGTGCTGATCATGCGCCGGATCGATCCCGACTCGCCGAGGCCTTTCCGCTGCCCGCTCGTGCCGCTGATTCCGCTTCTCGGCATTGCGTTCTGCCTGCTGCTGATGTTTTCCCTGCCGGTCGACAACTGGCTGCGCCTTATAGTTTGGCTGCTGATCGGTTTCGCGGTCTACTTT
>JBOHVN010000189.1:0-4531 GCA_050735675.1 Binatia bacterium | reverse complement strand
TAGGGCAGCTTCAGCGAATCGGCGAAGGTCTTCTGCGAAAAAGGAATGTTGGCGCTGATTCCGAGAATTTGCACGTTCAGCGCCTCGAACTTGCTGTAGTCGGCCATCCTGGCCGATAGATTCGCCGTTCATACCGGCGAGAAATCGGCGCCGTAAAACTCGATGAGCACGAGCTTCTTGCCGCGAAATTGGCTCAGGCTGATTTTTCCGCCGGTGGTTGCCGGCAGCGTGAAGTCGGGCGCCTTATCACCGACGTTGAGCGCCGGGGACACACGGGCTGATCCGAGCAGGCCAAAGAACAGCAGTCCTAAAGCAAGCAAACTTTTACGGCGTTTTGTTAATTTACACATTTTTACCTCCGGCATTTTAGCCTGCGCCCGCCTCGCCCATTCCGTCCAACGAAACATTTTGCACTCTTTGCCCTGCGCGGGTGGCTCATCGGATCACTCGAGTAGCCCGATACAACGCTTCAGGGACGATCTTGATCTTCAATGCCGTCGCAACCTTAAGGTTAACGACGAACTCGATGTTGTTGTTTACTTCGACGGGAATCTCACGCGGATTGGTCCCTTTAAGAATCTTGTCCACCAGGCGCGCTGCCTGGCGCCCGGATTGGTAGAAATTCGGACCGTAACTAGCAAACCCACCTTGTTCCACGTACCAAGGACCAAAAAACATTGTTGGAATCCGTTGCCGCGACATAGCCTCCAAGGCAAGGCCGGGAATGTTGAAGGAAAGTGAGCGTGGCACCACGATGCCATGAACCTCATTCCTCCTAATACCGTCGAAGGTCGCCTGTGCTTCTGATTGAGTAACTACCGTTTTCTCGATCAGCATGATTTTAAGGCGGCGAGCGCTCTCACGATAAATCTTTGCCTGGGCCACGGAGAAAGCCTCAGCCTTATCATAGGGAAATAGGACCCGGGTAAGTCCGGGTATCATCTCCTTAAAAATCTCCAGACGCTTGCTGTCCAATTCAAGATCTAAATCAGTAACTCCAGTCATGTTGCCCCCGGGACGGGCAAAACTCTTGATCAATCCCAACCCGATGGGATCTCCCGCGCCGTAGAAGACAATCGGGATACGGTTTGTCGCCATCTGCGCGGCCTTGGCCGGCGCGGGGTTGTTAGTGAAAAGAATATCGATCCCCTGCTCCACGAGTTCTCGCGCAGCTTGGGGAAGAGCCGCGATATTACCCTGGGTGAATCGAACCCCGATCACGAAATCCTGGTTCTCACGATAACCCAGATCCTTAAGACCGTCGCGGAGCCCCACGACACCGGGAGTTGGGCCCCACGAATCCGTTAACGCTCCGATAAGGACAGGCTTAGTGCGTTCGGCCGCACCTACGTCACAGATAAGCAGAGGCTGGAGAACCAGCATGGCCCAAAGAGTAAGGCTGACTACTGACCACTGACGACTGCCTATTTTCATTTGATCACCCAGTCCGCCCGCGCCAGCACCCTCTGCGGAATCGTCAGGCCGATCTGCTTTGCTGTTTTCAGATTGATCACCAGCTCGAACTTCGTCGGCTGCTCGGCTGGAACGTCGGCTGGCTTGGTTCCTTTCAAGATTTTGTCCACAAAAACGGCGGTGCGCCGGAAACTACTGTTTTGGCCTGCTCCGTTTTCACAATGTTATTCCGACCGCTACTGTTTGTGTCTAATAGTGGACAGACTTGAAAACACTATCCCTCTCATGGCTGCTGTTTTTGCATTTGGCGTATCCGCTTACATCAACACGTTAGGTGGACCTGAAACTTATCTCCGGGCCACGCCTATTAATGCTCTTCTTATCGACACCGGGCGGCGCGCAAAAAGACGGAATGACCCAGAGCATGAACAGTGCCATGCTTAGGTCATTTGCTGATCGCGGAATACACCGCGAATACGCTGAGGATTTTTACTGACTCAGGGGATTCCGCAGACGAATGCACGCATCCGAGCGAGCCAAATTGATACGGGTGTAGTCATATTGATTCATCCCCTACCGGCTCGCCTGGTGATCCAGGACGAATACGAGGAATGACGCTGATTTGAAACGTCACCGACATCAACCAAAAAAAAAGCCCGAGCGGTATGAAACCGTTCGGGCCTTTGGGACTATCAGCCAGTCTGAGCGGCGTCAGCCGATAATCTCACCCCCTTAACATCATTGTCAATCGCACCGAATCACTGCTCGTGGCCTCCGTCCAGCTAGGGGCTAAACGCCTTACTTCTAACTATTCACTCCTTGCCATCTGCTGTTGGAACGCTTGACACACCGCCATGGCTGAAATATTCCTCGATCAATAAAGCGCGGCAGCGCCACAAATTCGAAGTCCCGAAATCCGAAGCGCAAAAATCGGTTCGGACTTTTTTAGAATTTAGGATTTCGTTTTTGAAATTGTTTCGGATTTCGATATTCGAATTTCGAGTTTGGACTATCCGCGCGACTGCGAAAGCTTTCAGGCATAATTATATCGAGAGGAACCTGAAACATGAGCATCAGAGGAAAGACCGCCGTCGTCGGCATCGGTGAGACGCCGACCGACCGGCTCGGCAGCAAACCCGGCGAGCCGAAAAAATCCACGGCGGAGTATCTCGCCTGGGCGGCGCGCCTGGCGATGGAAGATGCCGGGTTGACGAAAAAAGATTTCGACGGCCAGGGACTCGCGGCGATCTATACGACCAATCACTCGCAACCGTTCTGGCCGGAGGAGGTCGCGGCGATTCTCGGCATCACGCCGGGGGTCTCGCTCGCCGGTGGCAACGGCGGCGCCAGCTCCGTGTCCCTGCTCGGCCACGCCGCCGCGGCGATCACCGCCGGGTTATGCGATCTCGTTCTGGTCATCGCCGCGGCTTCGCCGTTCGGCGAGCGCGGCGGTCATCGCGGCGCCACCGCCGACACGCGCGACTACGAGATGCCCTTCGGCGTCATGGGACCGAACTGCAAAATTTCCTTCGTCATGAGCCGCTACATGCACGAGTCGGGCATGACCGACGAGCACTTCGGCAAGATCGCCGTCACCGGGCGCTATCATGCCTCGCTCAACCCTAACGCTTACTTGAGAAAACCGATCACCATCGACGATTACAAAAAATCGCGGCTGATCTCCGATCCGATTCGTCTGTTGGACTGCGTGCTGCCGGCCAACGGCGGCAAGGCGTATGTCATGACCTCGGCCGAGCGCGCCAAGAGCATGCGCAAGCCGCCGGTGTATTTGCTCGGCTGGGGCGAATGCAACAACGCCAGCAGCGGGCCGCGCTATCGCGCCAATCCGCTCATCACCGGCATCACGCAAGCCGGCAAGCGCGCTTTCGAAATGTCGGGCGTCACGCACAGCGATATTCGCTGCCTCAATCTCTACGACGATTACATTCCGATCGTGATGATTCAGATCGAAGACCTGGGCTTCTGCGGAAGGAACGACAGAATATTTTTCGAGAAGACCGACTTTACTGTCAAAGGCGATCTGCCGATTCAAACCAGCGGCGGCATGATCAACTGCGGCCAGCCGTCGACCACCGGCGGCATGCTGCACGTGATCGAAACCGTCCGGCAAATTCGCGGCGAAGGCGGCGCGCGCCAGGTGCCGAACATCAAGTTCGGCATCTCGACCGGCGTCGGCGCGGTCAACTACGGCAAAAACTTCGGCTGCACCGCAGCGGCCATTTTAGGCAGCGAAGTTTAATCAAAAAGATGTCACCGCAGAGGCGCTGAGGGCGCAGAGTAAAACGTATTGAGAAAAGAGATAACTCTCCGCGTCCTCTGCGTCTCCGCGGTGAGTAAGTTTCAGGAGTCCCAATGGCAGAAGAAAAAATCATCAAGAAACCGCTTCCGGAGATCACCCCGGTCAATCAGCCCTTCTGGGATGGCGCCAAAGCAGGCAAGTTGATGATGCAAAAATGCCAGGACTGCGGCACCTGGGTTTTTTGCCCGCGCCCGGTCTGCGGCGACTGCGCCAGCGACAAGCTCGAATGGGTCCAGGTCAGCGGCAAAGGCAAAGTGTTTTCATTTACCGTGATCCGAGAAGTCGTCGGCCAAGCGCTGCGCGGCTTCGCGCCGGACATTCCTTACGTCACCGCATGGATCGACTTGGACGACGGCCCGCGCTTCTGCAGCAACATCATCGGCTGCCCGATCGACAAAGTCCACATCGACATGCCCGTGGAAGTCGTCTTTGAAGACAGCGGCGACGGCGTCACGCTGCCCAAGTTCAAGCCGGCGGCGTAAGCGACAACTGAGCTTGAGTTCAAAACGTTCAAGCCGTTTAACCGCTGCGCGTTGGAAAGTATTGAACGTCTGGCCGCTCTTTCTTCCTTTGCATTCTCTGCGGCTAACACTCCGATCCGATTTTTTCTATGTGACCTTTGTACTACTATAGTTGAGAACTTGCGCAGCTTGCGCAAATCTCACGGATTCGAACCCTTTCGAACTCGGATAATCCTCCCGCCAAGGCGCAAAGACGCCAAGTTCGGAAATTGTTTTTTACCTTGGCGCCTTGGCGGGAGATATTCCCAGTTATTTTTTTGCGTACTTTGCGTTCTCT
>JBOHVN010000188.1:0-4639 GCA_050735675.1 Binatia bacterium | reverse complement strand
GTCCTTATCCTTCTTGAAAGTCTTGGCGGCGTTGAGCGTGGCGGCTTGGATCGCGGTCATCGGCGACACGCCCGCCTCGACATCCATCACCAGGGCCTCGTGCATAAGCAGGGCCGCCATTCCGCGTGGGGGGTCCGAACCTTCCTTCAGAATGCCGCCCGCTTCGACGAAGCGGCGGATAAACTCGTTGGCTTTCTCATAGCCGACTTTGGCACGAGTGAGCTGCTCGGAGGAGTAGCGCTTGAACAACTTGTCATAGGCGTTGTCGGTCACCGTGCGAACCGCGGCGGGGAGATCGGCCTTGGGGTCGTTCAGGATTTCATTTTCTCTTTTCCTGAAACGCTCGGCGCTTGGCGATAGGGGCCGCAGCCATTTGGCGATGGTCGGAGTCCACGCGACGCCGTGATCCACCATGGCGCCGATCACCTCGTCGTAATTCTCGGTCTGGTAATAGGAGCCGGCAAGCTCCTGATCGATGCGCCCCCCCAACCGGTCCTCCGCCAGCTTGCGCCGCGACGGGACGTAAGGAATGGAACTGTAGCCCACCGACCAGATATGCTCGATCGAGTCAACGCCTGCGTTGACGGAGCCGACGACGTCCCAGCTATGCGCGGCGACCGGCATGCCGAGCCGATGGGCCTCGTCAACGGCGGTTTTCAGCAAATCCAAAGATAGAAATTCGTTGACCTTGAGGATGTCGCAGCCGAATTGCTTTTTTCGCTGCACCGCTCTCCGCACCTCTTCCGGCGTCGTGACGATAACGTGGCCGCGGCATGTTCTCGAGATCGGGACATCGTGCCCAGTGCCGACGGCACCGATCGCCCGGCCTGACATCCAAATCCGCGGTCCGCGAATTTTTCCCAGATCGGTTCCCTGCTTTTGCGCCCGGGTCCATGGCCCGTCCTGGTAGGTGTCGATCGTAGCGCAGGTCGTAATTCCCAGATGGAGATAAAGCTCTCCATGGAAATCCTCCAGGTGGCCATGACCATCGATAAAGCCCGGCAGAACGGTCTTGCCCTTGGCATCAATCAGCTGCGCGTCGGCTGGAATGGAGACTTGCCCGCTCCTGCCGATCGCCTGGAACTTGCCTGCCTGGATAACGATCACGGAATTTTCGATCGGTGGCCGGCCGGTGCCATCGATCAGTTTTCCACCCACTACCACGAGTACTTTCTCTACCATGTTTTCTTTTCCTCCCTCGTCCCAAGCATCAGACGTCTACAAAGATATAATTTCGCAGGGTGTTGGGGTCTAATCCAGCTTCGTAGCAAGGCAATACTTTCTCTTGGAGAAGATTGATCTATTTAGGCAGCCAAGCATTCATCTAGAAGCACGCTTCCGGTAAAGAGAACCTGAAGGAGATCCCGCGAGCGCAGCTCAGAGCCGCCAAGCCATCCCTGAAACAAATTTTCGCCAGAAGGGGAGAAAATGGTTGGGAAGAAGATGCTGGCGATTCTCATTGTGGTATTTTTTCTTGCGGGATGTGATTCATTCAGGGTCGCGGGACAGTTCGCAGCCGGGCGGCGGGCCTTTGTCGCCAAGAACTATGAAGAGGCGCTGACCTATTTAAATCCAACGGCGGTTCGAAAGTTTAACAGTTCAACGACTGGCGGGATACTTCCACGTTTCGGGAATTCTCGAAACGTCGCCGGCGGTAAACGTCCGGAAAGGCCTGACCCGGCACGACGCGAACGGACTAAAGGTAGCGTCAAGACTTGTGTGTAAATTTTTGACACGGGATATCGAAGTCTATAGCATCCGCGCTTCTCTTCAACCCTGCCTAGCGATTTGGAGGAGGGCGAGGGTGGAATGGAATACCGGCAAACTTTTCTCGAATCAGGGCGAATCCGGGGGTCAAATCTTTTGTTGATAGTTAATCACCGGCTATAGTATCAGAAACACTTCAGCGCCAGGGTCAGAGAATGCGCGGGGTCAGTGCTTTAGTTTGTAGTGGCTTCTGCGACCTGGCTTTGCTTTCAGTCCACACCTTAGCTTTCGTTAAGGTTGACAGTGCCATCCGATTATCGGAAAGTCCCGCTGTAAATTGGACATCGGGGCTGCATGGAAGGATCAGTCGGCAGGGCTGCAGAGGCCCGGCGGCTGTAACGCAAAACAAATTCGCGATTGTGTAACGAGCAAAACAACCATTGGGAGATAACTCAAACTCGATGGCGTCATAATCCTCCCTGAGATCCTAGCGCGGCAGAGCCGCCAAAGCTCGGAGTATCTCCCGCAAAGACGCGAAGATCGCAA
Source organism: Binatia bacterium (assembly GCA_050735675.1). GTDB lineage: Bacteria > Desulfobacterota > Binatia > UBA9968 > UBA9968 > DP-20. The sequence continues at coordinate 2,386 of JBOHVN010000188.1, read as the reverse complement.
AGGAAAACAGCCGATTCCGAACTTGGCGTTCTTGGCGCCTTGGCGCGAGGAAATCTTGTTTCCTCAACCGACGGAGCAAAGTTTGCGCGATCCGCGAAAACTCTCAACTGTAGTAATCCAAAGGAGGTTGCGGTGAAAAAACTAGCCGTCATGATCTTGTTGGCCGCGCCGTTAAGCCTCGGGCTGCCTACCTACGGGTTTTCTCAGACTCCCTTCTATGAAGGCAAGACCATCAATGTCGTCTACGGGGGCGGTCCGGGAGGCACGGTGGATTTGCGGTTCAGAGCCACCGCTTCGGTTTTCCGGAAACACATACCGGGAAGACCTACCCTAACCATTGAGTACATGCCCGGCGGTGGATCCCGAAAGGCCGGAAACCACCTCTACAGAGCGCGACCGGACGGGCTGACCATGGGTGTGATGCTCTCAAGCTTTGTACCGGCGGCGGTGCTGGGCTCGACCGGTGTCCTCTACGACATAGATAAACTGATCTACCTTGGATCTCCTACCAGCGGCGAACCCTACATTTTTTTGAGCCGCAAGGAGGCAGGGTTGAATAGTATCGACAAGCTCCGCAGCGCCTCTGGCATACGTATCGGCGCTCAGTCGGTGGGACATAATCTCTATAACATCGGCCGAATCCTCGCGTACCTGGCCGGCATGAAAGAGCCAAAGTTTGTTACCGGGTTCGCCCAAGGCAACGAAGTCAATCTGGCCTTGATGCAGGGCGAGCTCGACGCCAGGTGGACCATACAGGCCACTCTAGTACGAGAAGCGCGTGACTGGATCGAGAAGAAGCTGATGGATTTCCATCTGGTCATCGAGGTTCCGAAGGGCCGAAGACACCCCCATCCCGTGTTCGCCGGATTGCCCGATATTGAACGGTTTGCGAAATCAGAGAAGGACCGAAAGCTTCTGGGCATGCATCGGGCCTTTGTAAGCGCGGGAACTCCTTTCCTGCTTCCTCCGGGAACACCCGCCGATAAAGTGCAGATCCTCCGGGAAGCGATGCGCAAGACTTTTAATGACCCTGAATTCTACGCGGAATTTAAGAAGCTTGTCGGCGAGGAGCCCAGGCCGTTAATGCCGGAGGAGCTCGAAAAAGCTGTCCGTGAGTTGCCACGGGATCGAGAAGTTGTCGAATTGTTTAACAAGCTCTCCAGCGCGGAGCCCTTGGCGCCGCGACCCTAGGCTGTGCGTTGCAAGGATTTTTTCTAACCAGGCGGGGAGACGTGGGACTTGGAATTGCAGGTAGCGACACTGGAGAGAATCGAGTATTAAAGTTGCTGACGGAGGTGTCGCTCCTGGGATCAGTGTTGCGCTACGTTGCGCGGGTGCCGATGACAGCCGCTGGTTCGCGGCCTGGCCAAAGGGAGAAGCTATGACCGCTCACGCTGATGCATTCATCGCCACAATCGACGCAAGGGTGAGCGACATCCTTGACCGCTGCACCCGTTGTGGAAAATGCGTCGAGGTCTGCCCGACCGCGGCGCCGGCTGGGATCGATACCAGCGAGCCCGCCGCGATCGTCGGCGATGTGCTGGATATCCTCCGCGGCGGCGGTGATCCGGCAAGCCGCGGCGCCCGTTGGGCAAACGCATGCACCGGCTCCGGCCGTTGTCTTTCTGTCTGCGATGACGGCATTAACCCGCGTTTCATGCTGGCGGCGACCCGTCTCAGGCTCAACGAGCGACGGCAAGCGAACGAACGGCGCGCCACCGGTCGAACCGGGTTTAAAAAAATGTCCACAGCAGTGAAAGTGCTCTCGCGTCTTCAGCTCCCCGCTGATCTGCTTGCCGGCCTCACGCGAGCGGCCGAGGCCGACTGCGAACCCGCGCCGGACATCGTCATGTATCTCGGTTGCAACGTTCTCAAGACCCCCCACATCGCGCTTTTGTGCCTCGAGGTCCTGGCTCGTCTCGGCACGCGCTACAAAGTTTTTGCAGGGCCGGCCTATTGTTGCGGCGTCATTCAGTACCGCGCCGGCGACGCCAAAACGTCCGGGCGAATTGGCGGCAATACGGTGGCCGGATTCGCCGGCACGGGTGCTCCACGCGTGCTCACGTGGTGCCCGACCTGCAACATCCAGCTGAGCGAGATCGTCATGCCGAGCACCGACGCAAGCTTCAATCTCGAGCACGTCGTGCCCTACATCGCCGCGCGCATCGAACGGCTCCGCCCCCACTTCGTCCATTCGATCAACAAGCGGGTTGCTCTGCACGAGCATCCGGGCGTGGCCGGCGTGACCGAAGGCGCCAGCAAAATTCTCACGGCGATCCCGGGGTTAGAACTGGTCGATCTTGAACAACCGCGAGTCGGCTACATGTGCAACTCGCTCGCGCCCGTGCCGGCGTACAAACGCGAACTTCACGCGCGCGAGCTCGAG
>JBOHVN010000187.1:0-8685 GCA_050735675.1 Binatia bacterium | reverse complement strand
CGCCATCGATGAAGTGGCCCAGCGCGTGCCCGCCGCTAAATCCAAGAAGCCCGAAGACTTCATCGATACGAAGTTTCTCAAGGAGCTCGAAAAGGAAGGATTCTTTAAACAGTTCCAAAAGAAATCCTAGACGCGGAGCAACGTGGACACGCTGCCTTTCAAGCAAGTCGACGTATTTACCCAAAGACCATTTCTTGGCAATCCAGTCGCCGTGGTCCTGCAGGCGGAAAGGCTTACTGCGGATGAAATGCAGCGCATCGCGGCCTGGACCAATCTGTCGGAAACGACCTTTGTGCTGCCGTCACCCTCCACCGGTGCGGACTATCGACTGAGAATTTTTACTCCCCAACAGGAATTGCCCTTCGCCGGTCATCCGACCATCGGCAGCGCTCACGCCGTGCTCGAAAGCGGTTTTGCCGCGCCACGCGCTGGCCGGCTGCGGCAAGAGTGTCTCGCCGGCATCATCGAACTCGATGTCGAAAAAACCGCCAACGGCCAGCGCATTTTTGTGCATGCGCCGGCGGCGAAAATAAGCGCTGTGCAGCAGGCTCACTCGCACCGGCTGCTGGCGGCCTTGGGCATTCCGGCGGACATTGTGTCTCCGCCGTTAAGAGTAGACGTCGGTGTGGTCTGGTTGGTTGCCGATGTAGGTGAAGCTAAAACGCTCGCGGCAATAAAACCCGATTTAGACGGCATACAAAAGATCAGCGCCGAGACTGAAGCCGCGGGAGTCACCGTGTTCGGTCGAGCACAAGAAGAATCGGCTCGCATGCATGTGCGCTCCTTCGCGCCGATACTCGGTGTCGCCGAAGATCCGGTCTGCGGCAGCGGCAACGCCAGCATCGCGGCGTTTCTCGTTCACAGCGGCTTGATTCGCGAGTTCGGTGCCGAATACCTGGCGCGCCAAGGCATGGCCGTCGGCCGCGCCGGTGAAGTAGCAGTGAGCGTTGCCGGCGGCGCAATTAGGATCGGCGGTTTTGCCGTCACCTGCATCGATGGCTGGATAAGAATTTAATGAGGCTGTGCTTGAGTCTTCGCCAGATCGTTTTTTCGCCGGCCCGTGACGATCAATCTCGGTGGCTGTGGCAGACACTCCTATGCGATGACGGCAGAGATCAGCTCGACGGAGCCTTCGCGCGTTCCGCCGCTGCTGACTTGACGCCGCTTTCCTGGCGTGCGAACCACTCGATGCTCCCCAGCAGAATCGCCAACACAAGCCCGCCGCCATTTACCGCCCAAGTGAGCGCGGCAAACGCGCCGCTCTGGACAACCGGTATCAATAAAGCGGTAGCGGATAAAATAAATAGCGCGCGCTTAATCATACCGATTGGTCGGAACAGATAACCCACGGTTCCCAGCCCGAGCAGGATCGCGCCGATGACCGCGGTGGTCACCGAGAGCACGACTTCATACCAGTGGCCGATGAGCAAAAGCGACGGCGAGAAGACGAACAGAAACGGGACGATGTAGGCGATGGCGCATAGGCGCATCGCTTGCCATCCGGTCTTCACCGGATCTGTCTTGCCGATGGAAGCGGCGGCATAGCTTGCCATGCACACCGGCGGCGTGACCATGCTGAGCATGCCGAAGTAAAAAATGAACAGATGGGCGGCGATCGGCAGAATTCCGAGCTTTGCCAAACCAGGTGCCACTAGCACGGCAAGCAAGACGTAGACCGCCGTCGTCGGCATGCCCATGCCGAGGATGATGCTGACCAGCGCTGTGAGCACCAACAACAGAAGAGCGTTGCTTTCACCGATGTTGAGCAAAGTCAAAGTCAAGGTGAAGCCGAGGCCGGTAAGTTGCAGCACGCCGATCACCACACCCGCCAATCCTGTGATCGCGGCGATTTCCAACATGCCGCGGCCTGCGTTGGTAAGAATTTTGAGAATTTCCGGCCAGCCGATTCTTACGCCCGGAGTCAAAAAGCCGATGATCAATGCCACCAGAGCCGCGATCAGACCGCCTCTTCGGGGCGGCGGTTCAAAAAAAACATCAGCACGATCAAGACCGCCAGCGGACCCACGAAGGTCGCCGAGCGCTTGAGCACCGGCAGAATTTTCGGCAATTCAGTTTTCGGCAAGCCGTGAATGCCGTTACGCGCGGCGAGCAGATCGACTTGAATGAACAACGCGACGTAGTAAAGCACCGCGGGCACCAAGGCGGCCACCGCGACGCTTGCATAAGGAATTTGCAAATACTCGGCGATCAAGAACGCCGCCGCGCCCATGACCGGCGGCATGATCTGGCCCCCGGTGGACGCCACGGCTTCCACGGCCGAGGCCACCGTCGCCGGATAGCCGGCTTTGCGCATCATCGGAATCGTGAACGCGCCGTCGACGACGACATTGGCCACGGCGCTGCCGCTGATATTACCGAACAAACTGGAGGACACGATCGCGATCTTTGCCTGACCGCCGCGAAAGCGGCCCATGAGGGACAGCGAAAAATCATTGAGAAACTCAGCTCCACCGACCACGTACAGCACTTCGCCGAAAATTACGAAGACGACCACGATGCTGGCCCCGACTTGCAGCGCCTGGCCGAAGATTCCGTTGGCGTCGAGATAAAGATAAGTGGCGAGCCGGCTGATCGACCAGCCTCTGCCGTAGAAATCGCCCGGAAAAATGTACGCGAACAACGCGTACACGAGAAAGCAAGCGGCGATAATAACTAGCGGCCAACCAACCAGGCGGCGCGACGCTTCGGCCAAGAGTACTACAGTGACGCAACCGAGAACGACGCGTTCGCTAGAGATCTCGCCCAAGGAATTAACGATGGACGGATAAAAAACAAAGATGTAAAAGCCGACGGCCAAACTAGCCAAGGCAGCCACCCGATCATACCAAGGGAAACGATTGCGGCCGTGGTCCGGTGTGGCGGGAATCAGCAGATAAGTGGCGCACAAGGCAAGGCCGAGAAATAGCGCCATGTACTGCTCGTTGAATACCAGCCAGCCGAGGTACTGCGGCACATTGAGCAAGAAAAAAATACCGCTCAACGGAATCGCCGTCAGCAGGCAGCGGCCGACGGTATTGAGCAAACCGCTTAGCTCGCGCGCACGGACGCTTTCTTCAACTTCCACGAATCATCCTCCCGCACAGCCGCAAAGACAGCGTCGCATCGAGCCGAATTTCTCCGCCGGCATGAGCGCGGCCCGTAACTGGAACGTATTCCAGGGAAACCCTTCGATCCTGCTACTCGGTTGTATCAGCGCTCCGTGCCGCGACTTTCTGCCGGGGTCTAACCGCATACTTCTTTGGTTCGCGCGTCATGTTTGGCGGTCCAGATTCCCACCCCTTTGTAGAATCTGACCGCGCCGGAATGATAGGGCACGGTGAAATTCGTGAGCGCCTGGGTCTCCTTGGTCCAGCGCTTGAGCAGCGGGTGGATGCTTTGGATCTCCGCCAGATTGTCCCACCAGGCTTTGAGCAAAGTCGCAATCGTTTTGTCGCTGACCTTGGCCGAGCTGACCAATTGCAGCGGGTAACCGATGACGTAGATATCGCCTTTGATCCCCGTCGCGGCCGTCGACTTCACCACCGACGCGCCATAGCGCTCAAGAATTTTGTTGGCCGCGGCCGTGTTAGGCAAGCTGAGAAAACGAATCGGCGCCATGGCATTGGCCTCTTCGTTCACGCCAATGCCGACCGCCGTAAACGAAGCGTCGACTTTGCCTTCGGGCACGTTTCTGATGCCGTCGTTAAGATTGGACACGCGGACTTGCACCACATCGGATGGTTTCAGGCCACCGGCTTCCAGCACGGCATTCTGCCAAGTCTGGTTGATCGCGTGGCCGCCGTAATCCCAGGCCAGCCGCTTGCCCTTGAGATCGCTGATCTGCTTGACGTCCGACTTGTCGCGCACGATGAGCCCGGCGGTAAACGGAAAGACGCCGCCCGAGATGACGCGCACGCTCGGATACGCCGACTTATAATTTCCGGTGCCAGTCGCGGCCATGTGCGAATCGAGAATATTGATGATGCCCATTTCAATCTCGCCGCTCTCCAAAAGCGGCATCCAGGCGTTGGGACCGTTGTACGGCTGCACCTTCGCCGCGATCGGCGTCGCTTTGCTTGCCACGGCGGCCAGCGCGGAAGCGATCGCATGCGCGCCGGTCCCCGCCGGGTTGGTGCCGATCGCCACGGTGCGCGGCAACGCGTCGCTCTTGCTGGTCGCCGGGCCGCAGTCGAGCTTCGCCTGGACAATCGAAATCTGTCCGGCGAAAAAGAAAGTTAGCGCTGCTAGCGCTGCAACTCTTGTGCTTACGGTTCTGCTCTGCATGGGCTCCTTCTCTCCTTTATTTTTTAACTTCGCCTCTGTGAAATTGTTGATTTTTGTTTAGCCGAAAACTTCTTTCGCGCGTCCGTCATGCTGCGCCGTCCAAACTCCCGCCTCCCGGTAAAATTTCACCGCGCCGGAATGGTCCGGCACGGTGAAGTTAGTGAGCGCCTGGACATCCTTCGTCCATATTTTTGACTTGCTGATGGATCGATTGGATCTCGGCGTGGTTATCCCACCATGCTTTGAGCAAAGTGGCAACGGCTCGGTTGCTCACTTCGGATGATCGCGCAAGCGCGGCGAAATCGATACCACAATCTTAACGCGCCGACATCTATCGCCCGACTGCCGGGGAGTTGTCAAGCTCTTGCGGCAAAGAAACCGGAGAAATCAGCGTGGCGATTTGTCGAAGGCGTGCGCTCGGAAGATCACCCGGGGTAATGGGGAGAATTGCCGGCGTTTAGAAATGGCGCGGTCTATTCGTTGACGTTGCCTACCCGCTGCTTGATTTCTTTTCTCGCGCAGCGATGCGCGAGACATCGATCGCGGCGGCGGCGCGCCCGAGCCATTCAATAGCGACGAGTATGAGCCCAAACACGAGACCGGCGCCGTTGACGGCCCAGGTCAGTCGGACGTAATCGCCGCTGCCGGCGATCGGAATCAGCAGCGCGATCGCTGAAGCGATAAAAAGAATTCTCTTGATCACGCCAATCCGCCGGAACAGGTAGCCGACCAGGCCGACCGCGAACAAGGTTGCGCCGCCAATCGCCGTGGTTACCGACAGCGCGACATTGGGCCAATCGCCGATGAGCAAGAGCGACGGCGAAAACACGAACAGAAAAGGCACGATGTAGGCGATGGCGCATAGCCGCATCGCCTCCCAGCCGGTGCGAATCGGATCGGTCTTGCCGATCGACGCGGCGGCGTAACTGGCGATGCACACGGGCGGCGTCACCATGCTGAACATGCCGAAATAAAAAATGAACAGGTGCGCGGCGATCGGCAAGAGGCCCAATTTAGTCAGCCCCGGCGCCACCAGAACCGCGAGCAGAACATAGACGGCCGTGGTTGGCATGCCCATGCCGAGAACAATGCTGACGACGGCGGTGAGAATCAGCAGGAGAATTGCGCTGCTCTCACCGATCGTCAGCAGCGTAAAAGTCAGAGTGAAGCCGAGACCGCTCAGTTGCAAAATGCCGATGACCACTCCAGCTAAGCCGGTGATGGCGGCGATCTCCAGCATGCTGCGTCCCACACCGGTCAAGATCTTGTAGATTGCGCTCGGACCGACTCGGACCCCCGGCGTAAAGAGCCCGACGATGAGCGCAGCCGCCGTGGCCAGCAGTCCGGCTTCTTCCGGGCGACGGTTCATAAAGAACATCAAAAGGACCAGAATCACCAACGGCACAATGAAACCCGCCGAGCGGCGCATGACCGGGCCCAGACGCGGCAACTGCGCGCGCGGCAAACCATGAATGCCGTTGCGCGCCGCAAGTAGATCCACCTGAATGAACAGAGACGCGTAATAGAGCAACGCCGGCACGGCGGCCGCCAACGCGACTTGCGCGTAGGGAATGGCCAAGTATTCCGCGATCAGAAACGCCGCGGCGCCCATGACCGGCGGCATGATTTGCCCGCCGGTCGATGCCACCGCCTCGATTGCGGACGCCACCGGCGGCGGATAGCCGGCCCGTTTCATCATCGGAATGGTGAACGCGCCATCGACTACGACGTTCGCCACCGCGCTGCCGCTGATATTTCCGAACAGACTCGACGATACGATGGCGATTTTCGCTTGCCCGCCGCGGAAGCGTCCCATCACGGCCGACGCAAAATCGCTGAGAAACGCCGCGCCGCCGATGAAATTCAGTACTTCGCCGAAGAGAACGAAAGCCAAAACGATGCCGGCGCCGACTTGCAGCGCCTGGCCGAAGATTCCATTGGCGTCTAGGAAGAGATAAGTCGCCAGGCGGCTGATCGACCAACCTCTGCCGTAAAAGTCGCCTGGAAAAATGTAGGCGAACAGCGCGTAGAAAATAAAACACGTGGCGATAATGACCAGCGGCCAACCGATGAGCCGGCGGGTCGCCTCGGCGAGCAACAAGATGGTGATCGACCCGAGAACGACACTCTGGTTGGTGATTTCACCCAGAGTGTCGACAATCTTCGGGTACTGAAAGAAAATATAGAGACCGACCGTTAACCCGGCGAGCGCGGCGATCAGGTCGTACCAAGGCACCGAAGCTTGATCCTTTTTTCCACGCGCCGGCACCACGATATACGTCGCCAACAACGCCAGGCCGAGAAAAAGCCCCAGATACTGTTCGTTGAAAACCAGCCAGCCGATCCGTTGGGGCGCGTCGAGCAGGAAGAAGACGCCCGCGATCGGAATCAGCACCAGCGCGGCGTTTGCCGCCCAGTGGAGCACTCCGCTTAGGTCGCGTGAGCGGACGTCTTCTTCGAATGCCACGGTGTGTTACTCGCCGGCCTATTCCAGCTGCTCAATCTGATTCCCGGGGTGCCGCAAATTTTTCCGCAGGGCGTGGCTAACCGCAAATCTCTTTCATGCGGGCATCGTGTTTTGACGTCCAGGCGCCGACTTCTTTGTAGAACTTTACTGCTCCGGGATGATACGGCACCGTGAAGTTCGTAATCGCCTGGTGCTCTTTTTTCCACCTCTTGAATAATGGATGGAGAGTCTCAAGCTCGCCGAGATTGTCCCACCATGCTTTGACCAGCGTGTACACCGCTTTCTCGCTCACTTTGGTCGAGCTGACCAGATGCAGCGGATAACCGATCAAATAGGTATCGCCCTTGATCCCGGTCCCTTTTGCCGACTTGACGATACTGGCGCCATAGGGAGCGAGCACCTTGTTGGCCGCTTCTGTGGACGGCAGGCTGAGAAAACGGATGGGCTCCATGGCGTTCACCTCTTCATTTAAGCCGATGCCGAGCGCCGAAATGGACGCGTCGACCTTTCCTTCCGCCACTGCGCGGACCCCGTCGTTGAGGTTGGAAACGCGCACCTGCACAATGTCGCTCGACTTTAGGCCGTCGGTCTCGAGCATTGCCAGCACCCAAGTTTGATTGATCGCATGTCCGCCGAAGTCCCAGGCCATGCGTTTCCCCTTGAGGTCCCTCACTCGCTTGATGTCCGACTTGTCGCGCACCAAAAGCCCGGCGTAAAACGGGAATACTCCGGCCATCGCGACTCGCACGCTAGGGTAGGCTTTCTTATAGTTGCCGGTTCCGGTGGCCGCCATCTTGACGTCGAGAATATTGATGATGCCGAATTCCAGCTCACCGTTATCCATCAACGTCATCCAGGCGTTGGGGCCGCTATAAGGTTGCACTTTCCCAGTAACGGATGTGGCCTTGCTCACAACCGAAGCCAGCCCCGAACCCAACGCGTGCGCCCCGGTACCGGCGGGATTGGTGCCGATTGCGATGGTGCGCGGCAGTGCGTCGCTTTTGTTGGCCACCGGCCCGCAAGCGAGCTGCGCCGCCAGCGCCGACTCGCCGATAAACGACGGGATAGACAAAAATGATAAAGCCAAGGAAAGGGCCGAAAGATATTTTGTGAACATCATCTTTATTCTTCTCCTCGTGCCTAAGTTTTTCCGGTTCGTCATCACGGTAAGCCGCCGTTGACGCAGCTCTCACCGCTCTGCGGAACTCGGGCTTATCTCGTCTTATCCTCCTCTTTAAGAAACTTCGGTCAAGAGGCTTTGCATCGATGCGGCAATCGAAGAGCTAAATCACAACGCGCGGCGAAGTAACCTTTCAGAAAAGCTCGCGCACGCTACCGTCGCCGCGCTTCTTTGGAGGGCGGTTGGTTAACGGCGATGCTGATCGTCCCGCGCGCCGATTTAGCCTCGGTTGATTTTTCTGCGAGGATGGTGACCGAACACCCACGGCCAGCACCGGGCGCTCTCCGGAAACCGGTCACTGAGGAGCAATAGTGGTTTGCGGTCGTCTTGCGAGAAGCATGAGCCCAGCCGCGCCCAGGCTGGCGAGCGCAAAGATGCCGAAAGCGATGGTGTAACTTTTGGTGAGATCGTAAAGGAACCCCGCCAGGACCGGTCCGATGAATGTGCCGGCCGTCTGGACGGAACGGCTCATGCCTTGAATCGTGGCGAACGCCTTGGTGCCAAAGTAATCGGCACGAATCGGCTCCTGCAAGGACGCCAGACCGCCGTAGGACAGCGAGTAAATGATCATGCAAGGCGTGAAGATGATAGCCTCCGCCGTGTAGCCCATCAGCAGGACCGAAAAACTCAGAGTCAAAAGCAGCGCGATCACGAGCTTTCTCTTATCCAGCAGATCGCCGAGCCAGCCCATGCCAAGGCGCGCCGGCGCCCCGATCAACGCGGAGAGCCCGAGCAGGCTGCTCGCAGCCTCGGT
>JBOHVN010000186.1:0-44342 GCA_050735675.1 Binatia bacterium | reverse complement strand
GAGGTGTTCGGAAAATATTTCCCGGCGATCACCCTGGTCGAAGTAAAGAGACTTTATAATCCCGACTGTATGATCGAAATTTCCGGCGTTGCCGTGATCGACTAGCAGGTTGCCTCTCGGAGTCCTTCGACGGGGCTGCTCAGGAAGAACGGAGGGGACTTGATATTATTGATAATTTTCCGTTCATGCTGAGGCTCTCGAAGCATTCCTAACCTTTTTTCAGCAACCTGCTAGTGCAAATCAGTGAACGCCTTTGGAGGAATCTTCCTTCATAAATCGACATAATCTGCGACGAATTCGACAATCTTTGCTCAGGTCACCGACAGTCTGCCACTATCCGCCATTCCGAATTTCAAGCATTTCAATATATTAGACTCGTGGCATTTGTCTTGCTTTAGTTCACTGCATCACAAAAACAGGGCGGTTAACATAACCGGATTATGCCGATGATTACAATCTCAACGCTGGACAGGGAACCGGATCAGGATCTTTTCGAGAGTGTGACGGAAGAAGAGATCATTCATCTATGGCGATCCATTAAGGGACGCGGGCTTTCCGAGGACGAAGCTTGGCAAGCGGTGGTTACCGGGATTGCCCTCGACATGGCATTTGCCAAGAGCAAAACCTGCACTCAGATCGAGCATTAAAAAAACTTCACAGTGTTAGCTGTCGTTCGCTGTGCAATGGCAGCTCTTCCCAATCGATTTTCGCCCGTACTTGTCTATTCTACCTCACGCGTGCGCTGCCGCAGGCGAGCCTTCGAACGCCGTATTACGTTGACTCCCTCGCAAAAATTTGATTGAATATCTCCATACTTACTTCTTGGGGGCCGATCATGTCGCGCATCACAGTCGAAGATTGCCTGCAAAAGGTCAACAACCGGTTTGAATTGGTCATGCTTGCGTCCAAGCGGGCGAGACAGCTTTTCAAGGGGGCAAAGCCCCTGATCGAACCAGATAACCGCGAGGTTGTGGTGGCGTTGCGGGAAATCGCTGCTGGCAAGGTGAGGAAGACTACCGGTCAGTCCTCCTGATAGCACGCGCCGGTACGCGCTGACCTTCTCCCTAACACCAATAGTTTGATACTTGTATTGTCTTGATTCGCTGTCCTGTATTGAAAATCTCACTCTTTGGTGGTGAGGGTGACGAAACCGCTCATGGCCGAAGACGATAAGAACACCGATCTCAACTTCTCTCTGCCAGAAATCGCTCTCCCCAAACTTGTCGAGGAGGAGGATGGCGACGGCAGCCGGCGCGATAAAGCGCTCGTTCCGTTTGATCCGCTCCAGCTTTATCTCTCCGAAATCCGCCGTTTCCCGCTGCTCAATCGCGAAGACGAACATCAGGTCGCCGTTCGATACAAAGAGTACGGCGACGTCGAGGCCGCCTACAAGTTGGTGACTTCGAATCTACGCCTCGTCGTCATGATCGCCCGGGAGTATCAAAAGGCTTTCAAGAACCTTCTGGACTTGGTCCAAGAGGGTAACATGGGGCTGATGGAGGCGGTGAAAAACTTCGACCCGTATCGTGGCGTCCGGTTTCCATCCTACGCGGTGTGGTGGATTCGCGCCTACATGATTCGCTATATCATGAATGATTGGCGCATGGTCAAGATTGGCACGACCCAGGCGCAGCGAAAACTTTTCTTTAATCTGCAAAAGGAGAAGGAAAAGATCGAGGCCGAGGGCTTGACGCCGGGGCCCAAGCTGCTCGCCCAAAGATTAAACGTGAAGGAAGATGAAGTGGTGGAGATGGAGCAGCGGCTGGCAAGCCGCGATCTCTCGGTCGATGTGCCGATCGGCGACGATGACGAAGCGACTATGCTCAGCTTCCTGCGGGATACCAAGCAGACGCCGGAAGAGGAGTTCGCCGAAACCCAGTATCGCGAGCTGCTGCGCGACAAGATGGAACAATTCGCCAAGGGTCTCAAGGATAAAGAGCTGGTGATCTACCGGGAACGGCTCTTGAACGAAGATCCGTTAACGCTTCGTGAGATCGGCGAAAAATATGGCATCAGCCGCGAGCGCGTTCGACAAATCGAGGAACGCGTCAAGAAAAAACTCAAGACGTATCTCAAAGACTTCAAAGACATGACCGATGTCTCGGGCGCGGGTTAATCGCGCCCCAAGCGCGCCGCGTCAATCCCGCTAAACGCCGCGTTTATTCCTGCCGCGCGACCACAAGTGAAGCGGATCCTTCACTTCGTTCAGGATGGCCGGGACAAGCAGGTCATTGTGAGCGACAAACTATGTCAAGCCCTCAGGGTTGCCTTTGGTTTCGCTCAGGGCAGGCTGGCTCACAACGATCGGTTCGAGCGCTAAGAAAACTTCAAGCATTCAGCCGTTCATCCTGAGTTTCGCGAAAGGACGAACGGCGAGTTTCACATAATCTGGCGAAGCGCGGAATCTGAGTGAATGAACGCCGCATTAACGTGAAGTCTTGCTTGCGTGCTTGGCGGAGTTCTGATAGCAAAAAAGGACGATCGATTCGGAGGAAAATTCTTGCAGTTTCAAAAAGAAGTCGAAATTGGCGTGCCGCGCGAAAAAGTTTGGAATTTTATCTGGGACGTGGATCGTTTCATCGCCTGCGTGCCCGGATGTAAAGAAGCTAAGACCATCGAAGCGGGTAAAAAATATGCCGCGACGATGGTGGAAAAAGTCGGACCGTTCAAAGTCGAGTTTCCCACCAGCATCGAAGTCCTCGAGCGCGAAGAGTTGACCCGCATCAAGGCGCAAGCCTCCGGCGCCGATAACAAAATCGGCAGCCGCATGAAAATCGATCTCGATGTAAATCTGCGCGATCAAGATGGCAAGACGGTTCTCGGCTTCGTCGCGACCGTCGATATCTTGGGTAAGCTCGCTGCGTTGGGCCACGGCATTATCAAACGCAAGGCCGATCAGGTACTCGATGAGTTCGCCCAAGCTGTGAAGAAGCGGCTGGAAGGAGATTCTTGATGCTACGTCGATTTCGCTTGGAAGAACCGGAGTCGGTCGCTGAAGCATCCGAGCTTTTAAGCCGATTCGGCGATAGCGCCAAGGTTTACGCCGGCGGCACGGAGCTGCTGCTGGCGATGAAAGAGGGGCTGGTGCAGTACGAGCGGCTGATCAATGTCAAAAAACTGAAGAACCTGAGCGAAGTCTCAGCGGCTGGCGGCGCGATCACGATCGGCGCGCTGTGCACACACCATGAATTGGAGACTTCGCCCATGCTCCAGCAAAAACTGCCGGCGCTGCACAAGCTGGAGCAAAACGTCGCGAACGTTCGTGTACGGCAAGCAGGGACGCTAGGCGGCAATCTTTGCTTTGCTGAACCGCATGCCGATCCTGGGACGCTCCTGATGGCGCTCGGCGCGACCCTGGTCGCCGAGAAGTCGTCGGGGCGGCGCGAAATCGCCGCTGAGGATTTTTTCGTCGATGCCTACGAAACTTCGCTTCAAGCCGATGAGCTGCTCAGAGAGATTCGCATACCCGCTCCCACGGAGCATTTTCGCAGCGCTTATCTGAAATTCGGTTATCTGGAGCGGCCGAGCGTGGGCGTGGCGATTGCGTTTAATCTCAACGGTGGCGGCTTGAGCGACGTTAAAATCGCCGTCGGTTGCGCCGGGCCATCGCCGCGCCGAGTCGCGGAGGCGGAGGCGCTGCTCAACGGCAAGGGCAAGGAAGAAGCGCAGCGCACTCTGGCGCAAGCCGGAGAAGTGGCCGGACGCGCGTCTCAAGCGATCAGCGATCTGCACGGCTCGCAAGATTACAAAGAACATATCGTCGGGGTGCTTTTGAAACGCGCTTTCCAGAGCGCGGCCGGTTGAGCACGAGCGGGAAGATCGGATTAGGGAGCATTCATGGCCAAAGCGATGACGAGACATTCCGAAGCACAGTTCATACCGCTGTCTTTCACTCTAAACGGGCGTTTGCAGGAAATGGAAGTGGAGCCGCATGAGTTGCTGCTCGACGTGGTGCGCGAACATTTAGGTCTTACGGGCGTGAAGCGATCCTGCGACGTGCAGGTCTGCGGCGCGTGTACTTTGCTGGTCGACGGCCGGCCGGTGAGCGCGTGCACGACTCTGGCTTTCGAAGTTCGCGGCCGCTCGGTGCTGACGATCGAAGGTCTGGCGCAAGACGGCAAGCTGCATCCGCTCCAGGAGGCGTTCATCGAATATGGCGGATTTCAGTGCGGCTTCTGTACGCCGGGGATGATCTTGGCGGCTAAAGCTTTACTCGATGAGAACCCCGCGCCCAGCGAAGCGGAGCTCAAGCATTTCATGCATGGCAATATTTGCCGCTGCACCGGCTATAAAAAAATCATCGAATCGATCATGGCCGCGGCGAAAAAGATGCGGGCGAAGGCTTAAAGGGTTCAAGCCGTTCAAAACGTTCAAATAGTTCAAGCCGTTAAACCCAACCAAAAGAATAGCTCATGGCCACGAACGAGGGCAGTGACTCTTTAGTTGACATCCTCTTCCTAACGGGCGCGGTCTGAGCGGCAGAATAAGGCGCAGTGCAAGTTTGATGTCGATCCGGTACGGCTTGAACGTTCTGAACGGCTTGAACTATTTGAACTCGCCCGCCTAGTCCTCGATCCCGTATTCCTTCCACCGGCTGGCGACTAAATCTAGATGCTCTTTCGGCGGCAGCGAAATCGCCGGGTAGGCATGTTTGCGGGTAGCGTCGATCGCCACCCGGGAACCGACGTAGCGGCTCGGATGGTGCTGCGGCACGGTAGCAGGGGCCTGGGATGGGTCGAGACCAACCGCTTGGACATCTCTTTCGAGATAGACGTCTTTGTCGGGCCGGACGTGCCAGCTAAGCGCCCAATCAACGGCGAAGTCGTCCCAAATGTCGATATCATCGTCGACCACCACGGTAAATTTTCCGAAGCCGGTGCGCAGCGACCAAGCGCCGTACATGAGCTGGCGCACCTGACCGTCGAACTGTTTTTTCAGCGAGATGACCAGATAAGCGCCGCTGCCGCCGGCTTCTTTCAAACGGACATCTTTGATTGGAATGCGCAGAATGTCTCGCAGGTGCTTGATCAGCGGCCACTCGCGCCCGATGGCGCGGATGCAGCTTGATTCCGACGGCGGCATCTGGCTGATGAAAGCTTGATACCAGGGATTGTTGCGGTACGTCATGCATTTAATATTGAAGAACGGCTCGTTGCCCGCCGCACCCATGTAGCCGGTGTATTCGCCGAAGGGCCCTTCCGGTTCGACGCTGTTCGGCGGAATCTCGCCTTCCAACACAATCTCGGCGCTCGCCGGAACCTCGAGCGGAACCGTTTCGCACGGCACCAGATCCACGGCCTCGCCGCGGAGCGCTCCGGCGACCGCGAATTCATCCAGAGTCTCCGACATTTTCGACACCGAAACGTAGCCGATGGTAGGATCGGCGCCGATCACCACGGCGACCGGCGTTGGTTGGTTCTTGGCATTATTCTTCCTGATATGCCACGAGGCGTCCTGACGCTTGCCGATCAGCAGGCCGGTCTTGTTCGGGCCTTTGACTTCCATGCGGTAAGTGCCGACATTGCGCACGCCGGTCTCGGGATCCTTGGTGATGAGATAGGGCGAAGTAAAAAACGGGCCGGGATCTTCGCCTACGGTCCAGACCGGCACCGGCAGTTTCGTGATGTCGACGTCCTTGCCGTGCAAGATGTTTTCTTTGCACGGCGCATCGTTCACCATTCGCGGCACGATCGGATTTTCCAAGGCGTGGTCCCATTTGCGGTTGATGCCGTCGACCGAATCGGTTTCAAGGCCGATGGCGTAAATTTCCCGTGAGGCGCCGAGCACGCCGGCGACGACGGGAATCTTAAAACCTTTGACGTTTTCGAACACGACGGCGGGTCTCTTGTTTGGCGGGATTTTCTTGAACAACTGGCGGCACACCGCGGCGATCTCCCAGTCCTTGTCGACTTCCTTGGTGATGCGCTTGAGTTTTCCCTTTTTCTCCAGTGTCGCGACGTAGTCGCGTAGATCGCGGTAGGCCATGAATCCTCCCCGGAACGATGCGCCGACGTGAAAAATTTTTCCGTATCCTAGACGCAAATAGTTAACATATCAACGATCGCGATTTGAAATACGCTTAGAACGGCGCGCTCACGCGATTTGCGCCGCGTATTTCGAGATTGTAAGGGGCAGGGAAAACGTTTGGTCAGAAAACGGCCGACCGACGCTGCGCGCGTTGCTAGGCCCTGATCTCGGCGCGCATGAAGATGATGTACGAAATTCCGAAGCAAACCGCGACCAACCCAAACATCGTCGTGATATGCGGCCAGATGAGAATCAAGCTCTGATCGAGAGCAAGGGGCGTCGGTAAGATACCTTCGGCTTGGCTCTGAAGGGCCAGGCCGAAGACGCGCGCCGCGGGATTGAGCAAGATGCCGACGCTTTCGGAGAAAAGCGTGCTTGGCGAGATGCGGTCGATGACATTTTCAACGTCGGCGCGCCGCGCGAGCGCTTCAGGAGTCGTCGCCTCCGGCACGATCAACCCGGCGATACCTGCGCTCACGATCGTCACGAACAGCGACAAGAAAAGCCAGACCGCCATCGATGCAAGGGCGGCGGTAACGGTTTTTTGAAACAAAAGCGAAAAGAGCATGGCCAGCGCGAGCCAGAAACCGACGTAGAAGATCCCCACCATGGTGAAGATCAGCATGCGCCAAATTTCCTCATTGTTGGGAGGGAAACCCAGAATCGTCGTGCCCAGACCGATGACAAGAAGTAAGATCGACCCCCAGAGCACGGCGACCGTGGTCAGACCCGCGAAGAACTTTCCGTTGATGAAACTATCGCGATAGATTGGCTGCGAGAGTACGCGGCTGAGTGTGCCACGGGCATATTCGCCGCTGATCGAATCAAAGCCCAGCGTGATCCCGACCAATGGCCCGAAGAAACTGAGGAAGGTGGCGAGGGAAAAAAGCGTTTCGCCGCTCGAGGTGAGCAGGAGTAAAAACGCGTACTGGGACGGAACGGTATCGGTGTTTTGGCGAATCGCTTGTCCCGTTGCGTAAGCGGCCCACAGGCCCGAGAAGACGATGAGGATCAGCAGGATCATGAAGCGGCGGCTGCTGAAGTGGTCCGCCAATTCTTTCCAGAACACGACGCTCATGGTTTAGGCCTCGCGGAAATACTTGAGATAAATTTCTTCCAGGGTCGGGTCTTCGGAACGCAGCTGCAACAGTTGCAGGCCTTTGCGCGAGACCACCGACACGACTTCGGGACGCACGTCGCTCGTGCAGCGAAGAAACAGGCCGTGATGACGCTTCTCGATCTCGTCGACGCCCGCAATGCCTTGCAGCTCGCGCTCCAAGCCGTCGCTGTTGCCGCGCACTTCCAGAAGAAAATTCCACTGGCGGCCCTTCAAAATCGATTTGCCGAGCTCGTCCATTTCTCCCTGGACGATCAGCTTGCCTTTGACGATGATGCCGACGCGATTGCAAATTTCCTGGACCTGCTGCAGCTGGTGTGATGACAGCATGACCGTTAAGCCTTCCTGGCGATTTAAGTTCTTGATCATTTCAAGTATGCGGATCGCGCCGTCGGGATCGATCCCGAGAGTCGGTTCATCGAGAATAATCGCGCGCGGATTTTTAACCAGCACTTCGGCGATGCCGAGGCGTTGCTTCATGCCGCGGGAATATTCTTTGACCAGCCGACGTCCGTCGTCGGCCAAACCGACTTGCTCCAGTACGTCGGCGGTTCGCCGGCGAACCTCGTCTTCCGGCATGCGATTGAGCCGGGCCATGTAGACAAGATTCTCCTTGGCGCTGATATCGTCGTAGAAGCCGGGATTCTCCGGGAGGTAACCGACCCGGCGTTTGACCTCGAGCGACTCGTGCGTGGGATTAAACCCGCACACCGAGACCTGGCCGGAAGTCGGTTCGGTCAAACCGAGCAGCATCAGGATGGTCGTCGTCTTGCCGGCGCCGTTGGGTCCGAGAAAGCCGAAAATTTCACCCTCTTGAATGGTCAGGTTGAGCGAATTGACCGCGAGCGTCTCGCGGTAACGCTTAGTCAGATTCTGGGTCTCAACGACTGCGCTCATCGACGTCCTAGACGGAAAAATACCACGGCCAAGCCGAGCACGACTAAGCCGACGATGCCAAAGCCGATCCAGCCCCAGACCGTCGGCGTCGAAACCGTCACGCGAAAGTCGACTGACTTGTTCGTATCAGCCGAATTGGCTGTTAACGTTAACATATAATCTCCGGCGATGGTGCGGTCCGGCGCTAAGATTTCCATCTTGATCTGTCGCACTTCTCCCGGGCCCAACGCATCGATCTTGTCCGGCTGAAATGCCACCGTCCATTTATCGTTCGGCTTCTTGGTGACAAAATTGAGGTTACGAACCGGCGCGGTGCCGGCATTGCCGACGACAAAATCGACCGGAGTCTTGGTACCGGCGGTAATCGAAGTGTTGAGCGTGCCCGCCAAAGAGCCCATTTTGAGGTCCTGTGTGCCTTTGAGCGATACCTTGACTGACGTTGACGCTTCAAACGCGCCCGCTCGTGCTTGGATTCCGACCGGATATTCTTTCGCTTCGGCGGTCACCGGAGTATCGATCTCGATGCTTAACGTCTCCGAGGCATTCTCTTTCAATTGAATCGAGGCAATCTGCTGATCGCCGAACTGCGGCTTGAAGCGCACCGTCCAGCCCGGCGGCGGCTGCGCTGCCAAAGAAGTGGTCAGCGGCTTATTGGTTTCGTTCTTCAGATCGACGGTGAATTTAAGCGTCTGACCCGAGCCCGTGCTCAAGACCGGATATTGGCTGGTGAGCTTGAGGCCGCCGGTTTCAACCTTCTTCGAGGTCACGTTGACGTTGACGGTTTCGGCATACTGCGTCGGACCGTCGACGTCCTTGCCGATGACTTTGATGTGGTACACACCCGGTTTGGTTGCTTCAGGAATTTTTGCTTTGAACTCAATCGTCGTCGATTTTTCGCCCTGCACCTGCACGGAGCGGATCGGAAAACTCGGATAGCGCGAGTTGAAGTTGACTTCCCAGCCTTTCGGCACCGAGTCGAGCCTGAGGCTCACTTCGACCGGATCTTTGCGCCGGTTGACGATTTCCGTGTCCATCGTGACTTCCTGCCCCTGGCCGGCGGTTAGATTCTTAAACGGCAGGATCAAATTAAAAGATTCTTTGGACGGCGGCGCGCTTTCCGCTTTTTGCGTTTCGGCGGCAAACGCGGTGGATGCCGAGCCCGCCGAGGAAGTCAAACATACTGCGAACAGCAGTATCAATCCTCTCAGGCACCGCCCCTTTGGACCGACCCTCATATCAACCCCCTTTTTAAAATTGGAAAAAAATGATGGAGATAGATAATCATAATCTGCTCGACCGTCAAGGCCTACTCCTTGTTTATGTCTTGCCGAGTTGGCGCAGCGCTTCGTAAAGCGCGATGGAAACCGCATTAGAGAGATTCAAACTGCGCACCCCCGTGCCCATCATCGGAATGCGCAGCGCGCGCTCCGCATGGGCGTCCAAAATCTCTTGCGGCAAGCCGCGAGTTTCCGGCCCGAACACGAGAAAGTCGTCTTCTTGATAACGCATCGCCGTGTAAGACTTGGTCGCGCGCTTGGAGAAAAAACACAGCGCCCGCGGCGATGCCTTCTCGACAAAATCATTCCATGATTTGTGGACGTGCAAATCGACGAACTCCCAGTAATCGAGACCGGCGCGTTTAAGATGCTTGTCGTCGATCCTGAATCCCAACGGCTCGATTAAATGCAGCGGCGTGAGCGTCGCGGCGCACAGGCGCGCAACACTGCCCGTGTTCGGCGGTATCTCCGGTTCGTACAAAACGATCTGCATTCCTTCTCGTGTCAAGATCTCTGTAAATACAATTCAAAAACTTCCGGTGCCATCATCCTGAATCTTGTTTCTGCTTGGCATCCTGATGAGTCAAGACGAAGGATCTGCTGTTATCGAACGATGCCCTCCTCGGCGGCATCAAAATCGCAAAAGCAAATTGTTCGTCGCACGGTTCCTCAAATGCCATACTGGTGGACTCACTGCTCCTTCTCCAAAATCAGCGTCACGGGGCCGTCGTTAACCAGCGACACTTGCATGTGCGCCTGAAACCGGCCGGTTGCGACTTTAAGGCCGGCGGCGCGCAAGCGCGCGGCAAAGCGTTGATAGAATCGCTCGGCTTGCTCGGCAGGCGCCGCGTCGGTAAATGATGGGCGGTTTCCCTTGCGGCAGTCGCCGTACAAGGTGAACTGCGAGACCAGCAACACCTCGCCGCCGATATCGGTCACCGATCGGCTCATCTTTCCTTGCCCATCGTCAAAGACGCGCAGGTTTCTTACCTTGTCCGCAAGAAAATCGGCGTTCTCCTCGCTATCCTGTTTGCCGACGCCCAAAAAAATGCATAAACCACGACCGATTTCACCTACAATATCCTGGTCTACCGCGACGCGGGCTCGTGAGACTCTTTGAATGACGACGCGCACAATGCGATTAGCGAATCGAAGAAAATACCCACGGCGCGCTACGGCCGGCAACCAGCGGATCTCGGGCAAGAATCTTTCCGGTATTCATTGCTCAATCAAACTGTTAACAAAGAATAGCAGCTGTGACAACAGGGTCCGGGTTGGCCTCTGGACATGTTTCGGTAGTTCCCATGCGCGCGCTAAAAGTTGCTCGCTTCGATCTGAGTTGTTGGTTCGCCGCAATGAGCGTCTTTACTCTGTGCGCGGCGCATTTGCACGCCGCCGCAGCCGTTGAATTCGGCCGCATCGCCGGCAGCGTCAGCGTAGCGGCGGGCTATCAGCGGCCCAGGCCGCTGCCGGTTTTCAAGAATCGCACCTTCTGTGGCCCCACGGTGGCCAACGAAACGCTGCTGATCGGCGCGGACGGCGGGCTGCAAAACGCCGCCGTGATTCTCCGCCCGCGCGGCTGGCAGGCCGCGCTCCGCCCAGGCTTGCTGGTTCTGGACAATAAACAATGCGCTTTCGCGCCGCATGTCCAGATCGGCGTCATCGGCAGCGAGTTGCTGCTCAAGAACAGCGATCCGATACTGCATGCCGTGCACGCTCGTCGAAACCGAAAGACGTTGTTTAACGTCGGTCTGCCGAAGTGGCGCCAAGTGATCAAGCGGCTCGAGCGCGCCGGCGTGATTCGCATCGATTGCGATGTCCTGCACACCTGGATGAGCGCGGCGGTCGTCGTCACGGACACGCCGTATTTCGCGCTGACCGACGTCGCCGGCCGCGTTAAGATCGATGGCCTGCCGGCCGGCGAATACGCGATGGAAGTGTGGCATGAGCGGCTGGGAACGAAATCAATGAGGCTAGTTGTCTCAGCTGGAATGAGTCGTTTCGTCGAGGTCGTTTACTCGTCAAAATGAAGACTGCCCTTTGTCGCGACAAGTTTTTGCCAGTGTCGCCTACCCGCGCAAGGCAGATCTTCCGTCTATGGGTCACTTGGCGTCCACGGCGTTGCTCAGGATTCCTGCTCGAACATAGCTTTGTTCCAGCATCGATAAGCCTTCTGGATCATTCGTCAGGTCGTAGATAAAAATAGAGTAGCCGATTTTTTCTATGGGTTTTCGAGACCAGAGCCAATGAAACAACGGATCGTAGGGCGTCGAAACATCTTGCAAGTTGTAAACGCTGATCGCGAGAATTTTTCGGGGCGCGGTAGTTGGAACGTTGTCGACGGGCGGCGGCCATTCCAAAGGCCAACTGCCTGGCACGTATTGGTAGCGAATGCCGTAGTAGGAAGGCGGAGCCGTCCCGAAGTACGACAAATAAATGATCGGAAGCTTTCCCTTGTCAATATATGCCTTTAGGCCTTTTAGATCCTGTCCCCAATCCACATTCGAATCGCCAAGATATCGATAACCCTCGGCAGGGCCTCCAACGAACTCGTTAAAATAAGCAAGCTGATGTGGCGCAATCCGAAGCGAGGAGACTGCCGTCATAACAAGCGGCATCCCGATAAGGAGCGGTCCAACCCAGCGGGCCTGGAAGTGAACCGTTGCCAGGCGCGACGCGATGACAAACAGAAAGGGATAAACGGGAAGAATATGGCGCAGGCCAATATTTACTTTTGCCTGGCTCGTAGCAACGAAAATGACTATCACAGGCAGGAAGAGAAAAAGTGCTTCACGATATTTAAGGGACCTTCCCGCGCGGTAAAAAACCAGCGAAGCAGTGATTAGCACCAGGCTCCCGATCGGCGTTTTGATCAGGAATGCAACCAGGAAATAGCTCCACCAGCTCTGGTAGGAAATTTGTCCTAAGAAGAAAGCCGGCTGACCTTCTTGCGTCAAAGTCAGAAATCGTTGCAGTCCAAAAAACCAGGGTTGAAATCCTTGGAAAAAGTAAGCAGCCGGGATTGTCAATGAGGCAAACAGAAGTATGACGACGAACATCGCCGCAGCTTCGAAAACTTTGTGCCCGGGTGCGTCTAGACGTTTTCTTCGCACAAGCAACGCGGAGTCTTCACCGGCCACCCAAACACATCCTGCAAGGATTAAACCGATCATCGGGACGAGCAGAATTGTCGAAAATTTCGAGACTAACGCCAGACCTGTAGCGATACCGGCGGCGGCCAAAATCCACCAGCTAGGGGAACGGAGATATTCCCACACGAGATACACGGTAAGAAAAATGAACAGAGTGGCCCCGACGTCGGTAGTGACGAGCGAGGAGTGAGCGATTAGGTTCGGCTCCATGCACGCAAAAGCTAGGGCCAGCATGGCTGCGCGATTACCCCAAAGCCGGTAGGCCCACCATCCGATGAACGCCACCAGGACACCTCCGAGAAATAGATTAGGCAAGCGACTCAAAGCAAGCATTCGGTCAGCCGGAAGCGTCGATTTGTACAATAAGTCCAGGCCGATAAGGTAACCATCTCCGTTGCGCCAGTGTTGCGGGTCGGGATTGAAAGGGGCCCGGTGAATCAAAAAGAGCGGAAAGGCTAAGAGTTGTTTGATAAGCGGTGGGTTTTGCGGCTCAAGGCGAAAGTCTTTTTCGGCAAGATAAGAATAACCTGCGGCGATATGCATCGCCTCATCATAAGTCTGGGAATTGACCTGGATGAAAAAGATACCTTGAGCAACAAATACAACAAGGAAAAGCACTCCTGCGCCGAGGGTTGCTCCTGAAATTACTAACGCCTTCTGGCGCCTAACTCCATTGGGTGAAAACAAACACTATACCTGTCATATGCCCGCAAGACGCAGAAGACGAGGCAATACTACGTTTGCATCGAGAAATTTGCGTGCGAAGTCGGCCGCAGCGAGCGCATGGCGAACGTAGTCGTTTTCAATGCTATCGATTGCGGCGGCAGCGCCTTCGAGGTCTGCGAAAGTCAACAGGCCTAAGCCGGTTGGCAGATATTTTCCGATACCGGTATCTTGTACGATCACTGGCCGGCCGGCAGCTAAATAGCAGGCGCTTCGATCGCTAAACCAGCCGGTCCGTCCAGCGGCATAGCCTTGTTTGACAGCCGTAAATTCCGCACGGGAGCCCATAATGTAGTTGCGATAAGCATCGATAGTCACCGCGTGAACAGTCGGTGAAGCTAGTTCCCAGCCGTACCGCTCAAGCTCAGCCCGGTCCGGCTCATCGGGATGTATGAAAAGACATAGTTCTACAGGAACTGCCACGCGGCGGGGGAGGTCGATAATTCGTTTGAACTCATCGGCTTTTTGATTGTACCAGCTACCGCGCCACTCGATAGGACTGAAGCCCCGCCACTCGGCAACGGTGGAATATACATTTCGCGGCGGCTGGGTCGTCACCCATTCATCGATGACGACCGGCGGAAGGCTCTTTTGCCAACGAATGCCGCAGGTTGGGAAGGGGCAGTCTGGTTCTCCGAGGTTCAGGCCGACGGTAACGTAAACGTCGTGATCGCGCAGATGCATATCCACGCCGTATTGCTCATGCCAAATCTGCGTGTAGCCTGGATCGAGATCGATGTACACGCGGCGTCGCGCCGCACTTAGAATCGGCTCGCTGTGCAGGCAGCCGGACAGGTTGATGAGTAGATCTATGTCCGGCGCGAGATCCTCGACCTCCGCATGTGAAAGGCCAACATAACCCGAACCGTCGGATTCCAACAAAGCCGACCTGTCGGTCAAACCGAACTGTTCCATTACTCCGCAAAAGTAACGTACGTTGGCGCTTGAGTTGAATTCAGCCCGCTGCCATTCATCATTGATCCAATCGTCGGCATTCAGTTGCTCTACATAATAGACGTCGAAACCGAGTTCGCGAAATCCCAAGACATATTGCAAAAAGGCCCAGCTATTACCCGCTCCGTACAAAGGGTGGCGGGCGATCGCTCCTGAGATCATGATCCGCGTAGACATAGTGTACAAGAGCTGCGGCGAATCTTTCGAGTGAGGAGCACGTCTCTCGGCAGCCAGCCAGGCGACGTCAAAGGAGGAGTAGAGCCAGCCGAGATTGTAAATGTTTCGTTTATTACGATGAGATCCCGTGGTCCCTCTTTAACGAGAGTACGCTCGCTCATAGATTTATTGCAGTTCTACGTAACATTCGTGGGGCCGAAAAATTCCTGAAACCGCGATCAGACATCGGTAAAAAGTGTTCAGTCGGTCCAGACGTTGGCACGGGCGCTAACGATACGCCATTCGGCTTCTTGATTACCTTTATCTGCTAAATCGAAGATCACGTAATCCTCCGTCTCTTGCGCACGAATGTAATGAGAGTCGAGGTGCTTTTGGAAATCTTCGTAGTAATCCAACCACCAGACCGTGTATCGTGTGAATACCAAATATTTGGCCCCACGTTTCCTCAGTGTCTCAAGCTCCCCGATCGCTTGCTCGCTATTTAGTGGGGTACCCCAGTTACTGGCATCAAAGGCGTGCCAGCCCTTGCGCCTGCTGTAGTAGATTTGCGATGAATCGCCATCGGCAACAAATATGGCCAAGGCGTCGGGCGGGGCCATGCGGTCGACCATTTGGCCAGCTTCTCGTAAGGGTATGGCCCACGGATCATACATCGGCTTCACATACCCATAAGAAACCAAAGCGAAGACGGCAAAGAGGAAAACACCCGCCAGTGGTTCGGCGGTTTTTGAATCCGCGAGCGCTCCCAACTTGCGCAGCGCGAAATCGAACGCACGGCCGCTAAGAACCGCCGCTATAGGAACGGCGGGAAGTTGATACCAGGAATGGCGGTTTCCGACACCCGCGAAGAACGCAAAAAGACCTAGAGCCGCCAGCCACCAGTGAAACATTCGTCCACATTTGCCCGGAGCAGGCAGGAAGAGTCCCACAACCGCCGCCGCAGCTATGAGAGGGGTCAGGCTAGAACCAACAAGCTGGCGCACAATTAATCCGTATAAAGGCAGGTCAGCAAGCGCCATGCCCTCGCTGCCAGCAAACTTGTGAGGGGGATAGGAGAGCATGATGACGTACGCGTGGATGTACCATGCGGCCGGTAAGACAAGAGAGATGCCAGCGAAAATCCATAGCTCGCGCTGGCGTAACCATAGAGTTCCGTGCTTCTCCCAAGACATATACAGAAGCGGCAAACCGATAATGACTGCAGGCGCCTTGACGAGAATCGCCAACCCGGTTGTCAGACTGGCCGCCAGTAACAGATGCAGGCTATCCGAGCGCTCCAACCAACGGTTAAAGAGGTAGAGCGCCATGACGGAAAAGCTGAGCGATGCCATGTCCGACATGAAAGAACGACTAGCGAATATGCTAAGCGGAGCGAGGACGTAGATCAGTGCCGCAAATATGGCGGTGCGTTGATTGGAAATCTTTTTCGCCAGCAAATAAAAGAACGGCAGAGACACGCTGAAAAAGAATACAGACAGCGATCTGCCGATCCACTCCTGCACGCCGAAGGGCATATAGAGCAAGGACGCGAGGAACGGCACCAGGGGAAACTCGGTACCCATATAGCCGGGAGCACTGCCTGCCCAATTCACCTGCGGATAAAAAATATTAAACCCGTTGCGGTAAAAGTTCTCGGCGATCATGGCGATCGTGCCTTGTTTAAAGCTCCAGCCATCCACATATGGCTGAGAGATCTTGATGAGCCTGACAGCCACACCAAAAGTAACCATTCCGGCAACGAGAAGAATTTCACGAGATTGAAGTAACTTGCCTCTCAAATCCATGTCATCATTCTAGGTTTGCTCACGACTGTCGTGGTTTGCACTAGTCACTTTCTTTGGAAAACCTGATGTCCCCAGACCCAGTCGTCCCGCCAAACCTCGATGAAGCCAAGCTCGCGCAGGCATCTGAAGGTCGGCTCGAAATCCTGGACGATGTGCAGGGGACGGTCCTCATTCGGTTCGACACTGAAACGGCCAAACAGGAATCCTCCGGGCTTTAGTACGGCCGATAACTTTTCAACCGCGTTCACCGGATCTGCGAGGTGCTCAAAAACATCCATCGCAGTCACCATGTCGAAAGCCTCGCTTGGCAAGTCCCTCTTTTTCATATCGAAAAACTCGCCTGGCAGCCTTCGAAGCTGAAAACGCCACTGGCTGAACCCCAGCAAAGGTGAGCTGATGTCCGCCAATCCGACCTCGAGCCCATGTCGCGCAAACAGGATGCTACCGGATCCAACCCCCGCTCCGAAATCCAGACAGTTGCGACAGCCCTCCCTCTCGGCAAAGCGCAGTGCGTTGACGTAAGATAGCGGAGAAAGATCTTCCGATAGAGTATGCCACCACGCCAGCTCATAAATTTCGTCCGAAGTTTCATTATAGAAGCTCTCTACGGACTTTCGGTCCGTGGGGTCCACTTTCTCCCGCCACTCGATCGCCAGGTTTTCGACTGCGCGTCTGCACCGCCGTTCGACATCGGTCAAGTCTTCGCATTTCGTGTAGCTCGCAAGTTCATGGAGGAGGCTCTGTTGCAAATCCTCGTGTCCTTCCAAAAGTAGGGCGTCACTCCATACTGTTCGGTATTCAGCGAGGCCGCGCTCTTGCTTGATATTGAACTCCTCCGTCAAAATCTCCTTCGCCTCGACGCATTGCCATAATTTTTTCAATTCGTCTGGCAACAGGTTCTCCATAAGGCAATTCCCCTCTAAACAGCTTAACAGCCACGTCTGATGTCACCATAAGCCTGTGGAAGTTTATGGATATACAAAGCTTAATTGTCCTAATAGCTAGTTCTTGTCTGGCGAATCGGAGGCGTTCTTGAAATACTTCCAGTCATCGAATGAGCAAAGCTTTATTCCCAGAGCCGTAATGGCGGTCCGGAGCCGAGGGTCGCATAAAACTTTTAACTCGTCAGCACGCTCACGCTTATACATTGTTTTGAGGTCATCTGCATATCCGGGATGGCAGGGAAGAACAGTTACGCCTTTCGGAAACCTCGATAAAGTCTCGATGAGCCGGTCAAGACTGATATGCGTATGGAGCGGCTGCCCTTCATTGGTTTGCCCATAAAACTTCATAGAATAGTGAACCCCAGGGCATAAATTTCTTAGAGGAACTCCAAGGCGCTCGCTGAGACGAAGAGCAACAGAGCGCAAGGGTTCACGCATGTGAACGTGCTGATGCGAATTGATGTGGGTCGGCTCTTTTCCCACCAAGTAACGAAAGAGATCGAGCTGGCGAGATACCTCGTGCTCTACCGCCGACTTATCTTCCAGGGGGACCACGGTATAAAGCGGTATCCAACTTTCATTGCGCCATATCCATTCACCAAGATCGAGATGTAGCCCGAGGCTGAGCTTGGGGTGTTCCTTCGCGTACAAGGCCGCTTCCCCGGCAGCCAGCCATCGCGTCATAAGGCTTGCGCTCGTTACAATCCCATGCTTGTGCGCTTCTATGATTCCCCGATTCACCCCCGGGCTCTGACCGAAATCGTCGGCATTAACGATCAGGTATTTTTTTGGATCCATAACTTTACAGCCTAGTCGACCATTCGAGAGCCAGCTTCAAATGTTAACCGCTGCCGGTTGTTTCTCCTCAGTGGGCTTTTCAAATAGGGTGATCAGCACGTCGATCTTCACGCCGTTCTTGGTGCCGCGAAAAGTTTCCTCGGTTTTAATTCGGTAGCCAACGTTGATGAAAAGATCACGATAGGTGTGAATCAGAGCGGGACGCATGAGATAGTCGTCAGCGCCGCCATAGCAGTTAGCCAGGAGGAGCTGTCCACCGATGCGAGTTGCAGCGAACAGCTCCATGGCAAGCCAGCCAATGTCAAAGAAAGGATAGAGCCACCCGAGAAAATAAACCATGTCGCTCATGACCACGAGATCCCACGGCCCCTCCCCGTGCGCATCGTACTCGAGGATATTCGCGACCTGGAACTCCGTCGATTCTGGGCCCCTCCATGTTGTTTTTGCACGCTCAATCGCGTTCGGTGAGACGTCAAGCGCTACCACCCGGTCCGCTACACGCGTTAGCAGCCGGGTGAAAACGCCCGCGGCGCAGCCGATCTCAAGCACTTTTGCGTAGCGCCGGGCGGAGAGTATTTCAATCAAGCGGGCACACCTTCGCTGCTCGAATTCCGAGGTTTGAAGGTCCCACGGGTCCCCTCGCTGCCAGAGCTCTTCAAAAAAAGACTGTGCTTTCCGGCTGATTGACTCTCGTTCGCTCATGACGTGCCTTTCACATGTACCTTCCGAAGACTGATTTTTGGACTGCCAATGATCTCGTTTACGCGCCATGCTTCACAGTCCCAAATCACCGACCACTTTCTTAAGTACCCGTTCCGCCCTAAAGAACTCTTGGGCAATGGCGGCTGCCGCCCGGCTGTGCCTTGCGTAATCGGAATGGATGGCTTCGAAAGCGGAAAGGATTTCCTCTGTTGTGTTGAAGGCAAACAACCCCTCGCCCGTGGGCAGCACCGAGCCGAACCCGGTATCCTGGGTGACCACGGGGCGACCGGCGGCGAGATAGCAAGCGCTTCTCTCGCTGAACCAGCCGCTGTGAAGTCGCACGTTCAAGTCTTTGGCGACGGTGAATTCTCCTCGCGACGAGCGAACGTAATCCCGGTACGACCAGGGATCCGTCGTGAAGGGGTGGGCGTCAACCAACCGCCATCCCTTGCCTTCCAGCAGATCCCTGTCATCGACGCCCAAATTAGCCAATCCGGTTGCCAGCTCGATGCTCTGGTCAATCTTCCGAGGAAGATCGATGAACTTCAAAAACTCGTGGTGTTTGCTCCAATGATAGGTCTCGGCATTGAAGTCGATGTCTCTTCCCGCCTGCCGCCAGTTCGCGACGGTTGTAAACTCTTGCTTTGAAGGCCGGCCGTTTTGCCAGAGGTCGAGCAACACCGGCTGTCGCGTTTTTGAGCGAAGATTAGGCAATGGCGGAATTGCGCAGTCGGCGCTGCCGATATTCTCGCCGTAAGTGACATAATCATCGTGCTCCGCAATGAGAGTTCGTACGTTTTCATCGCCTTTGCTGAAGGCGATCTCGTGGTGGCCCGGATCGGTGCCGAAATAGACGAGCCGGCCAATTTTTAACCGCTCTTCCGCAAAACGTGTTGCGCCGGCGACATTTAGCACGGCGTCCGCATGGGCGAGCAAGTCTTGCGCTTTCGTTCGGCTCAAACCGAACCATGCCTTATCCGAGTAGCTGCGCCGGTAGGCCCAGCGGTCGCCAAGATCGAAACTTTCGGCGATCTTTTTTAAATAAGGCAACGCGTAGTCGGAATCATCGACGGCGCGGTTACGAAGCGGGTCGTAGGGCCAAGCCGAGGTTGTTTCAAAGTAATAAGCGTCGTGTCCGAGCCGGCGAAGGCCCGCGGTAATCTGCATGTGCATCCATGCCATGCCGGCGTAGGGATTCGATGCGAGCGTGCCAACCACGACAATACGCCGACGTGTCATCTAGCAGGTCCTTTAGGATAGAGATGCAATCTCAACATTTTTGTGCGTTGGCTGCTGAACTACCATTGCTTCTTTCACCACGAAAAGCGCAAAGGCTCATGGAGCGTTCAGTTGTTTTTTGCCGCCGAATATTTTGCGCCTTGTCGCACAAATCTGTTCTTTTTATCCGACTCCTTTGCTATTTAACGAGCCTGAAGTTGCGCTCCTCTTCGTGCAGCCCGAACTGAGTCCGATACAGAGAGGCAAACGCGCCGCGTTTGCGCAGAAGTTCCGAAAAAGTTCCTTGCTCGACGACTTCGCCTCTGCAGAGCACAAGGATCAGATCAGCCTGCCGGACTGTCGATAGGCGGTGCGCAATGATGAAAGTGGTGCGACCTCTCATGGCTTGCTGCAGTCCCTCCATAATGAGCGCTTCGGTCTCAGAATCGACGGATGAGGTGGGCTCGTCCAAAATCAATAACGGAGCATTCAGCAAAATCCCGCGTGCGATCGTAAGCCGCAATTTTTGTCCCTCCGACAGCGTCGACCCTTGCTCACTGATCACGGTCCCATATTTCTCGGGCAGCTGATCGACAAACCCACGTACTTGAGCGATTTCCGCTGCAGAGACGATTTCTTCCATCGATGCTTCAGGTCGCCCGTAGGCGATGTTTTCTTGGATGGTGAAAGGAAATACCAAAGGCGGCTGAAGAATCATGGCTATCTGGCGGCGCAATGATGTCAATCGAAAGTCGCGAATATCGACGCCGTCGATGGTCACGCGGCCCGACTGCGGGTCATAGAATCGTGGCAGCAGGCT
Organism: Binatia bacterium; assembly: GCA_050735675.1. GTDB lineage: Bacteria > Desulfobacterota > Binatia > UBA9968 > UBA9968 > DP-20. The sequence continues at coordinate 23,752 of JBOHVN010000186.1, read as the reverse complement.
CACCAATGTCGATTTTCCCGCTCCGGTGGCACCCACGATGGCGATCTTCTCTCCAGGCGCGGCGCGAAAGCTGATGTTCTTTAAAACGGGCCGGGAAGAATCGTAGCCAAAGGAAACGTCTTCGAACGCAATTTCGCCTTTCGCCCGCTGCGTTAAAAGAGTTCCATGCCCCTCGGGCACGCTCTGTTCCGAGTCCAGAATGTCGAATGTCCGGCGCACGCCTACTTTTGCGCTCTGAACTAGCCCGTAAGTTTCGAAAATGTTATTCAGCGGGGCGTAGAGCGAGGCAAGATAGGAGATAAACACAACCATCTCACCAACCGAAAGATCTCCGGAGAGGACGTGACGGGTGCCTACCCACAAAACAGCGGCAGTGCCGGCGGCAATCGTCACGTCCACCAGCGCATAATAAAAATTTTGCAGGTTGTAGAGGCGCAAATCAGCTGCCAGACTTTCGGTGCTGGCTTTGACAAAGCGCCGCTCCTCATCCTCTTCCTTCGTAAAAGCTTGGATCACGCGTATTCCTGAGAGCGTTCGCTGCACTAGAGAATAGACCAGGCTCTCTTTGTGACGGGCCTGCGTAGCAGCAGAGGACATCTTATTGTTTAGAAGCCCGATGGCGGCGAAGAGCGCCGGGCATACAATCAGAGCCAGCAACGTGAGGTAGGGGTCGAGCCAAAGCATAACCACAAACATTCCGATTAACAGGACAGAAGCCGAGAGGACTGCAAAGAATCCGTTCATGGCAAGCGTCTGGATGCTCATGGTGTCGGCGGTAATCCGATACATGAGGTCACCGACTTGCTGCCGGGTATGGAAAGAGAGAGAGAGGCGCTGAATCCGACTGTACAGGTCTCGGCGAAGATCCTTGACCATCCCCTGGCCGATCCGGATTGTTGTGTAATCGTTGAGGAGTCGCAGCCCGCCCAGGACGAGGTAAACAAGCACCAAGGCTGCGCAAGCGAATATGAGAAGGGTCTCTGAAGACCAATTAAGGAGAAATCCAAACGGTAGGGGATGGTCGCTCAAAACATTGTCAATAATGATTTTAAGCGGCCATGGCTTGAGCAGCTCTAACGCGCTAATAAGGAGCACCTGACCGAGCGCTAAAACAAAGGCTGGCCAATATGGCTGCAGGTAAGAACGAACCGTGCGTTTCATCAGCGGGATGTTCTCACGAGGCCTTTGCCGATGACTTCTCGACCGGCACGAAGTCCAGCTTATGCGCCAGAGATTCAATGACGTGGTACAGCAAGTGACCGAGCCTGAACTTCTGATAGATAATGGCGCTGGCGTGAGCCCACCCGATGAAAGCGGTTGCGGCGGCAATTTTCGGCATTGCCAATCCGGCGGCGACACCCGAAATGACTAAATAGAGGCAAAGAAACGTAACCGAGATTCGCGACATCCGAAGCGCGCAGCGGACCCTCATGACGCGTTTGCTGCCCCCGTGATTTTCCGTAGCAGTTTTAATTTGAGCTTTGGCCCAAGGTCCCTGGCAAATTTCCAAATCCCACTGGCTCCATCCCTGATCCATCGCAATGAGGTACTTGCGCGGCAGGAGAAAATCCATCACCGGATGGAGCAGGCTCTCCTTTTCCTGTCCAGTCTCGTTCCAATAAGAGAGATAGAAAGCGCGCTCGAGCCACATGATTCGCGGCCGCTGGGTCGGTCCGTTGAGGTCGACCGGCTTTACTTCGCGCAGCCGCCGCACGCGCCACCGGTAGCGCTCGAAAGTCCGGACGAGAGGCCCGAGATAAATCAACGAAGCCACCAGAAGCGTCCCCGGCAACCCGCGGAAAGCCGGGTTGATCCGAGCCCTTAACGCGCTCGCGAAACAGCGGCTCACAGTCAGCATGAAAGGGGCGATGCCCATCCAAAAGAGGCCGCCGAAGACAAATGCACACGCCAGAAGCGCGAGTGAAATCAGATTCCACTCCAGCGTCAGAGGCAAGCATGACACGACCGAGGGGGCGGGCTGATAGAGTGTTTGGAACAGACCGCGGCCAAAGACTCCCGAATAGATTCTCGGCTGGCGGCTTAACAAAAAAGAAGATAGATCGCCGTAGATGCGCCCGAACCAACGCGATTGGCCGAGCACGTTAAAGCGCGACGGATGTCTAAAGAAGAGCAGCGTTTCAGCCTTACCGTATCCCCGTTGCTGCTTTAGATAATCGCGAATAGTGTTGCGACGGAAATGCCACACGACCGCGGCCGCACTAAAACCGATCTTATAGCCCTTGTTTTGCAACCGCCAACATAGATCGACATCGTCTCCGGCGGAACGAAAAATCGGATCAAATCCGTTGATTGCCGCCAAAGCTTCACGCCGAAATGCCATGTTACAACCCGGAATGTGCTCAGCGACTTCGTCGTCCAATAATACATGCGTCGGCGCGCCCGGTGAGACCGCAACGCAAGAGGCGACGAAGGAGTCATCCGCCGGAGTAAGGTTTGGTCCGCCGACGGCGCCAAAGTCCGAGGACTGAAACCGCGCTACCAGGTGAGTGAGCCAATCGGCATCTGCCATGCAATCGGCATCGGTGAAAGCGATAATGTCGCCTGTGGACGCTCGTATGCCGACGTTGCGCGCTTCGCTGAGTCCCTTATTCTCCTGATGGATCAGACGAATATAATCATAACCCTCGGCGATCTGCCGCGTGCCATCGGTCGAGCCGTCATTGACGACGATAACTTCGTAATTTGGGTAGTTGAGTTTTTCCAACGACGCGAGACACGAGTTCATCGTGCGCTCGCCGTTATAGGCGCAGACGACGACCGAGACCTTAGGGTATGAGAGAAGCGGCGGCGGCAGAGGGCCATCATAGTATTCTTTTACCGCGTAGAAAGCGGGCTTTTCGCGGCGTTTTCGATCGACTAAGCCGAAGGCCCAGTCGTCGACGGGAAATCCCTCCGCGCCGGAGTAGGCGTACCAGTCATCGGTCCAGGAAAAAATCACCGTGCCGGCCACTCCGGTCTCGAAGCTGGCGCGCAGTTGCCAAGCGAGCGTTTCAGCTTGAAATGCCGGTCCGTTCCGGATGGAATCGATGCCGATCTCGGTCAAAACCAGCGGCCGGTCGCCGGCGAGGTTATGGAGGTGCGATAGGTAGCGGCGGAAGTCCTCCTCGCGATGAAGGTAAACGTTGAACGCCAGAAAATCCAAGAAATCGGTCTCGAGATATTCGGTCGAGGGAAAATTGGCGTAACTCACTAACGCGTCCGGATCGACGTTCTTGACGGAGTCGACCAACGTGCCGAGGAAAGCGCGTATCCTCTCGGCGCCATACCAACGGACGATTTCCGGCGGAATTTCATTGCCAACGAGATACGCGAAGACCCCGCGCTGGCGCTTGCACGCCGTCACGCTATGAGCAATGGTTTGGCGTATGTCCGCTTGAGTTCGCTTGGAATCCAAAAAAGAGATGTGCTGTGCCCAAGGAATGCCGATGATGACTCGCAGGCCGTACGATGCGGCGCGTTCAAGGAGCCACTTTGGAGGAGGCGTAAAGGTACGCAAGCAGTTGACGCTGAGCTCGGCCATGAGAGCAAAATCAAGCTCCACGTTCGCCGGTTCCGGGAACGGGATCCCGGAACGGGCAGGGGAGAATGGACCGTAAGTAACTCCCTTTAAGAATAACTTCTCATCGCCGTGGAAAAAAAAGCGGCCGCGCACCTCAACTTTGCCCATTGCATCCCATTGGCGCTTGCGCGCCTCGACTAATGATGGCACCGGAACGCTTATGGGTAGGGCGTCGCGCAGCTCGACGAATGCCGGCAGCGGCATATTCACGATGGCTTGCTCCTTTGTTCTGATTGTCGAAATAGCCGGATTGTACCGACTCCGAGTCAGCATGAAGGGAAATCGCCTCTGCTTTGTCAGAGCCGATCACTGACAGCGCAATATCGATGCCAGTCGAGGAGATGACCAAGCGTCGCATGTTTTTCTGTATTTGTTTCGCCCGGTTGAGCTTGTTCGAATGGCCGTGTGTTGGGCGACTACCGAAGGCTTTACCCTGCAGCGGTGGAAAATTTATAAGTTTTTTTTCTGCCAGAAAATGATTATCACGCCGTTTTTCTGAGTAGAATGATGCCAAATTTGGCAGATCCAGTGTTCCACGGCTGTGCGCGCCTCGCCGTTAGATCTTATTTTGGTTTGTGTTAGACTGGCGGCGAACGCACCAACACCTTAGGCGGCAGCGATGTACCCGATCATTTTTGAATTCGGTCCGGTCACTATCTATAGCTTCGGCGTCTTTATGGCTCTGGCGGCCTTGGCGGCCGCCTGGGTGGTTCATGTCGATCTCAAGCGCCGCGGCTATAATCTCGAGCTGGCATCGACGTTGGTTTTTGCCGCTGCAATCGGCGGGCTGATCGGCGCGCGGCTCTTGTTTATCGTCGAACAGTGGGACAACTTTCTCGCTGCGCCGTTGGATTACATTTTCACCGGCGCCGGATTTACCTGGTATGGCGGTTTTTTCGGCGGGGTTATCGGCGTCTCCTGGGTGGTCAAAAAAAATGAAATCCCCTGGCTCGTCGGCGCCGATATCGCGGCTCCCGCCTTGGCGCTCGCTTACGGCGTCGGGCGCTTGGGCTGTCACTTCGCCGGCGACGGTGACTGGGGAAGGGTCACCGCCGTCCTTTGGGGCGTGGAATATGCCAACGCGATTATCGGTTGGGTCGACCCGACGACCGGGATTCCCTATCCTCCAGGCACTCTCGTGCATCCGACGCCGATCTACGAGTTCATCGGATCGCTGATCCTATTCGGTGTTCTGTGGTCGCTACGCGATAAGAACTACCCCCCCGGAACGATCGCGTGGCTGTATCTGATTCTCTCCGGCTTCGCGCGATTCGTCGTGGAGTTCTGGCGCATCAATCCGCCCCTCGCTTTGGGCTTGAGTGAAGCGCAGTGGTTTAGTTTAGCGTTGATGGCGCTCGGAGTATTTCTGCTCATCATCCGGCCGCCGAGAGCCGCGGCTGCAAGAGTCAAGGCCCGTTAGTCGTCGTTGCAACCGAGCCTCCATCTAATTATTAGAGGCGGCGGTTGACGTTGCGGAGGTCTATGGATGCTTAGTTCGCGCGCGAATATTCTTTCGCTAATATCGACAATCCTCATCGGCGGAACTCTCGCCGCCTGTCAAAAGCATGATGCGGCCGATCACAAGTCCGCCGGTCACGGCGACCACGGCACGCCGAAGGATTGGAAGTTCACGCTCGCGAAAGGGGATGCGGCGGCGGGCCGCGAGCTTTTTATCGAGCTCGAGTGTTATAAGGAAGTAAAAGGCGAGAACTTTCCCAACGTTGCCGAAAACGACAGAGGCACCGGTCCCGAGCTATCGCGGATGGCCGGATCGCATCCGATCGAATTTTTCGCCGAGTCGATCGCCAACCCGAACGCGGTGATCGATGCCGATGCCAAAGAGGAAGGTCACATTGGTCCCGACGGCAAATCCAAAATGCCGGCGTTCGCGGATGTGTTGACCGTCAAGCAATTAACCGATTTGGCAACTTATCTTGCCTCGCTCAGCGGCGGCGCACATAAACACTGAGTTTTCGTCGCACGGTTTGAACGGAGGGCAGCGGTTGAACGAACGATTTGAACCGGATAGTCGAAGCCGAGATCACCGCGTTCCAGCTTCTCTATAGCCGGCCCTTATCGACTCACCGAACCGATACTCAAAGTCCGGGGTCATCCCCGTTTTTTGTTTCTGAATGAAGCGATGAAGCAAGTCTCAGCAGCCGGCAAGGCATTCCCGGCTCCGCTGTGTGGACTCCCAAGGAAATCACTGTATTGTTGGTAGAAAGACGGGAAAGCGGCTGTTTAGCGCCAGAAGACGATTTATGAACGAGCACGGAAAATGGAAAATTCTGCAAATCATTCCGGCACAGGGAGGCTGGAAGGCCGTTCATTGCCAGGAATTGGAAAATAAAGAAATAGTAATTTTCAATCGGGGAATCGTCTGTTGGGCACTCGTCGAACCGGTCGGGGAGAGCAGTGTTGCCGGAACGCAAGTGCGAGGCATCGAGCAGGGTTTAAATGACCTAGCAGTTGTCGACGATTTAATTATGACGAAAGATGCCGGGCACAATGACACAGATCGAAATCAGTATTTTCTTGGATACAACGATCCGGACGCTCACAGAGAATCTGATTATTGGATCAAGCAAGGCCACGATCGCTTTCGGACCGAAAAAGAAAAGAAGTTAGAAACCTAGTCTGGATTATTCACTGGGGACAGCGACAGGGGCGAGTCCTCCGGAGCTAGACAATGGGCTAGTGCCTTGGAGCGACCTGCAAACTGAGAAAAATCCGACAAATCTTGATTCCGATGCCATGCCTATGAATTGCCAAGACCTCGACGGGGTCCTCGAACCGTTCCGCCAGATCAATACCGTAGAGAGCCTCGGAAATCAAAAAAACATAGGTGAACCAGAGGCAACTTCGACGGCTACCTTGAAGAACAGACCCGAAGCTCGAAGCATCCCTGAACCATTCCGGCAAATCGCCCTGCCTTCGGCGGTAGTTTCAGCGCCATTCTAAGCGGGATAGAAATTTCCGACCGTCCAATCGTATAAATACCGGCTGGAACTCGGTAAGATCTTCCGGTCTCATCGGACTCCAGTAGGCCAGCAGGCCTTCGTCTCTGTCAAAATCAGCGACCAGGATCAGTCGCTTAGACGCGCCGGGAGTTTGAGATTACTAGTTAGTTTCTGTCGCGAAACTCATGATTTCTTCGTTTCAAGCTTTATGGCATCGAAAAAAATGCTGAGTTATCAAGGGCGCCGCATCGTGACACCGGGTATAATAGGCAATTTCGCGACAGAAACTAGTTAGGATGAGAGGCTTACAACTTTGAATTTGCAAGATCAAGCTCAAATCAATGAGAGGGTGCGCAGGCTTACTCTCATCAACTCCGTCATCGGCATTTCCATAGCGGGTATTTCAACCCGCGTCTTCATGATCTCCGTGCCGACCTTGGCGGCGGCTTTGGGGACGGATATCCTTGGGATTTCTTGGGCGCTGATCGTTTATCAGATGGCGGGCATAGGGCTGGGGGTTATCTGCGGTCGCCTGGGCGACATCTATGGCCATCACAAAATGTACGGCTTCGGCATGGGCATTATGGCGGTCGGTTCGCTGCTCTGCGGGCTCTCCCAGGATGTTTTCCAGTTGATCCTGTTTCGCTTCGTGCAAGGAGTCGGCGGCGCGATGATTCAGTCGTCCGGCCGCACCTTGGCCTTCCGGGCGATGCCGCGAGGCTCCGAGGGCAAGGCCCAGGGACTGATGGCCATGTCGCACCAGTTTGGTTTTTTTGTCGGCCCGCCCATCGGTGGTCTGATCATCGACCTAGTTCATTGGCGCGGAATTTTCTTTCTACTGTTTGTGCCGAGCTTGGTTGGCATGGCGCTTTGCTTCGTCACCGGACGCTCCGCCGCGCCGTCCAGCGAACGACACCAGGCCATCGATTATCGGGGCGCCTTGATCTTTCTCGGACTGACGGTTCTCGTCACCCTGTTGCTTGATCAAAAAATCGCCGGGGTCGTAGGCGGCGGCAGCCAAGCGCTGCTTGCGTTGCTTTTTGTCGGAATGCTCTGGGGTTTTATTTCGCGCGAAAAAAAGACCCCAAGCCCGATGATCAATCTGTCGTTTTTCTCGGTGCCGGTTTTCGGCTACGGATCGGTTGGCTTGCTCATGTGCTGCATCACTCAGGGCCTAGTTACGTTCATCGCGCCGTTCTATCTCCAGGATGTGCTCAAGCTGTCGCCGACGTTCATCGGGATTATCTTTCTCGCGCCGTCGCTTCTCAGCATGGTGCTCTCGCCGGTAAGCGGCGCCATGACCGATCGTATCGGCGCGCGCTTCCTGCTGATTCTGGGCACACTGATCCTGATGGCCGCTTTTCTAATCGGCGCCAACCTGAGCGCCGACTCGCACTGGTTCTGGCCGACCCTCCTGTTGACGCTTACCGGTATCGGATCGGCCTTCTTCAATACGCCATCGCAAGCGGTGATGATCGGCTCGTTGCCCAAAGAGAATTGGGGCACGGCGATCGGCATCATCAATGGGATCTTCGGCCTCGGTCATATGCTCGGCATCTCGCTGAGCGGGATATTTCTGACCCTGGCCTTCCGGTACTATTCGGGCATTCCGGGGACGACGCCCGACCCGGGAAACACACAAGTTTTCGTCGCATCGATGAACGTGACCTATTTATTTGCGCTGGCAATCAGTCTCGTCCCATTGCTAACGTCGATAAAGATGAAAAAGGCCGTTTGACCGCCGTTTGAAGGTTGCTGGAAAAATTTGCGGTCATCCTCCGATTACGTTCAGGACGGTTGGAGCGGGGAGTGGGAGAGCTGAAAAAAATGAGAAAGGAGGCTGATCGGCAATGAGCGGTCTTGGTTGTTGACTGTGGCGTTTAGTTGACTACTCTAGAGGCGGGCGTCACATCAGGAAAGAATCCGCGGATTCGCTCGTGGCGGAGACGCGCAGCGACGCCGAAGAAGTGAAGAAGAAGTAAAGAGGTCGCAGCAAAACTCTAATGGGCAAAAAACTAAAAAGCACGGTACTAAAAGATCTCGCACACTGTGGAGGTGATTATGACACCGCTTAGCAGGTTCTTATCCAGCGCGTTCGTTTACCTGATCATGCTCGGGTTATTGGCTGCCTTGCCGCCGCGCGAGGCATTCTCCCAATCCGATTTTTACAAAGGCAAAACCATCAAGATAATTCGCGGCGGCGGGCCCGGCGGTTCGGGCGAGTTCCAGACCCGAGCGCTCATGCGTATTTTGGAAAAACACATCCCGGGAAAACCCAGTTTGTTGCTTGAATTCGTACCGGGCGCCGCGGGGAGAAAGGCGGCAAACGTCCTCTATAGCACTACCAAGCCCGACGGGCTGACCATAGGATCGATCGGCGCGGGATTGGTGGTAGGGCCGATATTGGACCTGCCCGGTAGCCGCTACGATCTCGATAAATTTCTTTACCTCGGCTCGACCGACTCGGGCGACCCCTACGTTTTTTATACGAAGGGCACCGCCGGGTTGGATACTTTGGCGAAGCTGCGGGCCGCGAGCGGGATCAGATTCGGCGCGCATGCGGTCGGTCATCCGGTTTATGTTACCGCCCGGATGGTCGCGTATATTCTTGGCTTGAAAGAGCCGAAATTCGTCACCGGCTTTACCGGTCCGGAGATTTACATTGCGCTCGATCGCGGCGAGCTGGATGCTCACGCGACCGGCGCGGCGCGATTTGTCATCGAGAAACCTGAATGGATCGAAAAGAAGCTGGTTCACTTCCACACGACGCTTACCGTTCCCAAGGGCCGTCATCACCCCACGTTTGCTCAGCTGCCGGAGCTGGGGAGCTTTGCCAAGACGGAGACGGAGCGGAGACTCCTCGACATGTTCCGCGCTTTTCAGTACCCGCGCTGGCCATACATCTTTCCGCCGGGAACACCCAACGAGCCCGTCCAGATCATCCGCGAGGCGATGCGCAAGGCGTTTGCAGACCCGGAATTCCCTGTGGAATATAAAAAATTGATGGGCGACCCGCCGGCGCCGCTTGACGGCGAAGAGCTCGAACGGGCGATCAAGGAATTGCCCCGCGACAAAGAGGTCGTTCAGCTGTATAAGAAAATGGCCGGCGGTGATCCGCTGCCGACGCGATGAACGAATAAGGGCCGTTAAAGGAAACCGTGAAGGAGCAATAGAACCGCTTCGGGCGTTCATCGCCTATCGGCACTTGGCGCTTCGGCGAAAATCGCCCGTCGAAATTGCTGCGAAATGAGCTGCGAGCAGTTCCGCGAAGATCGCTGCGGATCTGCTCGCGAAAGCATTTGTAAAGGCTCTAGCCTCCAGGAGCTGGCCGCGCGAACGCGCCTTCGCACCGATACGACGCTGGCTCTGCTCACGGACGATTCTGGCCGCGCCAGGCGGCGCTTGACGAAACCGCCGCTGGCCAGAGCAATGCGAGTCCGGTCATCGACACGCTCGACCTGTTAGTCCTGCGAAAGCATGGTTAGGGTGAACGTCTGGAGTTCGGATTTTAGATCGTCAGGCAGTGCTCTCTTAGAAGTCGTTGCTGATTTCCAATCGCCTTCGAAGCATTTCACGAACGTGCCCGCCAGTGCCCTCTAAGACTTCGTATGTTTTCCTCGGCTGTGGTTTGCTATTCTGACGCAGATGTTCATGCTCCGCCGTCGTCGTCACCGGGCGGCGATTGGCATATATCGTCTCGAGGAGAAATGAATGGCGCTACCGATTTTACAAATCGCCAAACTGCTGGCGCAATTGACCGTGATGGCTCCGGTTGTCAGCGACGGGGTGGATAAGATTCGCAAGTTGGTCGAAACGATTCGTAAGGGAGATGCCAATACCGCCAAACAGCTGGAGGCGCTCAAGCAAGCCATAGAACTGCAGAGCGCCGTCAACAAGAAAATGGATGATCAGTTGCGGATCATTGAATCCGTGCTCGAAAAGGTTCAAAAATCACTAAAAATTTTGGCTTTCACCATTGCAGTTATAGGGGTTCTGGCGGTCACGGCGCTGGTCATCGCGATTCTGAAATGAGAAACCTGCGGAGGCATCATGGCGATATTCCAATCATTAGCTAATGCTTTGAAGGTGTTGGCCGTCGGTCATCGGGTTAAGGTCACGCTTCGTCCGGAAACGGGACGGTTTCCCAACCCGATGGAAGGCCACATCATGGAAAAGGATGAGGCAGGAAATTTTTCGTTGGAATCGGAGCAGGGCGTGGTTCAAGTGCGCGCGGAAGATATTCTCTCGATCACCCGATTACCGGGATAATCCGGCCAGGCTTCTCGCGGCTCATGACTGCTTGTCAACACACCACGCTCGAATTATTGCCATCGAGAAAGCGCACACTGCGCTGCCGGCGCTGCCACTTGACCCTCGACGCCGAGGAACTGGGCGACAATCCTTGTCCGGAATGTTTTGAAAGCTCCGGCAAGCGGAACTATGATTTCGAAGAAATGGAATCCGCGAATGACGGCGCCGCCACGTATCGGTGCGAGGAGTGCGGCGTGATCGTCAAGTGTCCCTAGCGACTGTGATTTTGCCGATCTCTGACCGTCTAGGCGGCTACCCTGTATCGAAATCGACGAATTTGATTTGATGACGGTTAGTGAAAACGAGGTGAGACAATGGAAGAAAAGGAAGAGATCTGTTGTACGACCGACGACCAGCATCACAAGAGGATTTTCGAGCAGCGCCGCCGGCGCGCGCGGCACGGAGCCGAGCTGACTACCAAGCCTGGTACATAACTTCTAAAATTTGTTTATAAGTGTCCGGCGTGTCGATGCCTCGCGCTTGGAGCGCGGCGTTGCAGATTCGCTTGCAGAAGGCGATCAGCGCTTGATTGATGATCATGCTTTTGCCGTTCATCGTCGGATGGCCGGTTAATCTGCCGTGGCGAAGGAAAACCGTTTCTTCCGGATGGTAAATCAAGTCATAGAAGCGGACATGCGGAGGAATCGATTGTGCCAGCTGCATCGACGCCTGGTTGTTCGCTTCAATGTCCGCGCCGGCCGCGCCTGACCATTGGCGTTCGAAGTCGGATTTGCCGGCATCCGCTTCCGCCAACGCCGGCGGATCGGCGGGGGCCAGAGCGGAGTAAGATTCCATTAAGGTCGCCATGCCGTTCGCTAATCTGCGGATGCCGCCCTGGCCTTTGGTCGTGCTGTTGACGATGAGACCGGCCTTCGGCGCCCACGTGGGCAGATCTCCTTGCGCAATTGCCGTTGCGTTGCGGGCGACTTTCTGAATTTCCGCTGCCAACGATCGCGCCGGCTCCGGAGTGCGATTGCAAATGAACAGGCGGCCGTCTGCGAGTAAGTCGGCGACGTGGAAGGCAACGGCGCGTGCGGAACCGCCGGCGCCCAAAAGCAGTACATTCATTCCGTTGAATGATGGCAACAAACTATCCGTGCGGTCTGGCGTGGGCTGCAAAATGCTCTGGACAAATCCTTCGCCGTCGGTGTTGTAGCCGACTAGTTTTCCGTCCGCGGTTCGGGCGATCGTGTTGACCGCTTGAATGCGCCCGGCGCCGGGGTCGATCTCATCGAGAAAATCCATAGCGCGAACTTTGTGCGGCACCGTGACATTTGCGCCCAAGAAAGACTGGGAATCTTTGAAAGCCGCGAGCAAGTTGCCGAGATCCGCAGCGGCGACGTCGAAGGGCACATAAACGCTGTTTATTTGCAGATGCCGGAAGGCCGCGTTCCATAATTGCGGGCTCTTGGAGTACTGCGATGGCGCATCGCCGATGACGCCGGCAAAGGATTTTTCGCCGATGGCGGCAGTGTCCAATGGGTTGGACAGACAGCGGCCGATGGCCGCGATCGCTTTCGGTGATGCCATGGACACAAACCCGTCAGCGCTCAGTAGTTGCACGCAGGAAGGGTTTTGGCAACCGGCGGAAAGTCAGGCGCCGGTCAGGCGGCTTTTTTGATAACGAATTTGCCGTCGGAGAATGTGAGCAGGGTGTTGCGGTTGTCGATCATGGTTTCCATCACCACGTCGTGGCGCCAGAGTTGCTGCACGTACTTCAGGGTTTTCTCGGCATACTCGAGTTGGAGATCGCGCCCATCGTGGTGGTGCTTCAGCATCAGCGTGCGGTTGTTGAAGTAGTCGGAATCTTCGACTTTAATGACCGGAATCGTCGCGGTGCCGACATTCTGGATCAAGGTCTCTTTGATCTGACGCCAGTTCTCCTCGTCGGCCACGCGGCTGACCACCTGATCGTTGCCGCGAGTTTTATACTCGAATAGATTCAGCTCGCGAATTAGTTCCTCGGTTAAATAACGGCGCAAGAAGGAGGCGTCGCGCTCGACTTCGCGAACTTCGAAGATTTTCTCGAGGCCGCTTTTCTTGCGCGGGCCGAACTCTTCAATCTCTTCGCGGGTCGGATTATCCCAGCGCTTTTCGATGTCCTCCCAAACTTTCATGCCGACGTGATACGGGTTGAGGCTGCCGGGTGACGGACGGAGCACTTGCGTGTGGCGGACGATGAATTCCAGATGCAGGCCCTGGGGCAATTCCAGGGCTTCAACGATGCGTTTGTGCCAGAAGCTCGCCCAACCTTCGTTCATGATTTTGGTTTCGATCTGCGGCATGAAATATTGCGCCTGCTTGTGTACGATCGTCAGCAGATCTTTTTCCCATTCGGCAAGCTGCGGATTATGGTCGCGGATGAAAATCAACAGATCTTCGTCGGGATAGAGCGGCACCTTGTCGAGATCGGGTGACGGCGGCTCGGCCCGACGGTGAATTGAGCGAAACGGGTCGGCCGGCGGTTCGAATTCCTCCATCTTCATCTGCCGTTCTTCGTTCACCGAAGGTCTTTTGATAGCGAGATTACGCCGGCATTGCAGTGAGAGCGCATGGGCTGCGTCGAGCACGGCTTCGACCTTTTCCAGGCCGATGCTGGGATCCTCAATGTAATGACGCACGCGGTTCGCGTGGCTTTTAAAAGTTTCAATGGTGAACTCGGCCCGGGTGGAGCGAAAAGTAAAATTATTCTTGAAAAAGTCGTTGTGGCCGTAAACATGCGCGATGGTCAGGATATGCATCGCGAGACTGTTGTCGCGCATGAGGTAGCCGATCGAAGGATTGGAGTTGATCACCATTTCGTAGGGCAGGCCGCTGACGCCGTATTCATACAGAGTCTTCAGTTTTTCAAAATTCTTGCCGTGGGACCAGTGCGGGTAGTGCGAGGGCATGCCGGAATAGACCATGTAAGACAACATGTCTTCGTGGTCGCAGATCTCAAATTCCTGGGGATAAGGATCCAGGCCAAAGCGCTCGACGAGCGTGACGACCTGGTCGTTCCAGCGTTCGAGATCACCGAGTGTGTAGTCGGGTGCCATGGTGACGCTACGCGGCATCTTCGCGCGCGCGGTCCTTGCTCAAGAAGGTTCTAAACGAAGCCCAAATATCTTCCTTCTTTTGGATTTGCACGGTCTGGAAGTTCGACTCCTGAATCTGCGAAAAAAACGTGATCATGCTGCTGCCGTAATAGCCGGCTCCGAGCGGCTTGATCTCTCCGTAGCCGAACAGGTTGGCCGTGCGGGCGAGCTCTTGCGCCGCCTTGAGCGCCGCTTCATTGTCCGATTCAAAGTTATCGCCGTCGGAGCAATGGAAGACGTAGACGTTCCACAGAGCGGGATGATAGCGCTCCTCGATGATCTCCAGCGCCTTGTTGTATCCCGACGAGATAAAGGTGCCGCCCGACTCGCCTTTGTGAAAGAACTCCTCTTCGCTCACCTCGCGCGCCTCGGTGTGGTGCGCGATAAAGACAATTTCAACGTTTTGATAGCGCGTGCAAAGAAACTGGTACAAAAGAAAGAAGAAACTGCGCGCCAGATATTTTTTCATGGTATCCATGGACCCCGAGGTATCCATGATACAGAGCACGACGGCGTTGGATTCGTTGCGCGTATCGGTCACCGTGTGATGATAGCGCAGGTCGTCCTGGTGAAAGGGAAAGCGCCGGGACGGTAACGCGGCGGGCTGTTGTCTAAGCGCCGCCTTCTTGCGTTTCACGCGCGAGCGAGCGGTGCGCTTCTTGTCCAGGCGCACGCGAATGCCTTTGCGGCGAAATCCCTTCTGACGGAAGAGTCTCTCGATTTCGATTTGGCGCAGGCGCTTGCGCTCGATGTCGGGCAATTCGAGATCCTCGAACATCATGTCGACCAGTTCATCGAGGCTCACGTCAGTTTCATAATAATCGACGCCGGGACGGTCGCCGGCCTGCTGGCCCGACTTGCCGTCTTTACCCTGGCCCACGACGTCCCCCGGCTTGGGTTCGCCGTCGCCGCCTTCGCCGACCCCCGGCGCGTTCTCACCGTAGATGAAACGGTATTCCTTCACGCCGCGAATCGGCACTTTGATGATGCGATTTCTATCTTTGCCGATGATCGATTCCTCGGCGATGATATCGGCGATGTTGTGGCGGATCGCTTCGCGAACTTTCTGGCGATGGCGCAGCCGGTCCCCGGCGCTGCGATCGCTACGTTGTCCCGATGACGGATTGAACGGACGAAAGATGGTAGACAACTCTGCACCCGATGCGGTTAAAAATCCTTAGTCCTTCCACAAATTATTCGAGGCGTACTTCAGCACGACGTCGACACAGGTCGGGCAATAGCCGTGTTCGAGCAGGTTTTTGACCATGGCGTCATATTTTTCCGACTGCTCTTCATCGCGCATGCGCGCCTTGGTAATCACGCGGCTCAGATCGCGCACGGAGGTGATCAACTTCTTCTCGATCGCTTCTTTCAACGGTTCGTAGCTGCGGAAATCGATCTTCTCGCCGCGCCGGTTGGCCGCCCACAGATAGGCTATCACTTCCTGGCGGAAGTCGTCCGCTGCGGAGCCGATGATCGCGATCTGCTCCTCGATCGATTTCATGAAGCCCTCATCAGGTGTCAGTTCTTCTTTCGTGTTGCGGTCTTTCACTTTGCTCTTGTTGACGTAAGCCTCGGCGTGATCGAGATAATTTTGGAACAGCGCTTCGGCTTGCTCCTGATAGGAATAAACGAAGGCCCGGGTAATTTCCTTCTCCAGAATCTCCAAATACTCCTTATGCAGCGTGTCTTGTAGGAACTCGAGATACTGTTTTCGCGTGTCGTCGGAAACATCGGCCTCCTTGACCATATTGATCAACGCCTCGCGCACGTTGATCGCGTTGATGCAGTTGCCCGCGGAGTTGTCCGAAAGCGCGTTATCCAAGGCCTTCATGATAAAGCGCGTGGAAATGCCGGACATGCCTTCGCGTTTGCTGCCGTCTCTCAGTTCCTGGATGTCGACTTTTTTGGTCCGGCCCTTCTCGACGACTTCCTCGCCATTGTAAAGCTTCAGCTTGGTCATGACGTCGCATTTATTGGTCGGCTCAAGCCGCGACAGGATGGCGAACATGGACGCCACTTCCAAGGTATGCGGCGCCACGTGGGCGCGAAAATCCGAGTTGCGAATGATTTTCTGATAGATTTTGACTTCTTCGGACAGTCTCAGGTTGTACGGCACGCGTACCACGACGATACGGTCGAGAATGGCTTCGTTGGTGTGGTCCGCTTTGAATTTCTGCCACTCCGCTTCGTTCGAGTGGGCGACGATCACCGTGTCGACGTACACCAGGCCGTGGCGACCGGGCGCCGGCACCACTTTTTCTTGGGTCGCCGTGATCATGCAATGGAGGTACTCGATCTCATTTTTGAAAACTTCGATAAACTCGACAACACCGCGGTTACCGATGTTGAGCGCGCCATTCAATTCGAGCACGCGCGGGTCGCCTTCTGAATAAAGATCCAGCTTGGAAATATCCTCACTACCGATCAGCACCGACGTATCCTGGTTGTTGGGATCGACCGGCGGCACGACGCCGATGCCGACGCGCGCCCGCTTGGAGAATTGCACCGTGCAAACCGGAAACTCCTCGTACTTGCCGGCGTATTCCTGGATGAGTTTGTAACGGCAAACCGGGCAAAGATCGCCTTCGATATGGACGCCGAGCATTTTTTCAAATTCCTTCCGCAGGTGGCGGGGAATCAAATGCAAGGGCTCTTCGAACATCGGACAGCCCTCGATAGCGTAAAATGGCTCGCTTTCCTCCAGACCACGGTGCAGCTTTTCCACCAGCGAGCTTTTGCCCGAGCCGACCGGGCCCATCAGATAGAGCACTTGGCGGCTCTCTTCGCCTTTGAGCGAGGCGGAGTGAAAAAAGCGCACGATCTGAGAGACGGGTTTTTCGATGCCGAAAAACTCTTCGGTAAAGAAGTCGTAGAGCTTGATGGATTCGTCTTTGTAGAGTCTTTTGACCCGGGGATCGTGTTTTTCGTGGATGTCGCGAACGCCCGCCTTCATAACGACGTCGTACATTCGGGCATGAGCGAGCTTCGTGATCGTTGGATCGGCCTTGACCTGTTCCAGGTAACCTAACAGGTTGCCACGCCAGGAGCGCGTTTGATGCAAGTCTCGATCCTTTTTGATGAGGTGTTCGAATTCCGTGTTATGGTCCATTCCAGCAGCCTCCCTTGATCATATCATAATTCCTTCCGTTTATGTTTGATGCGAACCTTCGCCGAAGCGGCGGGGTCAAACGCACGGGCAATTGCGGTGGTTGACTAAAGGTAATTAACTGACGCAAGACTGGCGAGAGCGTTATTTTGAACTCGTGCATCACCTTGTGTAAGTAAAGGGACGAGCACCGAAAGGTCGCAGGGGATCGGACTGGGCCACGAACCGGAAGTGTTTTAAGGCTTGCATTCGACCTCCCTTGAATTTTACTGGTCGGACAGTCAAGCGCCGCTCCTATCGTTAGACGCTGATAAAAAACCTGTTCTTCACTTCACAGCTGCTAGCTGCATTGCACCGCAATTTCCCGCCGATGTCAAGGTAATTCCGGTTTATGATAGATAGAGTCCCACGATGGAAGAGTCCGAGCGCGGTTATCATCCGGGCTTAGGTCTGCTAGAATCGGCGGCGCTGTAGTGAACGTAGCTTCATAGATGGAAAGATACGCATTGTCATGCGGCAAGCATCATTGCAAATCGAACCGGGAATCAGATGGTACGCTATCCGGACCAAAGTGAACCGGGAAAAGGAGGTGGAAAAGCGTCTCACCGACTTTAATCTGGAAGTTTTCTTGCCGTGGATGCGCGCGCGACGGCGAATCGGCAGCCGGTTTCATTGGGTATTGGCGCCGCTCTTTCCCGGTTATGTTTTTTGCCGCCTTGACATGGTGGTCTCCGGTAAGGCCGCTCGGTATTCGCCTGGGGTAAAAGATTTTCTCACGTTCGGTAGCCGCATCGCGGAGGTGAGCGAGAATATCATTCAGACTCTACGCGAACGCTGTCCCGGCGGCATCGCGGAGATCGATCCGGTTAGCGCCAAACCGGGCGACGTCGTGCGCATCAACGAAGGGCCGTTCTCCGGCCTGGAAGCTATTTTTGAACAGAAGCTCAAAGGCAGCGAACGTGTCGCTGTATTATTGGAAATTCTCGGGCGTCAGACTCGTATCGTTTTACCCGGCGAAACCATCGCCAAGATCTGAGTGTCTGATCTTTCGTCCTCTATAGCTTGCGCTCGTCAGGTGCGGGGCTTGTGGCGCGCGCTCAAGGCCGGTGCCAAGACGTGGGCCCGCTCATCGTCGGTTTGATTTTTGTCCCGGTCCTTGGCTTGACAGCGTTTGGCGGCCCTTGATAGAGCCGGGTTGACAGCGATCCTGTGAGGAGGGATCCCATGGGTCATCCAACCTGGCAGAGGTTCTTGCTCCTTCTTTTGACCGGCTTGTTCGGTCTCCTTCTTATTGGTGAATCCTTTCTATCCTCCAGCCGGTGGATCAACCAACCTTTTCCAGGATTCTTCGTTCATGAAAACCTCACGGTGGGTCCCTATTCCTTGCCGGGCTGGACCGGCGCCAATGCCGGGCTCAAATCTCTCGATCGCGTTGTCAGCGTGGCAGACCGGCCATTACGCGAGCGTGCGGAGATGTACGAGCTGGTCCGGCGCACACCCGCGGGCACCGCGCTTCGCTATCAAGTGATGCGCGACTCGCGGCTTCGCGAGTATACCATCGCCACGATGACCTTTACCTTCAGCGATTGGCTCTTCAGCTTCGGCGTTTACATCGTCATCGGTTTCGCCTTTTTAATAATCGGCGTCGCGCCTTACTTCTACCGCGCCTCTTCGCCTGTAGCGTTGCCGCTGTGCTTTATGGTTTTGGCGGTTTTTGTTTGGTTCCAGACAACTTTCGACTTCATGACTGCCGCGATCTTGCCGAAGGAGTTGCGCATCTTCGCGCTGGCGCTCACGCCGAGCGCGGGCATTCACTTGGCGCTGTTGCTCAGTAGCGGGAGCTCCAATGCCGCGGTCCGGCCGCGCTTCATCGCAATCATCTACGGCGTCGGCCTGGCCCTCGGAGCAGTGAACAGTCTCACTTATTTTGGCCCCCTTGAGACATGGATAGATAATTTTCGAGCCGGTTACATCTATGTTTTCATCGGCGCCGCAAGTTTTCTTTTCATCACGGGAAACGCTTTGCGTCGAAGCCAGTCCGACCTCGATCGCTCGCGTCTGCGGGTGATGTTTGTCGGCGCGCTACTGGGTTTTCTGTTGCCCGCATTGATGACGGTGTTGACGAGCCTGTACCAGTTTCAGATTGCCTACAATTTCGCATTGATTCCGGCGATTTGTTTCCCCGTATCCGTCGCCTATGCGTTGTTGAAATACAGCCTTTTTGATCTGGGCAACGCCTTGAGAATCGGTCTGAGCCGGATCGCGTTGCTGGCGATGTTGGTCGCGATCTACGCGCTGATCGCGTACCTGCTCGCGCCGTGGATCAGCGATTACGCCAAAAATCCGCTTGTGCCGATCTTTTTCTCTGTCCTGGTGGTCGCAATTTTCAATCCCCTGCTGCGCTGGCTGGAGAGCGTCGTAGACTGGTACATCTACCGTCAGGATTACGATCCCGCCAAGCTTCAAGCCGAAACGAGTCTGTTTCTTCGCACTCTGGACGATGCTCCGGCGTTAGCCCAGGGATTCATTGAGCGGATTGCCCGGCCCATGGGCATCGTCGATGCATGCGTCTTGTACCGGTCAAAGAACGCCAGCGGATTCATAACCGCCGCGACAGATTCGATGACCGGTTTGGCGCATACGGTCGCCGAGCAATTCAACACCATCGCCCATTTCCTTGATGGCGTGATTTTCCGGGTCATTTCCCGTGACGAGGTGTCCAGCAACCCGCGCCTCAAGGATCACAGGGAAACCTTGCTGGCGGTTTTTGGGCGGTGCAAAGCGGAGCTTTTTATGCCCCTGGTTTACGAGCGCGAGGTTCGCGGCATGGTATCCTTGGGCGCTAAGCGGTCCGGTCGTGAGTACAGCGCCGAAGATTTTAGGCTCTTGGGAACACTCACCGATCAGTTGGCGCTATCGCTGGAAAATGGCAGGCTCTACGAAGAATCAGTCGCTGCGCGGCGCAAGGCCGAGGAGAGCAACCAACGCTTGATCGAGATGGACCGCATCAAGAAAGATTTCGTTGCCAATATCTGCCACGAGCTTCGCACCCCGGTCAGCACCATTATCGGTTACGGCGAGGTGTTAAGAGATCCGCTGTTCAACGGCGACGGGCGCGAGATACTGGATCGCCTCGTCAACAACGGCCAGGAGTTGTCGAGCCTGATGGACAACCTGATGAATTTTTCACGCATGGAGGCGGATGGCAATTCGCCTCAATTCGAGATCGTCAAGCTCACAGAAATTTTGGCCGCTCTTGAGATGATGACCCAGCGGCTGATTCGTGAGCGCCCGATTCAATTCGGCATTCATCTGGAGTCGGCCGTCGACACGATTGAAAGCGACGGACAGAAGTTACAGCAAATTCTGGTGCAGCTTTTGACCAATGCGCTCAAGTTTACCGAGAAGGGACGCATCGAATTATCGCTGCGCAAATACCAGGAGGCCGGGCAGGAGCTTTTGGAAATCGCCGTGGCCGATACCGGCATCGGCATCAGGAGGGAGGACCAGGAAGTGATATTCGATGATTTTCGCCAGCTCGAGGGCTCCTCTACGCGCCACTATGGAGGCACGGGATTGGGCCTCGGGCTTTGCAAAAAGCTCGCGGCCGCGCTCGGCGGTGAAATTCGTGTCGCAAGCGAGTACGGCGTGGGCAGCGTATTCAGCCTGCTCTTGCCGGTCAAGATCCCGGGGCTCGCGGCTGATTCCATTCCCTAAATCACCACGGTCCGCTACTCCTGTAATTCGAGTTGAGACCTGTGCTAAAGTGGGCTAATTCGACCAGGGAAGGATGGCCAGTTTATGCCTCAGCTACGCCAATTGGTGATCGCGGCGGAAGATCCCGGACGCCTGTGTGATTTTTATCGGAAGGTTTTCGAGCTCGACAAGATCGACGAAGCGAGAGGCGCGATATTTCTTTCCGACGGGGTCTTTAACCTCGCGTTGGTTCCCGAGCCGGAGCCGCAGAAGCAAGGTTTGAGGCATCTAAGCTTCGACACGGTTCGCGTCGAATCGATGGGGAAAAAGTTGGCGCGCGTTGACATGGCGGAATCCGACCTCGTGGAGGTGGAGTCGGTCACGGGAGTGGAATACGAGGTGCGCGATCCCGATGGCAATACCGTCGGCATTTGCAGAAGAGCCTTCGACGTCGGCTACGAGAAACGTCCGGTGCCGATCCGCCACATCGCACTCTACACGCCGAATCCGCAGCGCATGGCGGATTTCTATTGCCGGGTTCTCGACATGAAGGAGATCGAAAAGAGCGATCGTTCGTCGATCTTTGTTTCCGACGGTTACTTCAACCTCGCGCTCTTGTATCAGCGCAAAGAAGAGCCGATGGGGCTCAATCACTTCGGGTTTCATGTTAAAAGCAATGAAGAGATGCAAGCCAGGGCGGAGAAGGCCGGCGTACGGCGCGGCGCGGCGCGGCCGGCGAGAATTCCTTTCGCGGAATATCGCGTCCATGATCCGGAGGGCAACGGCATCGATATTTCGCAGAAGGGCTGGCGGGCTTAGAAGAGAGAGGGTTCCAAACGTTCCAATCGTTCAGGACGTTCCAATCGTTTCGAAAAAAGTTTGAACTGCTTGAACGTTTTGAACACGCTGAACCTATTAGGCTATGAACCCTGAAGAGTTTCTTAAAGAGATAATGGCGCCGGTGCATGAATTCTGCCGCACGCTCGACTCGCAGCCGCCGGCCTACAGTTATATTCCGCTGCGCTCGGACGAAGAGCGCATTCGCGTCATGCAGAGCCGGTTGTTCAACGAGATGCGCGCGGCCGATCTATTCGGCACCTGGCTTAAGACGACACCGGAGCTGGACGTCAAGGCGACCCTGGCGGAATCGGCGCACGAAGAAATGGTCCATGCTCAGCTCCTATCTAAGCGCATTCGCGATCTCGGCGCCGAGCCGTTCGCCTATAGGCCTCTGCCGGCGCAGATCGCCATGTTCAACGCCATGGAAGGCCTGAATGAAACATGCGAGCGCATCGCGGGTTTGTCCCTGGCCGGCGAAACGGTTGCGAACTATCTTATTCAAATGTGCCTCAACTCGCCCGATGTCCCCGAGTGGATCAAGCAGCCCTATCGGCGCATTACCCAAGACGAGGAGGGTCACGGCAGCGTGCCGCAAGAATTTCTCAAACGATATGCAACGACGGACGAGCGCCAGGACCGGGTGCGCCGCGCCGTGGCGATGCGCATGGTTTTGTTCCGCGAGTATCTAGCGAGCTTGGACCGCTGGGCGACGGGCAAGGATCGCTGGTAGTTATTACGAATTAGCCGTATCAGAGTAAGTGCATGCCCGCGTTGCCGTAGCTCAGCTGAGCTCCCGGCGTTCCGAGCCTTCCGATTGCCGCCGACTTTCGTGAATTGTAGCCCGTTCGATCCCGTCAGATCTTTAAGGAGGAGCGAATGAAAATACTGTTTTTCGATGACTTCAAACTCGGTGTGGTGAAAGACGATACCGTGGTCGACGTATCGGAGGTCGTGCGCGATATCCCGCACACCGGGCCGCACAATCTTATTAGCGGTCTTATCGAGCGCTTCAGCGAGTATCGGGGCGCTCTCGAGCAAACGGCCGCGGCCGGCAAGGGTACGCCGCTCGCCGCTGTGCGGATCAGACCGCCATTGCCGCAGCCGGTGAATATCGACTGTATGGCGGTAAACTATATGGAGGATGGCACGCGCAAAGAGCCGGCGCCGATCAATGCTTTTCATAAGTCGCCGGGTTGCGTCATCGGCGACGGTGACACGATGGTTCTGCCCGATGTGCCTGCGACCATTTTCGAGGGGGAGGCGGAGCTGGCTTTGGTGATCGGCAAGCGCGCCGCCAACGTGCCTGCCGCCAAGGCGATGGACTATGTTTTCGGTTACGTTAATTTTATCGACGGATCAGCGCGCGGCTTGCCGCCCTCGGGCAATACGTTCTATCAGATGAAATCGCGCGACACCTTCGCGCCGATAGGCCCTTATATCGTGACCGCCGACGAAGTGAAGGATCCGCACGCTCTGCAAGTCCGGCTGTGGAACAACGGCACGTTGATGCAGAACTACAACACCAGCGACATGGCGCACAAAATCCCGCGGTGTATTGAATGGATCAGTTCGATCCACGCGCTCGAGCCGGGCGACGTGTTGGCGCTGGGAACCAATCACCGCGGCCTCAATCCGTTTCAAGACGGCGACCTGATCGAAATCGAGACCGAGCCGCTGGGCCGCCTGCGCGTCAAGATCCGCGATAATCTCAACCGCACCTGGAAAAGAGAGACGCGGTTGCAACGGCAAGAGAAGGGATTGGAAGGGAACACGCCGCAACTCACCGGGAAATACGCCAAAATTTAAAAACCTTTCAAGCGTCCAACGGCCGTGCGGTGCAATCTCCGTGGGGTGAATTCCCCACACAACTTGTCACGGTTATGGCACTGTCACAGTCCGTCATTCCCGCATGCATTTAGCGGTGGTTCGACTAGGGCTCACCACAGGCGAACTCAGGCTGGATCCTGATAAAAACATTCGGGGGTGACAACTTTCGGGAGAAATATCACTGAGATTCGATACCCAGCAGGTTGCTGCTGCGGGGTCGTTTCATGCGTGCTGGGCATGGGCGGAGACTAACAGGGTGAAAGTCCCTGTGCCAACCTGATGGAGGTGAAGGCTAGCGAAGCGCAAGGGCATCCACCGCGAGGTGGGGTCTGAAGGAAGCGTGGAACAAAGG